>NZ_CP177163.1:3767377-4120670 GCF_046736075.1 Stenotrophomonas sp. LGBM10
CCTGTGTACCGCCGGCCTGGCGATGGCCTCGTTCATGCAGGTGCTCGACACCACCATCGCCAACGTGTCGTTGCCGACCATCGCGGGCAACCTGGGCGCCAGTTCGCAGCAGGCCACGTGGGTGATCACCTCGTTCGCGGTGAGCACCGCGATCGCGCTGCCGCTGACCGGCTTCCTGAGCCGTCGCTTTGGCGAAACCAAGCTGTTCGTGTGGGCCACGCTGGCCTTCACCCTGGCCTCGCTGCTGTGCGGCCTGGCCCAGAGCATGGGCATGCTGGTGGTGTCGCGTGCGATCCAGGGGTTCGTGGCCGGTCCGATGTACCCGATCACCCAGAGCCTGCTGGTGTCGCTGTACCCGCGTGAAAAACGCGGGCAGGCGCTGGCGCTGCTGGCGATGATCACCGTGGTGGCGCCGATTGCCGGCCCCATCCTGGGCGGCTGGATCACCGACAACTACAGTTGGGAATGGATCTTCCTGATCAACGTGCCGCTGGGCATCTTCGCCGCGCTGGTGGTGGGCAACCAGCTCAAGGGCCGGCCGGAGCACACCGAGAAGCCGAAGATGGACTACGTCGGCCTGATCACGCTGGTCATCGGCGTGGGTGCGCTGCAGCTGGTGCTCGACCTCGGCAACGACGAGGACTGGTTCAGCTCGGGCAAGATCGTGGTGCTGGCCTGCGTGTCGGTGGTGGCCCTGGCGGTGTTCCTGATCTGGGAGCTGACCGACAAGGACCCGATCGTGGACCTGCGCCTGTTCCGGCACCGCAACTTCCGCGCGGGCACGCTGGCAATGGTGGTGGCGTATGCCGCGTTCTTCAGCGTGGCGCTGCTGATCCCGCAGTGGCTGCAGCGCGACATGGGCTACACGGCGATCTGGGCCGGTCTGGCGACCGCGCCGATCGGCGTGCTGCCGGTGATCATGACCCCGTTCGTCGGCAAGTACGCGTCGCGGTTCGACATGCGCATGCTGGCGACCATCGCGTTCGTGTTCCTGTCCTTCACCAGCTTCCTGCGCTCGGGCTTCAACCTGCAGGTGGACTTCGGCCATGTGGCCGGCATCCAGCTGATCATGGGCATTGGCGTCGCGCTGTTCTTCATGCCGGTGCTGCAGATCCTGCTGTCGGATCTGGACGGGCGCGAGATCGCGGCCGGTTCCGGCCTGGCGACCTTCCTGCGCACGCTGGGGGGCAGCTTCGCGGCGTCGCTGACGACGTGGCTGTGGGCGCGGCGCACGCAGGAGCACCATGCGCACCTGACCGAGCATGTGTCCGGCTACACGCCGGGCATGCAGGACCAGGTGACCGCGATGGGGCAGGGCGACCTGCAGCATGGCGCCGCCGTGCTCAACAACATGATCAACCACCAGGCATCGCAGATGGGCTTCAACGACATCTTCTTCCTTCTGGGCTGGATCTTCCTGGCCATCATTGCCTTCCTGTGGCTGGCCAAGCCGCCGTTCGGTGCAGGGGCCGGCGCGGCCTCTGCCGGCGGACATTGATCGGCATCTGAACTGCAACGAAGAAAACCCCGTCGAAAGGCGGGGTTTTTTTATGGGTGCCGGGAGGGGCAGGGGCAGGGCAACAGCGGAGCAGCATCGCATCTGCACTGCCGCTTGCTTGGTCGGGTACGGGTGGAGCGGCGGGACACGCCGCAAGTACGTCCATGTAGGCTCGTTCGCGCCATCCGTGGCGCTCTACGGTCCCGCCACTCCACCCGTACCCGCCCCTGAAAGTGGGTCGGTGCGCGACGAAGCGTCCACAGCCAAACAGCAGCGCGCAAAACAGCTGAACAACGGTCGGCTTTGCCGCCTTGCGTTGCTGTTCGATAGGCGCCGGCCAACTGTCTGGGGTGGGGGAGTGTGGGTTCGCGGGGCCGTTGCGCCGCATGGATGCGGCGCACGAGCCTACACGGACGTACTTGCGGCGTGCCCCGCGAACCCGCACGCCCCCGCCCAGCCCGTCGCAGGCACAGAAGCAGCGCTCTGGCTTCAGCGTCGGCTTCTAAAAAACCCATCTGCACTGCCGCTGGCTTGGTCGGGTACGGATGGAGCGGCGTGCCCCGCGAATCCGCACGCCCCCGCCCAGCCCGTCGCCGGCACATAAGCAGCGCTCTGGCTTCAGCGTCGGCTTCTAAAAAACCCAAACCCCAGACATGAAAAAACCCGCTTGCGCGGGTTTGATCATTGTCTGAGTCATGGTGCCCAGGAGAGGACTCGAACCTCCACGAAGTTGCCCCCGCTAGCACCTGAAGCTAGTGCGTCTACCAATTCCGCCACCTGGGCGACTCAGGAGGAGAATTCTGCGGGAGAACCGGGAATGTGTCAACAGGATTTCGCGAGAAGTTCTGATGATTGCGTGTCGCGGCGTCATCGCGCTGCATGTCGCGTGATTCGTGTGTCCTGCGAAGCGGATGTCAGCGAACCCCGGAAACGAAAAAACCCGCTTGCGCGGGTTTGATCATGTTCTGAGTCATGGTGCCCAGGAGAGGACTCGAACCTCCACGGAGTTGCCCCCGCTAGCACCTGAAGCTAGTGCGTCTACCAATTCCGCCACCTGGGCGACTCAGGAGGCGAATTATGCGGAAGCATTCGACGACTGTCAACGCTTTGTGACGCATCGCCCGGTGCCGGTCGTACTGGTGGGCCGGGCGTGGCTTGACCGCGGCAACGGGCGCTGAAAATACTGGTCCCACCCTGCAGCAAGGCGTTCCCATGCCGAGCCCGATCCTGCACTTCCATCCCCTGTCGTCGTGCTGCCAGAAAGTGCTGATCGCCGCGCACGTGCTGGGCGTATCGCTGGACACGCGGCTGTTGAATCTGGGCGACCCGGTCGAGCGCGCGGCGTTCCGGGCGCTGTGGCCGCTCGGCAAAATGCCGCTGCTGGTCGAGCAGGGCACGTGCATCGGCGAGACCAGCATCATCATCGAGTACCTGCAGCTGCATCACGCGGCCGATGGGGTGCGGCTGATTCCGCAGGATGCTGCGCAGGCGCTGCAGGTGCGGTTCTGGGACCGCGTCTGCGACCTGTACGTGATGACGCCGATGCAGGCACTGACCGGCGCCCTGCTGCAGCCGGATGGCGATGGCGGGGGCGCCGCCACCGAGGCCGCCCGCGCGACGCTGCTGAACAGCTATGCGCTGTTGGACCGGCAGTTGGACGGGCGTCCGTGGTTGGCGGGCGACAGCTTCAGCCTGGCTGATTGCGCGGCGGCGCCGGCGCTGTTCTATGCGGTGGCCTACGTACCGGTGCCGGCATCACATGCGGCGCTGTCTGCCTACGTGGAGCGGCTGATGGCGCATGCGCCTGTGGCGGCGGTGATCGACGCGGCCCGGCCCTGGTTCAGGCACTTTCCGGGGCGGGCGGGGCTGGCGCGCCGCTACTACGATCCGGACGCCTGATCCGGTCCCACGGCGCGGGCCAAACGCCGGACATGAAAAAACCCGCTTGCGCGGGTTTGATCATTGTCTGAGTCATGGTGCCCAGGAGAGGACTCGAACCTCCACGAAGTTGCCCCCGCTAGCACCTGAAGCTAGTGCGTCTACCAATTCCGCCACCTGGGCGACTCAGGGGGCGAATTGTGAAGATGCCGCCGGGGCTTGTCAACGGTTTTTCAACTTTTCTTCACAAAACTGCATGTGCGCGCGCCATGACCGGTTCTGCACATCGTCAGCGGCTATGATGGAGGCCAATGAAACCAACGAAACCGACCCGGGGCGCGAAAGCCCCCAAGTCCCCGGCGCCCAAGCAGGCGTCCGGTCCGTCGGGCAAGCCCCGCGCTGCCGCCAAGAAGAAGGCCGGCAAGCTGCCACCCTGGATGCCCGAATCCCTGACTGCTCCGGCAGCGCCACGCGCCGGCACCCGCGCCGCTGCCAAGGCCGCCGCCAACCCTCGCCGCCGCCCGCTGCCGGGCGTGAGCGATGTGCCTGTGCAGGACCCCTTTGCCGCGCGTGAGGCCGAGCGTTACGCCCAGCCCATCGCCAGCCGCGAGGCGATCCTGCAGCTGCTCGACCGCTGCGAAGGCCCGCAGACCGCCGAAGAAATCGGTATCCATCTCGGCCTGACCGAACCGGACCGTGCCGATGCGCTGGGCAAGCGCCTGGGCGCGATGGTGCGCGATGGCCAGCTGGTACAGAACCGCCGCGGCGGTTTCGCGCCGGTGCAGGCCACCAACCTGATTACCGGTGTGGTCATCGCCAACCCGGAAGGCTTCGGCTTCCTGCGTCCGGTGGAGGGCGGCGACGACCTGTTCCTGCCGCCGTACGAAATGCGCAAGGTGATGCACGGCGACCGCGTGCTCGCCAACGTCACCGGCATCGACCGCCGTGGCCGCCGCGAAGGCAGCATCGCCCGCGTGCTCGAACGCGGCATGACCCGCCTGATCGGCCGCTTCAGCATCGAGTTCGGCATCAGTTATGTGGTGCCCGACGACAAGCGGGTGCAGCGCAACGTGCAGATTCCGCCGGACCAGACCGGCGATGCGCGCGACGGCCAGTTGGTTGTCTGTGAACTGACCCAGGCGCCCGATACCCGGCGCCCGCCGATCGGCCGCATCATCGCGGTGCTCGGCGACAAGCTGACCGCCTCGCTGATCGTGGAAACCGCCATTCACGGCCACGAGCTGCCGTTCGAGTTCCCGCAGGAGGTGTTGAACGAAGCCTCCGCCGTGCCGCTGGTGGTGGAACCGTCGATGATCGGCGGTCGCGTCGACCTGCGCAGCACGCCGCTGGTGACCATCGACGGCGAAGATGCCAAGGATTTCGACGACGCGGTGTACTGCGAACCCAACGCCGAAGGCTTCCGCCTGGTGGTGGCGATCGCGGACGTGTCCAACTACGTACGGCCGGGCACGCCGCTCGACGATGAAGCGCAGAAGCGTGCGACCTCGGTGTACTTCCCGGGTTTCGTGGTGCCGATGCTGCCGGAGACCCTCTCCAACGGCATCTGTTCGCTGATGCCCAAGGTCGACCGCATGTGCTTCGTCTGCGACATGCAGGTGAACCGCGAGGGCGAGGTGATCCACTCGCGCTTCTACGAGGCGGTGATGAACTCGCACGCACGCCTGACCTACACGCAGGTGTGGCAGGCGGTGGGCGAGAACGACGTGGCGGTGCGCAACCAGATCGCCGCGGTGCTGCCGCAGGTCGAGCGCCTGCACCAGCTGTACAAGGTGCTGGCCAAGGCGCGTACGCGCCGGGGCGCGATCGAATTCGAGTCCTCCGAAGTGCGCTTCGTGCTGGACAACACCGGTGAGGTCACCCAGGCCGGCATGCTGGTGCGCAACGATGCGCACAAGCTGATCGAGGAATGCATGATCGCGGCCAATGTGCAGGCCGCGCGTTACCTGCTCAGCAAGCACGTGCCGGCACCGTTCCGCGATCACGCCAAGCCGCCGGAAGCCAAGTACGACGATCTGCTGGAGTTCCTGAAGGAATTCAAGCTGAGCCTGCCGCCGTGGTCCAAGGTGCAGCCGGGCGACTACACCAAGCTGCTCAAGAAGGTGCGCGAGCGTCCCGACGCGGCGCTGCTGGAATCGGTGCTGCTGCGCAGCCAGAGCCTGGCGGTGTACTCGCCGGACAACCAGGGCCACTTCGGCCTGGCGCTGGACGCCTACGCCCACTTCACCTCGCCGATCCGTCGCTACCCCGACCTGCTGGTGCACCGTGCGATCAAGTACGCGCTCAGCGGCGGTTCGCTGGACAAGTACACCTACTCCCCGCGTGAGATGGCGGCGCTGGCGCTGCAGTGCTCCGAGCGCGAACGCCGTGCCGACGAGGCCGAGCGCGAGGTCGACGAGCGTTACCGCGCGGCCTGGATGGAAAAGCACGTGGGCGGCCAGTTCGACGGCGTCATCAGTGGCGTGACCAGCTTCGGCCTGTTCGTGGAACTGGACGAGTCCAAGGTCAACGGCCTGGTCCATGTCACGCAGCTGCCGCACGACTACTACCAGTTCGATGCGGTGCGCAAAACGCTCAGTGGCGAGCGCCGGGGCAAGGCCTACCGCCTGGGCGACCGGGTCCGCATCCTGGTGCTGAAGGCCAGCATGGAAGAGCGCAAGATCGACTTCCGCCTGGTCGAGGAAAAGGACGACGAGCTGCCGGCCTTGCCGCCGCGCGGTCAGCCGGCCAAGCGCCAGAAAAAGAAATATTGATGCCTGCGGTGTACCGACCCACGGTCGGTACCTGCCGTCGCGGGATGATGCCTTGGCAGGTACCGACCGTTGGTAGGTACCGACCCTTGGTCGGTACGGACGTGAGGAATAACCCATGAACCCGGTTCCCGAATTCTCCGGCGGCTGCCAGTGCGGCGCGGTGCGCTTCCATGTCCGCGGTGAACTGACCGACAGCTCGATCTGCCATTGCCGGATGTGCCAGAAGGCATTCGGGGCCTACTACGCACCGCTGGTATCGGTGCGCGGGGTGGCGTTCGAGTGGACGCGCGGGCAACCGCGCCGGTTCGCGTCCTCCAACCTGGTCAAGCGCGGGTTCTGCGCGGACTGCGGCACCCCGCTGACCTACGAGGCCCCCAACGGGATGGCGATCGCCGCCGGCGCCTTCGATACGCCCGCGCGCCTGCCGCCCACGGTCCAGTACGGCATCGATGCCAAGCTGCCGTTCGTGGATGCGCTGGACCGGCTGAGCGCCATCCGCGACGAGGACGATCCGGAGGCGGTCTACCTGCAGCACCTGGTCTCCCACCAGCACCCCGACCACGACACCGGCGCCTGGCCCCCGCCCGCCGCGTGAGGCGGGGTCGCCGCCGATGCTCTACCATTACCACCCCCTTTCCGGTCCCGCCCCCCGCAATGAGCAAGCAAAGCCAGTGGATTGTCGGCGTCAACGCCGTCGCGTCTTCGATTGAGAACGATGCCGAGAACGTCCGCGAGGTCCTGATCGAGGCCGGCGCGAAGAACCCGCGTCTGACAGAGATCGAAGAGAACGCGCGGCGCAAGGGCATCGACGTTCGCAAGGTGAACACCCAGGCGCTGGACGGCGTGGGCGGTTCGGTGCGCCACCAGGGCGTGGCCGCGCGCTACCAGGCCGCACGCACCTGGGGCGAGAACGAGCTGGAAGGGCTGGTCGAAGCGGCCGAGGGCAAGGCCCTGCTGCTGATCCTGGACGAGGTGCAGGACCCGCACAACCTGGGTGCCTGCCTGCGCAGCGCGGCCGCCGCCGGTGCCACCGCGGTGATCATCCCCAAGGACAAGTCGGCCACGGTCAATGCCACCGTGCGCAAGACCTCGGCCGGCGCCGCCGACCGCATCCCCGTGGTGGCCGTGACCAACCTGTCGCGCTGCCTGAAGGACCTGCAGAAGCTGGGCGTGTGGATCTACGGCCTGGCCGGCGAAGCCACCGAATCGCTGTATGCCATCGATCTGAAGGGCAACGTGGCGCTGGTGCTGGGTGGGGAGGCCGATGGCCTGCGTCGCCTGACCCGCGAGAACTGCGACGGCCTGGTCAAGATCCCGATGCCGGGCGACATCGAGAGCCTGAACGTCTCCGTCGCCACCGGGGTAAGCCTGTTCGAGGCCGTGCGCCAGCGCGGCCTGTAATCCGCGCGCGGGTGGGGGGGTAGAGCCGACCGTTGGTCGGCTGCCCTTCGTTCCGGCGCCATGACAGCAGATCCGCGTGCGCCGCGCCGCGTTTCGGCGAGGCCGCGCGTTGCGCGGCAGCCGACCAACGGTCGGCTCTACCGGGGCCACCGCCCCGACGCCACCGCGCCCCGACGCCACCGCGCCCCGACGCCACCGCGCCCCGACGCCACCGCGCCCCGACGCCACCGTGTCCCGACGACACCGTCCCGGGCGGTACCGACGCCACCGCACCTACGGCGCGTTGGCGCTTCCCCCCAGCGCCTTGAACAACGTCACGTCGTTGACCAGCTGCTTCTGCTTGACCGAGGCCAGCGACAGCTCCGCATCACGCCGGGTCTGCTGCGCTTCCAGCCAGGTGCGCAGGTCGGTCGCACCGACCCGGTAGCGCACGTCGTACATCCGTTCGATCTCCACCGCTTCGTCATACGATGCCTGCGAAGCCGCGACCTGCGTGGCGAACTGCGTGCGGGCCGAGAGGGCGTTGTCCACTTCCGACAGCGCGGTGTACAGCGTGCGGCGGAACCCGTTGGCGGCGATCTGGTAATCGGTACCGGCCAATCGGGTGTTCAACTGGGCCTGGCGCACATTGAGGAACGGCAGCGACAGCCCGGCACCGAGCGTGGCCACCGGATTCTTCAGCACGTCCGAAAGCGAGGTGGCGCCGGTACCGACGCTGCCGGTGAGGCTCAGCGCCGGGTAGTACTGGGTGGCGGTCACCTTGATGGTCTTCAGGCTGTTGCGCAGGCGCAGTTCGGCCGCGCGCAGGTCAGGCCGGCGACCGAGCAGATCGGCCGGCAGGCCTTCGGCGATGTCCGGGCTGGTGGCACGCTCCAGCTGGCGGGGTTCGTCGGCCAGGGCCAAGGGCTGGCCATCGAGCAGCACCGTCAGTGCGTTGCGGGTGGCCACGCGCTGCTGTTCGAGCGCGCTCTGTGCGGCGCGCTGCGCCTCCAGGCTCTGGCTGGCCTGGCGCACTTCCAGCCGCGACACGGCGCCGGCATCGAAGCGCGCCTGCACCAGTTGCAGCGTGCGCTGCAGGCGCGCCAGATTGGCCTCGCCGGCGCTGATCGACTGGTTGAGGAACGCCAGCGTCCAGTACTGCGTGGCGACATCGCCGATCACCAGCAGCGCGGTGTTCTGCAGGTCTTCGGCACTGGCCTGCGCCTCCCACTGGGCAATGTCGCGCTGGGCGCGCAGCCGGCCCCACAGATCGACCTCCCACTGCAGCGCAACGCCGGCCGAGCTGCTGCGGTTCCAGTCCGCGGACTGGTCGATCGCGCGGTTGCCGCTGCTGCCGACGCTGCCCGAGGGCTGCGGCCACAAGGCGTTGTCGGCCAGCCCGGCCTGCAGGCGCGCGCGCTGCACGGCCAGCCCGGCCGAGGCCAGGTCGGTGTTGGCGGCCAGGGCGCGGGCGATCACCGCATCCAGCTGCGGATCGCCGAAGCCTGTCCACCAAGCATCGCTACGCACGTCGGCGCCGGCTCCTGGCGGCGACGTGGGCAGGGTCTGCACGGGCGCGTTGAGCGCCGCATCGCCGCGACCGTAGCTGGCCGGTACCGCCGGCGGGTCAACCCGGTACTGGCCGGTGCTGACGCAGGCAGACAGCGCCAGTGCGGACAGGCAGGCCAGGGCCAGCGGACGCAGGGGGATCGAGGGAATCGGGATCATCGTCATTCGCGCGCCAGCGCCTCCACGGGGTCGAGTTGTGCGGCACTGCGGGCCGGCAGGAAGCCGAACGCCACGCCGATCAGGCTGGAGCAGGCGAAGGCGGCCACGATGGACGCGGTCGAGAACAGCATCTGGAAGTCGGGGGCGAACTTGCCGAACAGCCAGCCCACCACCAGCGACAGGCCCACGCCGAGCAGGCCGCCGAGCAGGCAGACCAGCACCGCTTCGATCAGGAACTGCTGGCGGATGTCGCTCTGACGCGCGCCGACGGCCATGCGCACGCCGATTTCGCGGGTGCGCTCGGTCACCGACACCAGCATGATGTTCATCACCCCGATGCCGCCCACCAGCAGCGCGATCGCCGCGATGGCACTGATCAGCAGGGTCATGGTGCGGGTGGTCTGTTCGATGGTCTGGCGGATCTCGGCACTGTTGCTGAGGAAGAAGTCCTCGGTGCCGTGGCGCATCACCAGCAGCTTGGAAATGGCCGCCTGGGCGGCATCCATCGGCGTGCTGTCGTCCACCCGCACGGTGATGCTGGAGACATGGCTCTGGCCAAGCATCCGCGACATCACCGTGGTGTAGGGCACCCACACGCTCAGGCTGGTGCTGCCACCGAAACCGAAGCTCTGCCGCTGTGCAACGCCGACCACGCGCACCGGCACATTGCCGAGCAGGATCACCTGGCCGATCGGGTCCTCGCCGTTGGGGAAGAACTGGGTGCGGGTGTTTTCATCGATCACCGCCACCTGGGCGAGGCCGCGCACCGCATCGCGGTCGAAGAAGCTGCCGGCGACCAGGGTGACGCCCTTGACCCGGAAGAACTGCTCGCCGACGCCGCTGACCTGGGCAGTAGCCGATTGGTTGCGGTAACGCGCGGTGACCGAGGAGGACACGCTGGGGGTGGCGCTGTCCACGTAGCTCTGGCGTCCCAGCGCATCGGCGTCGCTGGCCTTGAGGGTCTGCACCCGCGCCGAGCGCATGTCGCCGAAGCCGCGACCGGGATAGACATCGATGGTGTTGGTGCCCAGCGCGCTGATGTTCTGCAGGATCTGCTGCTGCGAGCCGTTGCCCAGCGCCACCACCGAGACCACCGAGGCGATGCCGATGATGATGCCGAGCATGGTCAGGAAGGTGCGCAGGCGGTGTGCGTTCATCGCCAGCAGCGCCATCCGGAATGCTTCGGTGAAGCGGTCGCGCGCGGCACGCCAGCTGTGGCCGTGGCCGGCGTCCACGGTGGGTTGGCGCTGTGCGCGGTAGCGGGGGGCGGTCGGATTGGCGCGGTCGGCGATGATCTCGCCGTCGCGGATCTCGATGATGCGCTGCGCGTGTTCGGCCACCGACATGTCGTGGGTGACGATGATGATGGTGTGGCCTTCGGCATGCAGTTCGCCGAGGATCGCCATCACCTCCTCGCCGGAGCGGGTGTCGAGCGCGCCGGTCGGTTCGTCGGCCAGGATCACCTCGCCGCCGTTCATCAGCGCCCGCGCGATCGACACGCGCTGCTGCTGGCCGCCGGACAGCTGGCCGGGCTTGTGGTGCATGCGGTCGCCGAGGCCGAGCCGCTGCAGCAGCTGTTCGGCACGCGCGGTGCGCACCGGCCCCGGGCTGCCGGCATAGACCGCCGGCACGGCGACGTTGCCGCGCGCATCGAGGTCGCCCAGCAGGTGGTAGCGCTGGAAGATGAAGCCGAAATGCTCGCGGCGCAGCTCGGCCAGCTCGTCGGGCTGCATGCTGCCGGTTTCGCGGCCCGCCACCTGGTAGCTGCCGCGGGTTGGCCGGTCCAGGCAGCCAAGAATGTTCATCAGCGTGGACTTGCCCGAGCCGGACTGGCCGACAATCGCGACCATCTCGCCGGCGTCGATGTCCAGGTTGACGTCGCGCAGCACGGCGATGGTGTCTTCGCCGGCGGGAAACTCGCGGCGCAGGTCGCGCAGGCGCAGCAGGGGCGCGCGCGTGGATGGCGCGCCGGTCGGAGCGGGGCTCATCGGCGCGGCCCGCCCATGCCCGGTCCGCCCACCCGGATCTGCGGACCGCCGCGGTTGCCACCGCTGTTGCCGCCCTGCGCACCGCCGCCTTCGCCGACGATCACTTTCTCGCCCTCGCTCAGCCCGGCCAGCACTTCGGCGGTGGCGCCGTTGTTGATGCCGATCCGCACCTTGCGCGGCGCCGGCATGCCATCGGCGTCGGCGACGCGGACCATGTACTGGCCATCGCGGGTCTTCGGCCCCAGGGCCACCGCCGGGATCATCAGCACGCCCTTGGCCTGCTTGAGCATCACCGATACCTGCGCGGTCATGTCGATGCGCAGCGTGCCGTCGGGGTTCTCCACGTCGAACAGGGCGTTGTAGTACACCGCCGTGCTCGAACTGGAACTGGAGGAACTGGAACCGGAGGAACTGTCGCTGGCGATCGAGGACGGCGCCGGATTGATCTGGCGCAGCGTGGCGTGGTACTTGCGGTCCGGTTCACCCAGGGTGGTGAAGTAGACCGGCATGCCGGCCTTGATCTTGACCACGTCCGCCTCGGAGATTTCGGCATTGACCGTGACCAGGTCCAGCCGCGCCAGCATCACGATGGTGGGCGCGGTCTGGTTGGCGTTGACGGTGCGGCCTTCCTCGGCCACCACGGCCACGACAGTGCCGTCCATCGGTGCGGTGATGCGGGTGTAGGCCAGGTTGGCGCGGGCGGTGCCCAGTTCGGTCTCGCGGCCCTTGATCTGGGCGTCGTAGGACTGGATCTGCGCGCGGGCGGTCTTGAGCCTGGCGTCGGCGGCGTCGTACTCGGCGCGCGAAGTGGCCTCGGCGGCAAGCATCTGCTGCTGGCGGGCGAACTCCAGTTCGGCCTCGCGCAGGCTGGCCTGCTGCACCGCGCGCTGGGCGCGGATGTTGTCCAGCGCGGCTTCGGCGTTGAGCACCTGGTTCTGCTGGGTGGTGGCATCGATCTCGGCGATCAGCTGGCCTTCCTTGACGGTATCGCCCAGCTGCACCTTCAGCGATTTGATCTGGCCGGACGCCTGCGCGCCCACGCTCACCAGCTTGTACGCATCGACCACACCGGTGGCCTCGACCGTCTGCTCGATGTCGCCGCGGCTGACCGGGGTGGTCGCCAGGGCGGGGGCGGCAGGCTTGCGGGCGAACCATGCCACAATCGCGGCGATCACGATGACGGCGGCGATCAGCAGCAGAATGCGGCCACGGCGGGTCTGGGGCAGGCGGGGCTTCACGATGGTCGTCAACTCGGCAGGCCGTTGCATCGGCGTTGTCAGCATTGTGAAGACCCGTGGCGGGGGGCTCAACGCTTGCCGTGTATCAAAGGGTAACCAGGCGCGCTGTCCCGCGTTTCGTTGTGTATCGTCCTCGTGCCCTGACACATGCGTACGCATTCCCATTGATGCGGTTCATCTCCGGACAGGGGATCATGACCGTATGGAGACCATCACCACCATGCATCGCCTGTTGATCGTCGATGACGACCACGACATCCGCCAACTGCTCGCCGAGCAGCTCGGCCGCGCCGGTTACCAGATCAGCACCGCCAGCGATGGCACCGGCATGCGCCAGGTGCTCGAACGCGAACACGTCGACCTGATCGTGCTCGACCTCAACCTGCCGCGCGAAGACGGGCTGACCCTGTGTCGTGATCTGCGCGCGCGGTCGAGCACGCCGGTGATCATGCTCACCGCGCGCAGCGAGCCGATCGATCGCGTGCTGGGCCTGGAAATGGGCGCCGACGATTACCTGGCCAAGCCCTTCGAGCCGCGCGAGCTGCTTGCGCGCATCCGCAACGTGCTGCGCCGTACCGAGGCGCTGCCGGCCAACCTGGAGCCGCTGGCGATCCGGCGTGCGCGCTTCTCGCACTGGATCTTCGATCTGGAACACCGGCATCTGGTCGACCCCGATGGCCGGGTGGTGGTGCTGTCCGGTGCCGAGTTCCGCCTGCTGCGGGTGTTCGTCGGGCATGCCAACAAGGTGCTGTCGCGCGAGCAGCTGGTGGCCCTGAGCAGTGGCCGCAGCTACGAATCGCAGGATCGCGCCATCGACCTGCAGGTCAGCCGGCTGCGCAACAAGCTGGGCGATGACGGCGGCAGCGACGGGCTGATCAAGACCGTGCGCAACGAAGGCTACGTGCTGGCCACGGCGGTGGGACTGGAATGAAACGCCTGCGGCGCTTTTTCGCCTCGATGGTGGGGCGCCTGTTCCTGATCCTGCTGCTGGGCATGGCGGTGGCCGCGATCGGTGCCACCGTGCTGGCCAGCGCCAAGCGCCAGCAGGAGTTCGAACGCCAGAACCTCAACCGCATCGCCGACCGCCTGCAGGGCTACGTCAACCTGCTGGACGGCAACCCGGAGCTGCGCGAACGTCTGCTGGCCGTGGGCGGCCCGAGCGTGCGCGAGCTGCCCGACGGCGCGCGCCAGGGTCGCAAGGACACGGCGATGATGGCCGTGCTGGACGACCGGCCCGGCCCGGTGGCGCATGCAGAGGTGCACTTCACCTCGTTCCGGTCCTGCCTGCCGCGGTTGCCCGAGCTGCTTCCGCCGCCGCCACCGCACAAGATGGGCGCGCCCAAGCGGCCGCGCGAGCGCGATCCGTCGTTCATCCCGCCCAAGTGCCGGGCGGTCTCGGTGGTGCTCAGCGACGGCACGCCGCTGCGGCTTGCGCTGGACTCGCCGGCCGTGGCGCACAACGGCATCCTGGCGGTGGATCCGCTGTTCCTGACTTTGCTGGTGATGGCCATCGCGATCCTGGCCTACATCGTGGCGCGCATGGCCAGCGCACCGCTGCAGCGCCTGGCCGATGCCGCCGCCGCGCTGGGCGACGACCTGCAGGGCGAGCCGATGCCGGTGACCGGGCCGTTGGAAGTCCGGCGCGCCGCCGAAGCCTTCAACGCCATGCAGCAGCGCCTGCAGCGGCACCTGGGCGAGCGCACGCAGATGCTGGCGGCGATCACCCACGACCTGCAGACCCCGGTGACCCGGCTGCGGCTGCGGCTGGAGAACGTGCCCGATGAAGCACTGCGCGAGCGCCTGATCGGCGATCTGGGCGCGATGCAGGCGCTGATCCGCGAGGGGCTGGAGCTGGCCCGCAGCGCCGAAAGCGCTGAACAGCGCGCTGCCCTGGTGCTGGATTCGCTGCTGGAAAGCATCGTCGAGGATGCCGCCGAAGCCGGCGCCGACGTGCGCTTCGACCACGCCAGCGGCGCGGTGATGATGCTGCGCCCGCTGGCCATGCACCGGTTGTTCTCCAACCTGGTGGACAACGCGGTGATGTACGGGCAATCGGCGCGGGTGAGCGTGGAGCAGACCGAGGACGAGGTGGTGGTCCGCATCCGCGACAGTGGCCCGGGCCTGGCCGAGGACGAACTGGAGGCCGTGTTCGATCCGTTCGTGCGGCTGGAGACCTCGCGTTCGCGCGATACCGGCGGTGCCGGGCTGGGGCTGACCATCGCCCGCGCGTTGGCCGAGAAGGACGGTGCCACGCTGCACCTGCGCAATCACCCGCAAGGGGGATTGGAGGCGGTGGTGCGCTGGCCGGCCACCTGGCGGGTCGCACCCGGACCCCGCGCCGGATAGATCTTCACGACCGTTCGGGCGCGGATTTGCCTACTATGGGCACCTCTTTGCCAGCTTCTCCCCCATGAGAGCGCACGAATCGACCGGCCTGCGGGCCGGGGCTTCCCCTCCCAACGCCATGCGGGCAGGCCTGCACGGATGAGGGAACGGGGGGGCTTCAACCGGCGGCGGCCGGTCCAAACCAGGGGATATGTCCTGCCGTGGCTGCAGGCGGCAGGACTGTATCTGCTGCTGTGGCTGGCGGTGGTTCCGTCGTTGTCGGCGCAGGATGGGCCACCGCCGCTGCGCGATTACGCCATCGACGTGTGGACCTCGCGCAACGGTCTGCCGCACAACTCGCTGCGCGACATCGCGCAGACGCCCGAAGGGCACCTCTGGTTCGCCACCTGGGAGGGGCTGGTCCGCTACAACGGGCTGGACTTCACCGTGTTTGACCGCAGCACGCGGCCGGGCCTTCGCGACAACGGCGTGGGCGCGCTGTATGTCGACCACGCCGGGAACCTGTGGATCAGTGACTCGCGCGGCAACGTGACCCGGCGCGGCAGCGATGGCCAGTGGCGGGTCTGGGAACACCAGCCGGGAACGCCGCAGGTGCTGATCCAGGCGATGCAGATGGACAGCCATCGGCGCCTGTGGCTGCTGTACGAAGGCAAGGGCATCGGCAGTCTGGCCCCGGACGGGCGGATCGAATACACGCCGCCGGCGGCCGACGTGCCGATGGCGATGAGTTTCACCAAGATGGTGGTGGACGCCCAGGACCGCGTGTGGGTGGGCACCCTGGATGGCCTGGTGGTGCGCGACAACGACGGCGTCCTGCGCCGCGCGCCGGAGAGCTTCGGGCTGGGGCGTGGCCTGGTATGGCCGTATCGTGCGCCCGACGGGGTGATGTGGGTCGTGGCCGGCGAGCGGATCTACCGCATGCAGGACGGCGTGCCCGAACTGCAGCACCGCCTGCCGGGCCAGATGCACATGACGGCGATGCTGCAGGATCGCCACGGCGACCTGTGGCTGGGCACGGAAAACCAGGGTCTTCTGCGACTCTCGCGGCATGGGCTGGAGCGGCTGCCGGCCGGTCTTTCGCTGCCGGGCGGGCGCGTGGTCAGCCTGCGCGAAGATGCGGAGGGCAGCATCTGGGTCGGCGCCAACGGCGGTCTTTACCGTCTGCGCGAAACGCTGTTCAGCAGCTACACCGAACGCGACGGGCTCAGCGGCGACTACGTGCGCACGGTTTACGAGGACCGGCAGCGCCAGGTCTGGATCGGCAGCGCCAGCGGTCTGGACCGCCTCGACGGCGACGGCCGGTTCCATCCGATCGCACTGCGCAACCAGGGCGGCAAGGCGCCGTCCGTGTTGAGCCTGGCGCAGGACCGCGCAGGCGATCTGTGGGTGGGCACCTTCGGCGACGGGGTGTTCCGGGTGGACGCGCAGGGCCGCGTGCTGCGCACCTACGGCACCGCCGATGGGCTGCCGGGTGGCAACATCCGCGCGATGAGCGTGGACCGCAACGGCGGCGTCTGGGCGGGCACGCAGAAGGGCGTGGTACGCATCGATGCGCAGGGCGTGACCGTGCCGGCCGTGCCCGGCATGCCGACCGGGTTGATCACCGCCTTGACCCACGATGCCGACGGCAACCTGTGGATCGGCACCATCGAGGGCATCCGCGTGCTGCGCGGCAACCGCGTGCAGGCCATCGATCTGGAGCGCATGGGCGGCGGCCGCAGCGTGTTCGGTTTCCAGCAGATCGGCGATGCGATGTGGGTAAGCACCGACCGCGGCCTGTACCGGTGGCAGAACGGCCGGCTGGCGCGGGTCGGGCTGGAGCAGGGCATGCCGGTGGATACGGTGTTCCAGCTGGTGCCCGACCGTGTCGGCAATGTGTGGATCAGCAGCAACCGCGGTGTCCTGCGCACCGACATGGCGATGCTCAACGATGTGGCCGACGGCCGCGCGCCGCGCGTTGACGTGGAGCACTACAACGAAATCGACGGCATGGCCAATTCGCAGGCCAACGGCAGCTCCGGCCCCTCGGCGATCCTGCGCCAGGATGGCACCTTCTGGGTGGTCACCGCCGGTGGCCTGAGCACGGTCGATCCGCTGCGCCTGCAGCGCTTCCGCGAGCGCCTGGCGCCGCCGGCGGTGATCGAGAACGTGCAGGTGGATGGCACGCCCCTGCACTGGCAGGGCAACGACCACAACCGCATTCCCGGCGGCAAGCGCCTGAGCGTGAGCTATGTGGGGCTGAGCTACCTGCTGTCCGAACGGATCCGCTACCGCACGCGCCTGGAAGGCCTGGACAGCGGCTGGATCGAGCGCGGCCAGCAGCGCAGCGTCGAGTTCATCGGGCTGCCGCCGGGCGACTACACCCTGCATGTGTCGGCCGCGCATCCCGGCGGCGCCTGGAGCGACAGCGAAGCGGTCTGGGCGTTTACCGTCGAGCCGTTCCTGTGGCAGCGGCGCAGCGTGCAGGTGATCGCCTCGCTGCTGCTGCTGGCCGGGCTGGTGGCGCTGTACCGCTATCTGATCAAGCGCTACAAGGCCAGCAACATCCGCCTGGCACGCATGGTGCACGAGGCCACGCGCGACCTGCAGGCGCAGACCGTGCACCTGCAGGCCCTGAACGAAGAGAAGACCGCGCTGGCCGAACGCCTGGCGGTGCAGGCCGAAGCGTTCGAGCGCCAGGCGCGCGAAGACGCGCTCACCGGGCTGCCCAACCGCCGCGCGTTCGACGAAGCGCTGGCGCGCGACTTCGCCCGGTCGCAGCGCAGCCGCCACCCGTTGTGCCTGGTGGTACTGGACATCGACCACTTCAAGGAGGTCAACGACCGGCACAGCCACAGCGTTGGCGACGTGGTGCTGGTGGAAGTGGCGCGCCTGATCGCCTCGGCATGCCGCGACTCGGACATGCCGGCACGCACCGGCGGCGAAGAATTCGCACTGCTGCTCAACGACACCCGGCTGGATGAAGCGGCGCAGGTCTGCGCGCGGCTGCGCGGACTGTTCCACGACCATCCGGACTGGGCCGGCGTGGCTGGCCTGAAGGTGACCTTCAGCGCCGGACTGGTGGAACTGGATGCGGCCGACCGCACACCGATGCTGCTGTACCAGCGTGCCGACCGCGCGCTGTACCGCGCCAAGAGCGAAGGCCGCGACCGCACCGCGATCGGATGAGGACCCGGTAGCTGCCGGCGGTTGGCCGGCGGCCGGCGCCGCGTGCAATCGCGGGCATCAGCGCCTCTGGTGCGTGGTGTGCGCGGGGAACGCCGCGCGTGGCGCGGCGCCTGTCAGCGCGGCGCGGCGGTGGTCAAGGGGCGCGGCCAGGCGTTGGCGATCGTGCAGAACAGCTTGGCGGTCTGCTCGGTGTCGTACACCGCGCTATGCGCTTCGTCGGCGTCCCAGCCGAGCCCGGCGGCGTTGGCCGCGCGTGCCAGCACGGTCTGGCCGTAGGCGACGCCGGCCAGGGTCACCGTGTCGAACACACTGAAGGGGTGGAACGGGTTGCGCTTGTGGCCGGTGCGGTTGACCGCGGCGTTGACGAAGCCCAGATCGAAATGTGCGTTGTGGCCGACCAGGATCGCGCGCTGGCAGCCGTACTTCTTCACGGCGGCGCGGACGGGCGCGAAAATGTGGTCGAGGGCGTCCTTTTCGGTCTTGGCCAGGCGGAACGGGTGATCGAGGATGATGCCGGTCACTTCCAGCGATTTCGGATCGATGTCCAGCCCTTCGGCCGGAATCACGTGGGCGCTGGCGGTCTGGCCGGGATACAGCAGGCCGTTCTCGTCCATCTCGATCGGCACTGCGGCGATTTCCAGCAGTGCGTTGCGGTTGCAGTCGAAGCCGCCGGTCTCCACGTCGACCACGACGGGCAGGAAACCACGGAAACGTTGGGCCATTGCCAGGTTCGCCGCGGGGGCAGTCGTTTCGGCGGCGGCAGGGGGCAAGGCGGCATCGTTCATCCGTGGATTCTAGCAGAGGGGGCCTGTACGGCCCCGCCGCTCAGGCTGTCGCCGGACGGCGTTCCGGACGCCAGCGCAGCAGGTGGTCAATGCTCAACGGGCCGGCGCCCTGCAGCGCCAAGGGCAGCAGCATGGCCATGAACAGCAGCGGCAGTTTGAAGTTGCCGAACCCCTGGTCGGTGATGGCATAGCCTTGCCACAGCTCGCCCAGTCCGTTCCAGTGCATCGGCCAGTGCACCGCCCAGGTCGCCACCACGGTCAGCACCAGCAGGCTGCCGGCGGCCAGCCGGGTGCCCAGCCCAAGCAGCAGGCAGATCGCCCCGACCAGTTCAAACCCGATCGCCAACTGCCAGTTGACGCTGGCCGGCAGCTGGTCGAACGGGAACGGAAACGCCTGTTGCAGATCGCCGAACCAGTTCTGGCCGTGCAGTTTCTCGCGGCCGGACTCCAGGTACTCCCAGGCCAGCAGCAGGCGCAGGCCGAGCGGGGCGATCCAGGGCGCAAGCCGATCCAGCCGGTCGCGCAGGGCGACCCGGTGCAGTGTCTTCATCGATGGGAACTCCGGGGTGGGGTCAGGCGGGCAGAGGGAGGGGGCCGATCACGGCGACGTCCAGGAACTGCTGCAGGAGCGTGGCACCGTCGGCCAGCAGCGCATCGATGGGCAGGCCGTGTGCCTGCGCCAACGCCTGCAGGTGGGCACGTCCGGTCTGGCCGGGCTGTTGACCGATGCGCTCGAGCAGGTGGGCGGCCAGCGGGCTGATCGCCGCGAAGCGCACGTGGCCGTCCGCATCGCGCCGGACCAGCAGCCCGGTGGGATCGGTGGGCGGCTGGGCCGGTGCATCGGCGCTGCCGAGCCGATGCACCGGCCAGTGGTAGAGCAGGGGCCAGGCCAGCGGGGAGCGCTGCAGGGGCGCATCCAGCGGGTCGGTACCCGTGGCAACGGGCAACGGGTTGGCGGCGAGCTGGTACAGCGCGGTTTCCGCCCATTCGTAATGCGCCAGCTCGGCCAGCGCCGGATGCGGCAGCGTCGGCTGGTCCTGCAGCCACTGCACGAATTCGGCGGCCAGTTCGGTGAACAGCGGTGTCCGCGCCCGGTGGCCGGCGAGGAAGTGGCGCACCAGCGTGGTCCAGGCCCCTTCGCCGAGCAGCCGCGCGCACACCGGGAAGCCATTGCCGAGCAGCCCCAGCAGGTTGTTGAACACCAGCCGCCGGTAAACGCCCAGCCGGCGCGGGTCCAGGCCGGCCGGCGCAGCCACGCGCTCCGGGTCGCGCAGGTGGGCGGTGAATGCCTGCTGCTGGGCGTGCAGGCGGCAGGGAGCGTCAGTCATTGCACACCTTGCCGTGCGCGGCCATCAGGCGACGGATGACGCGCAGTTCGTCGCGCAGTTCCGGATAGGGCGGAAAGTTGAAGTCGCGTTCGAGCAGGGTGGGGCGCACGCCGATGCGTGCATAGGTGCGGCCCAGCAGGTCCCATACCGGATCGATCACCGCGCTGCCGTGGGTATCGATCTTGAGGTCGTCGGCGTCGTCGAGGTGGCCGGCCACATGCAGGCATACGATGCGCTGTGCGGGCAGGCCGGCGATGAAGGTGTCGGCATCGTAGCCGTGGTTGCAGGCGTTGACGTAGACGTTGTTGACGTCCAGCAGCAGATCGCAGTCAGCCTCGGCGAGTACGGCCGTGGTGAACGCCAGTTCGTCCATCGCCGGCTCCGGTGCCAGGTAGTAGGACACGTTCTCCACTGCGATGCGCCGGCCCAGCAGATCCTGCACGCGGGCGATGCGCGCGGCGGTATGGCGCACGGCTTCGTCGGTGAACGGTATCGGCAGCAGGTCGTACAGGTGGCCGTCATCGCTGCAGTAGCTCAGGTGTTCGCTGTACAGCGGCACGCGATGCTGGTCCAGGAAGCGGCCGACCTGCTGCAGCAGCGCGGTATCCAGCGGCGCGGTGCTGCCCAGCGACAGCGACAGGCCGTGGCAGCTCAGCGGATGGCGCCGCGCCAGTTCGGCCAACTGCTCGCCGGCCGGGCCGCCCACACCGATCCAGTTCTCCGGCGCGCACTCGAGGAAATCGAGATCGCCGTCGGGGGCGTCGTGCAGGTCCTGCAGCAGTGCACGGCGCAGCCCGAGTCCGGCCGCCGCCGCAGGGAGCGGCGACCGGGGCAGCGCGGTGGCGGGGGAATCAGTGCTTGGCACCGCACTTGCCTTCGCCGCACTTGCCTTCGGCGGTCTTGCCGGCCGCAGTCGGCGCCTTGGTGTCGGCTGCCTTGGCCTTCGCCTTGCCCTTGTCGGCACCGCACTTGCCTTCCCCGCACTTGCCCTCGGCGGTCTTGCCGGCCGCCGTGGTGCCGGCCTTCTCCTCGCCCTTGGCGCCATGCGCGCCGCACTTGCCCTCGCCACACTTGCCTTCGGCGGTCTTGGCGGCGGCCTGTCCTGCAACCAGGTAGCCCTGCGCCAGGTCGGTCATGCTCAACGCAGCGGCCGATGAGGTGGCGCCCAGGCCAGCGGCCAGGGCGGTGGCGGCCAACAGGGACAGCGAACGGGTGGATGTGCTCATCAATGGTGCTCCTTGGTATGGGCCAGTGCCCGGAATGGCTGCAGGTGGGGGCAGCAGGTGCGGCCATGATGGCCAGAGCCGGCTCAACGAATCCTCACACAGCCTTCAATGTTTCGTGAAGTGTGGGGGATTCCCATCATGGCAAGGCAACAGGAACGTTGGTGTCCGCCCCCCCACGTAGTGCCGGCCGCTGGCCGGCTTCTGTGAGGCGCCATCAGTCTCGACACGTGGCCCAGCGCCCGGCCATCCGCCCGCCGCGCGCGCCCCGGCGCTCGATGGGGGCGCCGGGGCGCAGATCCCCAAAAAAAAACCGCGACCCGAAGGCCGCGGCATGTTCGCCCTGCGTTGGCAGGACACCTCAGACGTGATCGGTGCTGCTGGTCTCGTCGCGCTTCTCGCGCGGCGGCAGGGCCTGCTCACCGTGCACCAGGAACCACACGTTCTCGGCGATGTTGGTGGCATGGTCGCCCACGCGCTCCAGGTTCTTGGCCATGAACAGCAGGTGGGTGCAGGGGGTGATGTTGCGCGGGTCTTCCATCATGTAGGTGAGCAGCTCGCGGAACAGCGCGGTGTACTGCGCGTCCAGCCGGGCATCGTCGTCGCGCAGGGCGAGGGCGGCGGCGGCATCGTTGTCGCGGTAGGCCTCGATGGCACGGCGCACCTGCTGCGCGGCCAGCCGGCCCAGCGAGCGCAGGCCCTGGATCTGCGGCAGCGGCGGCACCTTGCTCAGGGCGATCGAGCGCTTGGCGACGTTGGCGGCATAGTCGCCGATGCGCTCGATGTCGGCCGGAATGCGCAGGCCGGCCAGGATTTCGCGCAGGTCGCGCGCCATCGGGCCACGCAGCGCCAGGCGCATCACGTCGTGGCTGATCTGCTGTTCGAGGGTGTCGATGGCTTCATCGTTGGCGATGATGCGCTGGGCGGCGTTCTCGTCGCGCTTCTCGATGACGTCCATCGCCGCTTCGAGCTGGGCGACGGCCGTTTCGCCCATGCGCACGATCTCGGCCACCAGGCGCTGCTGTTCTTCGTCGTAGCTCTTGACGATGTGGTCGTTGGGACTGTTCATGGTGATTCCAGGTTGTAGAGCCGGGCTCTGCCCGGCTGCCGTTGCCGTTGCCGCGCAGGGTGCCGGGACAGACTCAGCCGAAGCGGCCGGTGATGTAGTCTTCGGTCTGCTGCTTGTTGGGCTGCGAGAAGATCACTTCGGTGCGGTCGTGTTCGATCAGGTCGCCCAGGTACATGAAGGCGGTGTAGTCGGACACGCGCGCGGCCTGCTGCATGTTGTGGGTGACGATGACGATGGTGTAGTCGTGCTTGAGCTCTTCCACCAGCTGTTCGATGCGGCTGGTGGAGATCGGGTCCAGTGCCGAGGTCGGCTCATCGAGCAGCAGCACGTCCGGGCGCAGTGCCACCGCGCGGGCGATGCACAGGCGCTGCTGCTGGCCACCGGACAGGCCCAGTGCGCTCTGGTTGAGCTTGTCCTTGACCTCGTCCCACAGCGCACCCTGGCGCAGCGCCTGCTCGACGCGGTCGGTCATCTCCGACTTGGACAGCTTCTCGTGGTGGCGGATGCCGTAGGCGACGTTCTCGAAGATGGTCATCGGGAACGGCACCGGCTTCTGGAACACCATGCCGACCTTGCTGCGCAGGCGGTTCATCGGGTACTTCGGCGAAAGGATGTTCTCGCCGTCCAGCAGCACTTCGCCGCGCGCTTCCAGCTTGGGGTACAGCGCGTAGATGCGGTTGAAGATGCGCAGCAGGGTGGACTTGCCGCAACCGGAGGGACCGATCAGCGCGGTGACGCGCTTTTCCGGGATTTCCAGGTCGATGCCCTTCAGCGCATGGAACTTGTCGTAGTAGAAATCCAGCCCGCGTGCGGCCAGCTTGATCGGCGCCGGGGTGTGCAGGTTTTCATGCGAGGCCGGAACCACGATGCGCTGCATCGGCACGGCATTGGAGAGATCGTTCATGGCGATGTCCGTGGAAAGGTCAGTCATGGGAGATACGGTTGCGCAGCAGGATGCCGCGCGCAGAGAGGCTGACCAGCAGCACGAACACGGTCAGCACCAGTGCGCCGGCCCAGGCCAGCACCTGCCAGGATTCATACGGGCTGCCGGCGAACTGGTTCATCACCACCGGCACGGAGGCCATCGGCTGGAACACGTTGCTGTTCCAGTACTGGTTGCCGAAGGCGGTGAACAGCAGCGGCGCGGTCTCGCCGGAAATGCGGGCCAGGGCCAGCAGGATGCCGGTCACGATGCCGGCGGCGGCACTGCGGTACAGCACCTGCACGGTCACTTTCCACTGCGGGATGCCGAGCGACAGCGCCGCTTCGCGCATCTGCGAGGGCACCAGGCGCAGCATTTCATCGGTGGTACGCACCACCACCGGCAGCACGATGAAGGCCAGCGACAGGGCACCGGCGAATGCCGAGAACTGCCCGCCGGTCTGCATCACGTACAGGGTGTAGACGAACAGGCCCAGCACGATCGACGGCGCCGAGAGCAGGATGTCGTTGACGAAACGCACCACGGTGCCGGCCTTGCGGGCGTTGCCGTACTCGGCCAGCCAGGTGCCGGCCAGCACGCCCAGCGGGGTGCCGATCGCGATCGCCAGGCCGCACATCACGGCACTGCCGAAGAAGGCATTGGCCAGGCCGCCGTCCTGCATCGGCGGCGGTGTCATCTTGGTGAACAGGTCCAGGTTGATCCCGGCCAGGCCCTTGGAGGCCAGCGTCCACAGAATCCAGCCCAGGAAGAACAGGCCGAACAGCGCGGTCAGGCAGGACATCAGCAGCGCGACCACGTTGACGATGCGGCGGCGCAGGTACAGCGGTTGTGCGGCGGAATTGGCGACGGTGGACATCAGTTGCCCTCCTTGCGGGCCAGGCGCATCAGCATCAGGCGGGCGATTGCCAGCACCACGAAGGTCACGATGAACAGCACGAAGCCAAGCAGCAGCAGTGCCGAGCGGTAGGTTTCGGTGGCTTCACCGAAATCGTTGGCGATCAGCGCGGCGATGGTGGTGCCCGGTTCGAGCAGCGAGGGCGACAGGCGCACGCTGTTGCCGATCACGAAGGCCACTGCCATCGTTTCGCCCAGGGCGCGGCCGAGGCCGAGGAAGATGCCGCCGATCACCGCCGAACGGGTGTAGGGCAGCACGATGTCCCAGCTCACTTCCCACTTGGTGGACCCCAGCGCGTACGCCGATTCCTTCAGGCGGGTCGGCACGGTGAGGAACACTTCGCGCATCACCGAGGAGATGAACGGGATCACCATGATCGCCAGCACGAAGCCGGCGGTGAGCACGCCGATACCCAGCGGCGGGCCCTGGAACAGCGGGCCGATGATCGGCAGCGTGCCGAGGTGGTCGTTGAGGAACGGGGTGACGTACTCCGTCATCACCGGCACCAGCACGAACAGGCCCCACATGCCGTAGATGATGGAGGGGATGCCGGCGAGCAGTTCGATCGCGGTACCGACCGGGCCGCGAAGCCAGCGCGGGGCCACTTCGGTGAGGAAGAAGGCGATGCCGAAGCTGACCGGCACGGCGATGACCATCGCGATCAGCGCGGTGACCAGGGTGCCGTAGATCGGTGCGAGCGCGCCGAATTTGTTTTCGACCGGATTCCATTCGGACGAGTAGAAGAAGCTCAGGCCCTGCTCCTGCAGGGCATGGCGGCCGCCCCACAGCATCGAGAGCGCGGCGCAGGCCAGGGCGACCAGTACCAGGACAACGGTGGCGATCAGTACCCAGCGGAACAGTGTGTCGTTGCGGGCATCACGCAGGTCGCGGGTGGACGGTGCGGGGACAGGCTGGGCGATGGCATTCATGGGAAAGGCAGGGGCCCGAGAGGTGGGGTGCGGCGTGGTGGCGACAAGGGAGGGCCCGCGCGATGCGCGGGCCCGGTTTGTCATTTGAATTCAGCAGCCCAGTAGGCTTCGATCTGCGTCACCAGCTCGGCCGGCAGCGGCACGTAATGCAGTTCGTTGGCCTGCGTCTGGCCGTTCTCGAAGGCCCACTTGAAGAACGCCAGGGTGTCCTTGCTGCGCTGGGCATCCTTGGGCTGCTTGTGCATCAGCATGAAGTTGGTGGCGGTGATCGGCCACGCCTGGTCGCCCGGGGCGTTGGTGATGACCAGGTTGAAGTCCTTGGCGCTGGCCCAGTCGGCGCTGGCGGCTGCGGCGGCGAAGGTGTCGGCGCTCGGCTGCACCCAGTTGCCTGCGGCGTTCTGCATCGAGGCGTACGGCATGCCGTTCTGCAGGGCGTAGGCCAGTTCGACGTAGCCGATCGAGCCCTTGATCTGCTTCACGTACGAGGCCACGCCTTCATTGCCCTTGCCACCCACGCCGTCCGGCCACTGCACCGAGGTGCCTTCGCCGACCTTGCTCTTCCAGTCCGGGCTGACCTTGGACAGGTAGTTGGAGAAGTTGAACGTGGTGCCCGAGCCGTCCGAACGGTGGACCAGGGTGATCTTGCCGTCCGGCAGCTTCACGCCCGGGTTGGCGGCGACGATGGCCGGGTCGTTCCAGGTCTTGATCTTGCCCAGGAAGATGTCGGCCAGCAGCGCGCCGCTCAGGCGCAGCTTGCCGGCTTCCAGGCCCTCGATGTTCACCACCGGCACCACGCCGCCGATGGCGGACGGGAACTGGCCGAGGCCGGCCTGGGCCAGCTCTTCGCTGCTCAGCGGCTTGTCGGAGGAGCCGAAGTCGACGGTGCCGGCCTTGATCTGGGCGATGCCGCCACCCGAACCGATCGACTGGTAGTTGATCTTGGCGCCGGTGGCGGCGTTGTAGTCGGCCGACCACTTGGACACCAGCGGGAAGATGAAGGAGGCGCCTGCGCCGGAGATTTCGGCAGTCAGCTTGTCGCCGGCAGCCGGCGCGGCGGCGGGCGCGCCAGCGGCCGGGGCGGTGGCCTGGCCTTCGGCGGCCGGCTTGCAGGCAGACAGACCCAGCGCGATGGCCAGGGAAAGGGCGGCGAAGCCGGCCGTATGCAGTTTCATGCGTCACTCCGTAGCGGGATAGGGGGCCGGGCTCGCCGGCTGACGCTGCTATGAAATGATGTTTTTGTTACAGCTTGATGACGTCGTGACCGGGGGCACGCACAAGCCCCGCCGTGCAAGGCTTGGCGGGGGGTACAGCGGGTGCCGGTGAATCGAGCGCCGGGGCGTCATACCCTTTCCGGCGAATGTCCCCCGGCGTCGGCCTGCGGCCGATACCTCCTCCTTTACTTCGCCTCCACGGGTATGGCGCCCCGGCACTCGATCCACCGGCGTTGCCCCTGGCTCCGGTTTTGCCTGCGCGTGCCGGAATGAACGCTCGCGAGCAACCTGATCGAAGACCGTGCCCAACGCTTCAAAAAAAAAGCGCGGATCTTTCGATCCGCGCCGGTGGTGCCGTCAGGGGAGAGAGGACCCGACGGCACCGTTGCCTCGTGTTGCGTCACGGCGGTGGGCCGTGAGGGGCCATCAGTACTTCAGGTTCTGCGACCAGTAGGTCTCGATCTGCTTGACCAGGGTGTCCGGCAGCGGCACGTAGTCGAGCTGCTTGGCCTGGGCATCGCCGTTCTTGTAGATCCAGCGGAAGAACTCCTGGGTGGCCTTGGCGTTGGCGGCGTTCTTGGGCTGCTTGCGCACCAGGATGAAGTTGGTGGCGGTGATCGGCCACGCATCGGCGCCCGGAGCGTTGGTCATGACCAGGTAGAAGTCCTTCGCGCTGGCCCAGTCGGCGCTGGCGGCCGCGGCGGCGAAGGAGGTGTCGCTCGGCAGGACGATCTTGCCGGCGGCGTTCTTCATCGCGGCGTAGGACATCTTGTTCTGCAGCGCGTAGGACAGTTCGACGTAGCCGATGCCGCCCTTGATCTGCTTGACGTACGCGGCGACGCCTTCGTTGCCCTTGCCGCCGATGCCGACCGGCCACTGGACCGAGGTGCCTTCACCGACCTTGGTCTTCCACTCCGGGTTCACCTTGGAGAGGTAGTTGACGAAGTTGAAGGTGGTGCCCGAACCGTCCGAACGATGCACCACGGTGATCTTGCCGTCGGGCAGCTTGACGCCCGGGTTCAGCGCGGCGATGGCCGGGTCGTTCCAGGTCTTGATCTTGCCCAGGAAGATGTTGCCCAGGGTCGGGCCATCCAGCTTCAGCGCGCCCGGGGCGATGCCGGCCACGTTGATCACCGGGACCACGCCGCCGATCACCGACGGGAACTGTGCCAGACCGGCCGAGGCCAGTTCTTCCGGCTTCAGCGGGGCGTCGGAGGAGCCGAAGTCCACGGTCGCCGCCTTGATCTGCGCGATGCCGCCGCCCGAGCCAATGGACTGGTAGTTGACCTTCTTGCCGGTGGCGGTGCTGTAGTCGGCCGACCACTTGGACATGACCGGATAGATGAACGAGGCGCCCGCGCCGGTGACATCGGCGGCATTGGCGGCAAACACGGACGACGCGGCGAGAACGACAACGGCGGCGCGCGACTTGAAGGCGTGGATCACGGGATGGCTCCTGGGATGGATGACGGTGCGGGGTGTCCCGCCCGGCGCCCATTCCATAACGGTTCGATGACAGCGCAGCGTCTGTCATATGACGCAACCGTGACAGGGGGCGGCGACGCCTCGCGACGCCCGGCGCAGGGCGGCTGCGGTGGTCACAAAGTGCTCTGCGTCACGCACTGCCGCGCACGCGGCAGGTCCCTCAGTACGGGCTGAGCGCATCCAGCAATGGGTAGACGCGGCCATCGTGACGCAGCCGGTAGCTGCGCTGGATGGCGGGCGTTTCGCTGTCCACGCACGCATCGCCGCGTACGGCGCTGCGTCGCGCCACCTGCCGCTCGCGGACGATCAGGTCGGCGAACCCCTGTGCCCGTGGCGGGCCGACCTCAAGGGTGCGCGTGGTGGTCAGGAACTCGCCGGCGCAGCGGGTATCCCATTCGCCCTGGGCGATCTGCACGCTGATCGGCTGGGTCAGCACCTGCAGGTGGCCGGGCGCATAGGCGACCAGGCGCAGCCGGGTGTCCGAAAAGGGGTTGGGGCTGGACGAGCCGGTGAACCGGGTCCGCACGCCGAATGTCCAGTGCGCGCCGTCGAGGCGGTAGCGGGCGGTATCCAGGCTGACGCCGTCGAAACGCACGGCGTCGCTGTCGATGGCGCCGCGGAGCACGCTCCAGGCGCGCGTGTCGCCGCCGGCGGTGTCGATCACCATCAGTTCGAGGTCGCCGTCAGGCGCGTCCGGCAGGCTGTCGCGGTCATTCCAGATCGGGACGGCCAGCAGCGTCAGTTCGGGGTGCGCCGGCCAGATGCGGCACGTACCTGCCTGCAGGTCGCGGCGCCAGCCCGGGCGGTCGGGGAGCACGTCGCCCGGGCGCACTGCGTAGGCACGCTCGACTGCGGCGGTGGTGTCGGGGCACTGCTGCGCGTGTACGGCGGGGATGGCGGCGGCCAGCGCAGACAGCAGGAGGAAGGAACGCATCGGGCCATCCGTGGGGAACGGCGTCCAGCATACGCGCGGGGTAGGCCCTGCACACGCCCAACAGAAAGGGCGCAGCCACGGCTGCGCCCTTCGGTTGCATCGTTGCCGCAGGTCTTACCAGAAGAACTGCAGGCGCGCTTCGAGGATGTTCGGGTCGTCGTTGACGAAGGTACGCGAGGTCGCGTTGTACTTCTTGCTGTCCACCATCACGTAGTTCAGCGCGAACTTGGTGTTGGAGCGCCAGTAGTAGTTCACGCCGACCGTCCAGATGTTCATCTTGCCACCCAGCACGCCATCGACGATCGGCGGACGGCCGGCCACCGGGTTGGCGCTGACGTTGCCGTCGTTGAGGTCCATCTGGTCGTAACGCGCACCCAGCTGCCACATGCCGCGGCCCGGCTCGTCCGGCAGGCCGGTGGTCGGGGTGCCGCCCTTGTAGCCCCAGCTTTCGCCGGTGATGTTCCACAGGCCGCTGACGTAGAAGCCGTCGCTGCTGTAGTTGTCGTGGCTGTAACGCTTGGCCTTGCTGGTGTAGTACTCGGCCTGCGCCTTGAACGGGCCGCCGATGTACATCGCTTCGGCGCCCAGCGTGCTGACGCGGTCGGTGTCGACCAGGTTGCCGCTGTCGACCAGGCGTGCGGTGGCCAGGTCGGCGTTCGGACGGGCACGCACGCGCAGGGTGTCCGCGTCGGTGTCGTAGTCGACATAGCTCAGGCCGAAGTGCAGGACCTGGCCCTTCTCGTTGATCGGGGCCCAGGTACCACGCGCGCCGTAGCCGCTGCCGTGGGCCAGGTTGCGGGTCAGTTCGCGGCCGAAGCCGCTGGCGGTGACCGACCAGTTGTTGTCGCCGATGCTATAGGCGCCGCCGAGGCGACGGGCCACTGCGTAGGTATTGGTGACCGCCGCCTTGGAGATGAAGTCGTTGTTCTTGGTGCTGGACAGTTCTTCCAGGCTGTTGGGCTGCTTGAACTGGCCGAACTGCACGAAGTGGTTGGCGTTGCCGGCCAGCTTGTACTTCAGGTTGGTGTCCAGGAACTTGTCGGCCTTGGCGTCGTAGCCCACCACCCATTCCACATTGCCCGGGCCCTTGCCCTTGAGGACCAGCTCGGCGCGACGCAGCTCGAACTCGCTGTTCTTGCCGTTGCCGGCATCGCCGCCGTTGAGGTCGGTCACATCGTTGTCGAACCAGTTGCCATCGGCCTGGACCAGGCCTTCGAAGGTGATCTCCGAACCGCCGATCACATCGATGGCCACTTCAGCGTGAGCGGCCGGCACGAACAGCGCAGCCGCCACGGCCGCAGTAAGAAGTTGGCGATGCAGTTTCATGGAAAGGAGCCTTGCAGGCAGGTGGGAAGATGCTGCGCAGGCTAATAAGTGAAGATTGCGTAAATGTGACAGTTTCGGACAAACCGTCGTCCGCCGGACCCCGCGGCCCAGCAGGGCTTTGCATGAATGCCCGGCGCAGATGACCGCCGGGTTGCGTGGAGATGGCAATCGCCGCCGGGGTTCAGGCGGCGGTTTTTTCCTTGTAGCGGCACAGGTCGCGGATCACGCACTGCGGGCAGTCCGGCTTGCGTGCCTTGCACACGTAGCGGCCGTGCAGGATCAGCCAGTGGTGTGCGTCGAGCAGGAACTCGGCGGGGATCACCTTGACCAGCAGGTCTTCCACCGCGCGCACGTCCTTGCCCGGCGCCAGCCCGGTGCGGTTGGACACGCGGAAGATGTGCGTGTCCACCGCCATCACCGGCTCGCCGAAGGCGGTGTTGAGCACCACGTTGGCCGTCTTGCGGCCAACGCCAGGCAGCGCTTCGAGGGCGGCACGATCGCGCGGCACGTCGCCACCGTGATCGCGGATCAGCAGTGCGCAGGTGGCGATCACGTTCTTCGCCTTCGCGTTGAACAGGCCGATGGTGGCGATGTACTTCTTCAAGCCGTCTTCGCCCAGCGCGAGCATCGCCTGTGGCGTGTTGGCCACCGGGAACAGCTTGCGCGTGGCCTTGTTGACGCCCACGTCGGTGGCCTGCGCCGACAATGCCACCGCGATCAGCAGTTCGAACGGCGTGCTGTATTCCAGCTCGGTACGCGGATGCGGATTGAGTTCGCGCAGTCGCGTGAACATCTCGATCACATCGGCCTTGGGCATGCGTGCGGTGCGCGCCGCTGCCTTCCTGACGACGGCCATCAGGCGCCGTGCCCGGCCGCCCTGGCCTTGGCGCGGGCAAGGATGGCAGCCGCGGCCGACGGCAATGCCGGCTTCGCGTCCGGCGTGGTCGCCGCCGGTGCACGGCGCGCGTCGCGTTCGGCGGCACGGCGGCCCAGGCGCACCGCGCGCTGGCGGTAGCGCTCGCGTGCGGCCCACGCACGGGTGAGCTGCTGCTGGGCCTGCAGCAGGCGCACGGGCAGGTCCGGGTGGCCGGGCAGCCGCTGCGCATCGTCGGGATGCGGCACGTACTCCATCAGGCCGGCCGCGAGCGCGCCGTCCACGTCATCGTCCAGCAGCAGCATCAACAGCCGCGCGGGCAGGGCAGGGTCGTTGGCCATCATGGTCAGCGGTTCTGGAACACCGGCGGGCGCCGGGCAAGGAAGGCCGCGGTGCCTTCGCGCATGTCCTCGGTGGCGAACATCAGGCCGAACTGCGCGGTCTCGTATGCCAGGCCTTCCTCCAGCGCACACTCGCCGCCGACATGGACGGCATCGAGGATGCCGCGCAGCGCCAGCGGCGCAGCCTGGGCCAGCTGCTGGGCCAGCGCCTGCACCCGGGCATCCAGCGCATCGGCGGCAACAACGTCGTTGACGATGCCGAGTTGCAGCGCACGTTCGGCCGTGATCGGTGTGCCCAGCAGGCACAGTTCCAGCGTGGCGGCGCGGCCGCACAGGCGCAGCAGGCGCTGGGTGCCGCCGAAGCCCGGACTCAGCCCCAGGTTGATCTCCGGTTGGCCGACTTTGGCGGTATCAGCGGCGATGCGCAGGTGGCAGGCCATGGCCAGTTCCAGGCCACCGCCCAGCGCAAATCCATTGATCCGCGCGATCACCGGCTTGGGCATGCGTTCGATGCAGCGCATCAATTTCTGCCCGAGCGCGGAGAAATCACGTCCCTGAACCGCGCTCAGTCCATTCATTTCGGCGATGTCCGCCCCGGCCACGAACGCCTTCGGGCCGGCCCCGGTGAGGACCACCACGCGCACTGCCGGATCGGCCTCCGCCGCTGAAAACGCGCTGTAAAGCGCCTCCAGCGTGGCCCGGTCGAGCGCATTGAGCTTGTCCGGGCGGTTCACGACGAGGGTGCGGACGGCGCCGTCATCGGTCACGGCGAGGGGGAAATCGGCCACGGCGGGGCTCCTGGAAAAACGTTAAAAAAAAGTGAGGTTGAACTCTTGAAACGAAGTCAGGTCAGAGCTTTCGTCGTTAGTGGCGGTTCAACGTTGCGGCGGCTATCCTAACCCGTCGCCTCAGGGCGGCCCAACGCGTCCTGAGTTACCACCCCTGGAGAAATGTTTGATGAAGTTGCGTTCTATCGCGGTCGCCGTCGCGGCCCTGGCCCTGACGGGCAATGCCTTCGCCCAGGACACCTCGTCCGAAAAGGGCAAGCTGAGCTATTACTTCGGTTACGACTACGGCAACAATCTGGCTGAGCTGACCGCGCGCGGTGAACAGCTGGACATCAACTCGGTGGTGAAGGGCCTGCAGGATGCCTACGCCAAGAAGCAGCCGGCGATCACCGCCGACCAGCTGAAGCCGGCCGTCGAGGCGTTCCAGAAGCGTGAGCAGGGTCGTGCGCAGGCCGCCAAGGCCGAGTACGACAAGGCCGCCGCCGAGAACAAGACCAAGAGCACCCAGTTCCTGGCCGCCAACAAGGCCAAGTCCGGCGTGCAGACGCTGCCGAGCGGCGTGCAGTACCGCGTGGTCGAAGCCGGCAGCGGCGCAAAGCCGACCCAGGCTAGCACCGTGCAGCTGGAAGTCGCTGGCCCGTACCCGTACGGCACCCGTCCGGCCGAAGCCCGCCCGGCGCAGCAGATCCCGGCAATGAAGGTGAGCGAAGTCGAGATGAAGGCCATGCGCGAAGCGCTGCTGCTGATGCCGGCCGGCTCGAAGTGGGAAGTGACGCTGCCGCCGGAACAGGCCTATGGTGCCGATCCGCGCACGCCGTTCCCGCCGAACGTCGCTGTGCAGTTCGAAATCAAGCTGATCAGCGTCAAGTAAGATCAGGCAGACACAACGACGCGCCGATGGAAACATCGGCGCGTTTTTGTTTGCGGCATCCGCCGTATTGGCGCTATCGATCCCGCCCGCCAATCGCGCTACTGTGGCGTGGTGCAATCACTGGACGCCCCCCCGCGTGCAATACCCACGCCCTGCATCGGCATCTGCGCGCTGGACCGCGCCGATTTCTGCGCGGGGTGTCTGCGCACCGTGGATGAAATCACCCGCTGGCGAACGATGAGCCGTCACGAACAGACCCATGTCATGCAGCACACCCTGCCGCTGCGCGAGCAGTTGCGGCAATCGCTGCGTGGCTCGCTGGCCGAACACGCGCGGTTGATGCGCGCCCTGCATCCACTGGATGCGCCACCGACCGGCGACGGCTGGAACCGCAGCGAACTGAGCGATCTGCTGCCGCCCGGGCCACCGGTGGAAGCGGCGGTGCTTGCCGGCATCATTCCACGCGAGGGCGGCGCCCAGGTGCTGCTGACCCGGCGCACTGACACCCTGCGCCATCACGGCGGCCAGGTCGGTTTTCCCGGCGGACGCATGGAGGCGGACGACCGCGATGCCGTGGCCGCGGCGATCCGCGAGAGCGATGAGGAAATCGCGCTCAAGCACGATCAGGTACAGGTGCTCGGCTACCTGGATCCCTTCGTCACGATCACCGGCTACCGGGTGATGCCGGTGGTGGCGGTGATCGATCCGGCCTTCGTGGCGGTGCCGCAACCGGATGAAGTGGCCGAAGTGTTCGAAGTGCCGCTGAACTATCTGATGGAGCCGGCCAACCTGCACCAGGTGGAGATCGACCATCGCGGCCGCATCCGCCACGTGCTGGAGTACGGCTGGCCGGGCCAACGCATCTGGGGCGCCACCGCCGCCATTCTCTACAACCTGCGTCGCCGCCTGGAGCAGACCGAATGACTTCCGCACCGCTTCCCTGGACCACCCTGGTCGATGTTGCCGCGCTCGCGGACGCCCTGCAGCAGGGCGGGGCGCGCGTGCTCGACGCGCGTGCCACCGCCAGCACCGCCGTGCGCGTGGTCGATGCCCGCTTCTCGCTGGCCGACCCGCAGTCGGGCGCGCAGGCCTATGCCCAGGGGCACCTGCCCGGTGCGCTGTACGCCGACCTCAACCGCGACCTGGCCGACATGGGCAAGCGCGGCCAGGGACGTCACCCGCTGCCGGACAGTGCGGACTTCGCCGCACGGCTCGGGCAGTGGGGCATCGGGCCGGAGACGCAGGTGGTGGTCTACGACGCCGGGGACGGCAGCATGGCCGCCGCGCGCCTGTGGTGGCTGCTGCGGTTGATCGGGCACCGTCGTGTTGCCGTGCTCGATGGAGGCCTCGCCGCCTGGCAGGCCGCCGGTCTGGCGCTGACCGCCGAGGTGCCGCAGGTGCCGGTGCTGCCGCCGTATCCCGGCCAGTTCGACCGCAGCCAGATCGCCTCGGCCGCCGAAGTGGCCGCCCGCCTGAAGCATGCACCGGGCTGGCTGCTGGATGCGCGCGCCGGCGAGCGGTTCCGTGGCGAGGTGGAGCCGTTGGACCCGGTCGCCGGGCACGTCCCCGGCGCGGTCAACCGTCCGTTCGCGTTGAACGTCCACGACGGGCGCCTGCGCCCGGCAGCGGATCTGCAGGCCGCGCTGCGCCCGCTGATCGGCAACCACGACCCGGACCAGGTGGTGCTGATGTGCGGCTCGGGCGTCACCGCCTGTCACTTGCTGCTAGCGATGGAAGTGGCCGGCCTGCACGGCGCGCGGATCTATGCCGATTCCTGGAGCGGCTGGCTCAACGACACGGATCGGCCGGTCGCCACCGGCCCCTGAGCGGACGCGGCGGGCACGGAAACGGCAGCGGGCCCCGGTCCGCGTTATCCGTGCAGGGGCTGCAGCGGTACCGCCGCCAACACGCGTGGCCACGGGAACAGCGGGCCTGGATCGCGCTTTCGCGGGACCCGCCGCTCCGGATCGTCGGTGGCTGTTTCCTCGCGCGTATCCAGCCATTCGTGACCGGCGATGTGCCGCAGCGCAGGCAGCGCGTCGCACAGGTGCTGGAGCAGATCGATCAGCGCGGCGATCTGCGCGTCGGTGTACGGCTCGTCCATCGCCTGGTGGCGCGAATCCAGCCAGTGCGGGTAGCGCCCGGTGTTGACCAGTTCAACGCCGACCGAGCGCGGGTTGTAGCCGCTGACATGGTGGGCGATGCGGTCCAACGGCACGTACTGCACGATGCGGCCATCGCGGTCGATGTAGTAGTGCCCGCTGTTGCCGCTGCCGCTGTCGTACAGCACGCGCTCGCCGTAGTCGCGGGCCATCGCCAGGTCCGGCAGCTCGGTGCAGTGGATCACCACCAGATCGATGTCGGCCGGGGCGCGTTCGCCCAACCGTGCCACATAGGGCAGGGGCTGCAGGTCGATCGGGGGCGGGGCGCGGCCGGGCATGGCGCGATGCTAGCATTCCGCCATGAACGCTCATATCCAATCCTGCAGGGCGCGTGCATGAGCCGCGGCCACTGCATCCTTTCCCACGGCTTCGAGAGCGGCCCGGACGCCACCAAGGTCACCGCGCTGGCCGAGGTCGCCCAGCGCCTGGGCTGGACCCACGAACGCCCGGACTACACCGACCTGGACGCGATGCGTGCGGTGAGCAGCGTCGGCGACGTCCGCGCCCGCCTGCAGCGCCTGGTCGGCCTGGCCACGGCGGCGGCCGCACGTGGCCCGGTGGTGCTGGCCGGTTCCAGCCTGGGGGCCTACATCTCGGCCATCGCCTCGCTGCAGGTGCCCACCCGCGGCCTGTTCCTGATGGTGCCGCCGACCACGATGGGACCGATGCCGGTGCTGGACGCCGCCCCGGTGCCGACCAGCGTGGTCCACGCCTGGCACGACGAACTGATTCCGCCGGCACAGGTCATCGCCTGGGCGCAGGCGCGCTCGGCGCGGCTGCTGCTGGTGGATGACGGGCATCGGCTGAACAACCACGTCGAGGTCTCGGCCAGGGCCTTCGAGGACCTGCTGCAGTCGCTGGATTGAGGTGGGGAGCCGGCCAGCGGCCGGCACCCCCCACGACACAGGCCCCCGCCAGCCGGGCAGAGCCCGGCTCTACCGTACAATGGCCGTCCCGGCCCCGCGCCGGCTCGCTTGCCGTGCCCGGTGGGCACCCCCTTTCCGCTGACCTGCGATACCGATTCCGTGAAATTCTTTGTTTCCTGCGCCAAGGGCCTGGAGTACCTGCTCGCCGACGAACTGCTGGCGCTTGGCCTGGACAAGGCCACCGCCACCATCGCCGGCGTCAACGCCGAGGGTGAACTGCCGCAGGCACTGAAGGTGGTGCTGTGGTCGCGCCTGGCCAGCCGCGTGCTGTGGCCGTTGACCGAGTTCGACTGCCCGGACGAGGGCTCGCTGTACCAGGGTGTTTCGGCGATGGCGTGGGACCAGCACATCAGCCCGGAGCTGACCCTGTCGGTGGACGCGCACGTGTCCGGTACCGAGATCACCCACGCGCGCTTCGCCGCGCAGCGGGTCAAGGACGGGGTGGTGGACAGCCTGCGCGCCAAGGGCCTGGAACGGCCGTCGGTGAACACCGAGTTCCCCGATGTGCGCATCAACCTGTCGCTGCGCAAGGGCCGGGCAAGCATCTCCATCGACCTTGGCGGTGGCCCGATGCACCGCCGCGGCTGGCGCATGGCGCAGAACGAAGCGCCGTTGAAGGAAAACCTGGCCGCGGCCGTGCTGATGCGCGCCAACTGGCCGAAGATCCATGCCGAAGGCGGTGGCCTGCTCGATCCGATGTGCGGCAGCGGCACGCTGCTGATCGAAGGCGCGCTGATGGCCGCCGACGTCGCCCCGGGCCTGCAGCGCCACGGCAGCATTCCGCCGAGCCGCTGGCTGGGCTTCGACCGGGATGCCTGGAACACGCTGATGGCCGACGCGCGCGAGCGCGAGACGGCCGGGCGCGCCGCGCTCAAGCAGGTGATCCACGGCAGCGACATCGATCCGCATGCGATCCGTGCCGCCAAGGAAAACGCCGAGACCGCCGGTGTGGCCGAGGCGATCTGGTTCGGCGTGCGCGATGTGGCCGACATGCAGGTGCCGCCGCAGGAAACCGGCTGCGTGGTGTGCAACCCGCCGTACGACGAGCGCCTGGCGGCCGACGCGGTGCTGTATCGCCGCCTCGGCGATGCGCTCAAGCGTGCGGTGCCGCAGTGGCGCGCCAGCCTGCTGTGCGGCAGTGCCGATCTGGCGTTCGCCACCGGCCTGCGCGCCAACAAGAAGTACCAGCTGTTCAACGGCGCCATCGAATGCGCGCTGATCGTCTGCGATCCGATCGCGGTGCCGCAGCGTGAGAACGCCGGCCAGCCACGTGAGCTGAGCGAAGGCGCGCAGATGGTGGCCAACCGCCTGCGCAAGAACATCAAGAAGTTCAAGAACTGGCGCGCCCGCGAGGCGATCACCTGCTACCGCGTGTACGACGCCGATCTGCCCGAGTACGCCGCCGCGATCGACGTCTACGAAGAAGACGGCGGCGCGCGCCGCACCTTCCTGCACGTGCAGGAATATGCGGCACCGGCAACCATTCCCGATGTCGACGTGCGCCGCCGCCGCAACGAGCTGCTGTCGGCCGCCCGCGAAGTGTTCCAGGTGCCGGCCGAGCAGGTCGCACTGAAGTCGCGCGAGCGCGGCAAGGGCGGCAGCAAGTACGGCCGCTTCGAACAGCGCGGCGAGTTCGTGCTGGTGCGCGAGAACGACGCCCTGCTGCGCGTGAACCTGTTCGATTACCTCGACACCGGCCTGTTCCTGGACCACCGCCCGCTGCGCTGGCACATGGCCCAGGAGGCGATCGGCAAGCGCTTCCTCAACCTGTTCTGCTACACCGGCGTGGCCAGTGTGCAGGCAGCGGTGGCCGGTGCGGCGTCGACCACCAGCGTGGATCTGTCCGGCACCTACCTGCAGTGGTGTGCCGACAACCTGGCGCTGAACGGCAAGGGCGGCAGCCAGCATCAGCTGATCCAGGCCGATGCGCTGGCGTGGCTGGAAGCCGAGCGGCACCGCTTCGACGTGATCTTCTGCGATCCGCCGACCTTCTCCAACTCCGCCCGCGCCGAGGACTTCGACGTCCAGCGCGAGCACGTCCGCCTGCTGCGGGCGGCCGTGGCACGGTTGAGCCCGGAAGGCGTGCTGTACTTCTCCAATAACTTCCGCCGCTTCAAGCTGGACGAAGAAGCGATCAAGGAATTTGCCGAGTGCAAAGAGATTTCCGCCGAGACCATCGGCGACGATTTCGAGCGCAACCCGCGCATCCACCGCGCCTGGGAACTGCGCCGCTACGGCGCGTGATGGAGAGAGGCTGACATGGACGCCAGCCAGCTTCTCGCCGACGGACTGCTGCTGCGTCCGTTCGAGGATGCCGACGCCGCCGCGTTCGCCGCGGCGGTGCGGGAGACGGCCGAGGGCATGCGGCGCTGGATGCCGTGGTGCTCCACCGACTACGGCGTCGAGCAGGCGCTGTCGTGGTTCCAGGCCTGCCGCAGCGGCCGCGCAGCGACCACCGCCTACGAGTACGGCGTGTTCGACCCGGACACCGGCGCATTCGTCGGCGGCGCCGGGTTGAACGCGATCCGGCACGATCACCGGTTCTGCAACCTGGGCTACTGGGTGCGGCAGTCCCGGCAGGGCGAGGGCATCGCCACCCGCGTGGTGCGCGCGCTGGCGGCCGAGGCGTTCGGGCCGCTGGGCCTGCAGCGCGTGGAGATCGTGGTGGCGGTGGGCAACCTGGCCAGCGAGCGCGTGGCGGTGAAGTCCGGTGCGCTGCGCGAGAGCGTGGCGCGCAACCGCCTGGTCATCGACGGCCAGCCCGCACCGGCGCACGTGTTTTCACTGGTGCCCTGAGCGCCGCCGCGGCGGCCCGCCCGCCGCAGCGGGCAACAGGGCTCAGAACAGCGCCACCACCGTCCCGATCACCGGCAGCGCCCACGCCAGGGGCACGATCCAGCGGGGGCGGAACGGATACAGACCGAAGGCGATCAGCAGACCGCCGAAGGTGAGGGCGCCCAGCCACAGCACCGGCCCCAATGCCCAGCCGTGATCGGCCACGCACAGGGCAAACGCCACCGTCAGCAGCGTCCAGCCCACCCAGCGCCACAGGCGCATGCGTGCCGGGGCGGCCTGTGCTTTGCCGTGCAGGTCCTGCTGGTGCTTCTCCATTGCCAGCGACAGGGCGGTGAAGCCGGAGAAACACAGGGTAATGGCCAGCAGCATCATGCGGTGGCCTCCGCAGCGGCGGCGGCCGCCTGCTGGCGACGCTTCTTCTCGGCCGCGCTCAGGGCCGGCTGCCAGCGCTGCATGCGCAGGCCACAGTAAGCGAGCATCGCGCCGAAGGCGATCATGGTGAGGTCGAACCCGGCCAGCACCCAGTCGCCACTGCGCAGGGTCACGCCCAGGTGCGCGTGCGTGGTCAGTGCGTTCACCACCGGGATCAGCGCGAACAACGCCGCCCCCAGGTACAGCTGCCACGCCCACATCATCCGCTTGGGCCAGAGGAACGCGGCCAGCAGGGCCGCGCCCCACGCGTAGAAGAACACGTTGGCTTCGGCCGTTGAACGCTCGGCCATCTGCAGCGGCAGCAGCCGGTTGCCCCAGAAGTACGCCGCGAACGCGATCGGCAGGCCGGCCACCGCACCGATGTTGAGCGCGTCCACCAGGCGCAGACCGAAGCCGATCTTGCCCGACTTGGCATGCTTGGGCCGTTCCTTGACCGCCCACAGCACCACGCCGCTGGCAACCATCAGGCAGCCGACCAGCCCGGACAGGAAGAACAGTGCACGCAGGCCCCAGTCGGCGAAGCGCGCCAGGTGCAGGCCGTACATCACGCCGCGGGTCTGGGTGGCGCCACCGGAGGCCGGGCTGGCCTCGATGAGCGCGCCGGTCACTGCGTTGTAGCGCAGCGACGGCGTATCCACCGAGAGGCGCTTGCCGTCGCGCTGCTGGATGTCGATCACCGCATTGGCCGCACCCGGGTGGTACAGGGTGAAGCCGCCCACGTCCGCGCCCTTCCATTCGGCGCGCGCGCTGTCCAGCAGCTGCTGGATCGGCAGTGCCACCGCGCGTCCCTCGGACGGCGTATCGATGTCGGCCAGGCGCGCGAACGCCTCGCTGAAGAACGCGTCCTCATCCTTGGGGTAGGCCACGTTCACCCCCCACGGCAGGTACATGAACATCAGCGTGACGATCCCGGTGTAGGTGATCATCGCGTGGTAGGGCAGGGCCATCACCGCGCTGACGTTGTGGAAGTCCAGCCACGAACGCAGGCCCTTGTCCTTCCGGAAGGTGAAGAAGTCCTTGAAGATCTTCTTGTGGGTGATCACCCCGGTGATGATCGCCACCAGCATGAACATCGCGCAGAAGCCCACCAGGTAGCGCGCCCACAGCACCGGGATGTAGTGCAGGTCGAAGTGCAGACGGTAGAAGAAGTCGCCGCCACGGGTTTCGCGCGCGGCCACTTCCTCGCCGCTGTTGGGGTCCACCGTGGCATCGCCGAAGCGGCCGCCGCCGCGACGCCTGCGCTTTTCGCCTTCGGCCGGCGGTTTGACCATCGACTCGGGATTGCGCCAGAACATGCGCATCGCCGGGTTGCGCGGGTCGGGCAGGCTCACGTTCCAGCTTTCGGCCTGCGGCGCCTTGTGCTGCAGGAAGGCGATCGCGCGTTCGGCTGCCACATCGGCGCCCACCGTGCTGCGCGGCAGCTCCGGGCGCATCCAGCGGCTGATCTCCTCGCGGTAGTAGCTGGCCGTGCCGGCCATGAAGATCAGCAGCAGCAGCCAGCCGACCAGCAGGCCGGTCCAGGTGTGCAGCCACGCCATCGATTGGCGGAATCCGTTCTTCATGCGCCCGCCCTCATCAGTACCGTGCCCAGCCAGAACAGCCCGGTGGGAATCAGGATGCCAACCCAGGCGCGCAGCGCGGTGCGCGTGGCGAATGCCCACAACGCCGCACATGCGCACAGCGCGATGGCCACCAGCATGCCGGTCAGTACGGCCTGACCGCGTGCGATCGGCAGTGCGACGGCGAAGAACATCGCGCAGGTTGCTGCCAGCGCGTAGCCCCCCAGGATGGCGGCCATCGAGCGCGACAGCACGCCCAGCCAGGGGCGGGCGAACAAGGCGGTGAAGCGGGTATGCCAGCTGGCGTTGGGCGTGCTGTTCACGGAAACCTGCAATAGCGAGTCGAACAACGGGCATCACCGGCCGCAGCCGGTGACAGGAAAAGGTGGCCATCCGTGGCCGGGGCGGCGCCATACCGGCACGGGGCCGGCAGGTCCGCGTCCAATGCAGCGGTTACAGCTTCCAGCGCAGGGTCAGCCGCACATTGCGCGGTTCGCCCCAGTAAATGCCGTCGTAGAAACCGACATTGCTGTAGTACTTCTTGTCCAGCAGGTTGTTGATGTTGAGCTGCGCCGAGAAGTTCTCGTTGAACTGGTAGCCGGCGAACGCGCTGACCAGGAAGAATGCGTCCTGGGTGATCGGCGACTTGTAGGTCTTGCCGCTGGTGAGGTAGTCGGCCGCAGGGCGGTTGGTCATGCGCCAGATCTCGCTCTGCCAGGTCACGCCGCCGCCGAGCGACAGCGCGTTCCAGACCCCGCCGGGCCGCCAGCTGGTGTTGAGCCGGAAGGTGTTCACCGGGGTGGAGGTGTTCTGGCGCACGCCCTGCTGGTTGCGGATGGTGGTGTGGGCGTAGCCGGCCGACAGGCTCCAGTGCTCGGTGAGGTTGCCCTGCGCTTCCAGTTCCCAGCCCTTGACCTTGTTGCCCTTGCCGGTGGAACGGTAGGCGGTGCTGCCATCCGGCAGCGAACCCTCCGGTACCGAATCATCCACCTCGGCGACGTTGTCCTTCAAGCCCTTGAACACCGCCGCGGAGGTGTTCAGGCGCCCGCCGAAGAACTCGCCCTTGACGCCGGCTTCCCACATGTCGCCGACCACCGGCTCCAGGTAGCTGTTGTTCTTGTCGCGGTAGTTCTGCGGCTGGAAGATGTCGGTGTAGCTGACATAGGCGCTGAAGTCGCCGCCGAAGTCGTAGATCAGGCCCGCGTAGGGGGTCAGCGAATCGTCGGGCTTGTAGCCGCCACGACGGGCGCCGGTGAGGGTGCCGGCGCTGTCGTGGTCGTAGGTCCAGCTGCGCGTTTCCCAGCTGCCGTAGCGCGCGCCCAGCACGGCCATCAGCGGGTCGGCCAGCTGCAGGCGGGTGGCGATGTAGGCGGCGCGCTGCTTCAGCTCGTCCTGCGACTGCAGCCAGTGGTAGCGGGTGACATCCAGCGGGGCGACATCGCCGGTCCAGTGCCGCCAGTCCGGCACCGTGTCGTAGCCGGTGGGGTAGTCGATGTCGGAGGCGTCCGGCACCTCGCCCTTGCGCACCGACTGGCCGAGACCGACCACCAGTTCGTGCTCGCGGCCGAACAGCTGGAACGGGCCGCCGGCATTGAGGTCGAACACCTGCATGTCGCCGCGCTCGCCGAAGGCACCGATGTAGGCGACCACGCCGCTGCCATCCGGGCGCGGATAGCCGGCGGCGCCGTACCAGACGTTGCCTTCGGTTTCGCGCTTGGAGCGCGTGTAGCTGCCCTTGATCGACCAGCCATCGCCCAGCTGCTGTTCGATGCGGGCGAACGCGGACTTCTCCACGATCGGCCAGCTGCTCCAGCGTGCCGACAGATTGGTCGAGCGCGGCAGGTTGGCCGGCTGGCCATCCACCCCCCAGTACGGCACCACACCCCAGGTGACGCCCGTGGTTTCCGGCGACTGGTATTCGTAGCCGGCTTCCAGCAGGGTGGTGTCGGTCAGGTCGGCCTGCACGATCGCGTAGAAGACGTCCTTGTCCAGGTGGTACACATCGCGGAACGAGTCGCTCTGCTGCTTGGCCGCAACCACGCGGGCGCGTACCCGGCCGTCCAGCGCGATCGGACCGCCCAGGTCAACCTCCATGCGCTGGTTGCCCCAGCGGCCGAGGGTGAGGTTGGCGCTCATCGCCACGGTATCGGTCGGGCGCTTGCGCACCATGTTGATGGTGCCGGACGGGTCGCCGGCGCCGGTGGTCAGGCCGGTGGCGCCGCGCACCACTTCGATGCGCTCGTAGATCACGCTGTCGGTGTTGGTCTTGATGTAGCCACCGAAGGTGTTGAGCATCCCATCGACCTGGAAATTGGTGATGTTGTAGCCACGCGACACATAGTTGATGCGCTCGCTGTCGGTGACCGCCACATGCACGCCGGTCACCTGGCCCATCACATCGGACAGGGCGAACAGGCCCATGTCGTCCAGCCGCTGGCGGGTGACCACCGTGACCGACTGCGGGGTGTGGCGCAGCGACAGGTCCAGCCGGGTCGCGGTACGTGCCTGCTTGACCGTGTAGGAATCCGGGATGTCGCCCTTGGCGGTGACCTTGACCGCGTCCAGCGTGGTGGCGTCATCGGCCGGGGCGGTGTCGGCACGGGCCTGCAGTGCGGGCAGGGCGAGCGCGGCAACCAGGGCGAGGGCCAGCAGGGACGGGCGGGGCAACGGCGAAGCGGGCGTAGCGATCATGGTAGCGGCGGTTCCAGGCGTAAAAGGTGTCAGGCAATCCATTGCGGGCCACGCCTTGCGCGGTGCACGCGACAACGTGATGGAGCAGGCACGCCTGCATCGCCCGTCTTGCCGCTGCCGGGCACGGGGACGCTGCCGTTGGCGGCACACCCGGGGACGGAAGCGAATGGGGGTGGGGCAGTACACGGGGCGAAGCCAGCCGGTGCGCATCGCGCGGCACTGGCCCGGTGGGCTGGGCGTACAACCAGTGCGTGAATGATAGTCATTATCATTTCGTTCGACAAGCGTTATCAATTCGTTCGATCGCAACGCTGCGATACTGGGCCGATGGACCCTTGCGAATGGCTCGACCGTGCCGACCTGCCAGACCCCGCCGGGCGCACGCCCGACGACCTGGCCGGCGATGACGCCTGGTGGCAGCAGGTGCAGGCGCTGTACGACCTGGACGATGCGGTGGTGATGCTCGACAACGGGTACTGGGGCGCGATGGCGCGGCCGGTGCTGCAGGCCTACCAGGCCTGGACCGGGCGGGTGAACGCGGGCAATGCCTGGTTTGGCCGGCGCGCGTTTCCGCCGCTGCTGGAGCAGGCACGCACGCAGGTGGCGCGGATGCTCGGCGTGGATCCCGATGAAATCGTGATCACGCGCGGCGCGACCGAAGCGATGCAGGTGCTGATTGCCGGCTACCGCCGGCTCGCGCCGGGCGACACGGTGATGCATGCCGATATCGACTACGACAGCATGATCACCGCGATGCAGTGGCTGGGCGAGCGGCGCGGCGTGCGCAGCGTCGCGATCACGATGCCGGAGCCGTTCACCCACGCGGCGGTGGTGGAGACCTATCGCCAGGCGCTGGCCGCGCACCCGCGCACGCGGCTGCTGCTGCTGACCCACGTCAACCATCGCAACGGCATGCTGCTGCAGGTCGCCGACATCGTCGCGCTGGCCCATGCCGCTGGCGTGGATGTGCTGCTGGATGCGGCACACGGCATCGGCCAGGTCGATACCACGCTGCCGGCGCTGGGCGTGGCGTTTGCCGGGATCAATCTGCACAAATGGATCGGCGCCCCGGTCGGGCTGGGGGCGGTGTACATCCGCCGCGACCGCATCGACGACGTTGCGCCTTACCTGGGCGAGCACGACGACGGCCGCATCGACGCGCGGGTCCACACCGGCACGCTCAACTTCGCCGCGTGCCTGGCCCTGCCCACGGCGCTGGCGCTGCATGCGCGGATCGGCGTGGCCAACAAGCGGGCGCGGCTGCTGCGGCTGCGCAACCAGTGGCTGGATGCGCTGCGCGGGGACGACCGCATCGAACTGCTGGCCTCGCCGGACCCGCGCCTGTCCAGCGCCATCGCCGCGTTCCGCGTACGCGGACAGACCACGATGGCGGCCAACACCGCCATCGCCGAACGCATGCTGCACGGGTCCGGCGTGTTCGTGGTGCCGCGCGAAGGTCTGGCGTCGGGCGCCTGCCTGCGGGTGACGCCGGGCATCTTCACCCCGCCGGCGCAGATCGAGGCGCTGGTGGCCGCAGTGCGTGCCGCGGCCGGTTGAGCGTCGTCAGCGCGCCGCGCAGGCCTGGCGTACCGCGTCGTTGATGCGCTGCGGGGCCTTCTGCCCGCTGAGGGTTTCGGCCAGCTCGCGGCGGAACCGCAGCTCCTCGCATTTCTCCGGATCGGCGGCGCCATCGATCACCGTGCCGCGGATCGGCGCGGCCGTGCGGCCGGCGTCGGCCTGCATGCGACGGCGCGCGTCGTACAGCTCGCGCTGCGCGCGGCTGCGCTCTTCCCAGCTGAGCTTGGGGTCCTTGATGATCGGCCGGGTCACGCCGGTGTCCTGGTCGGCCGGGCAGGGCACCGACTGGTAGATGGTCTGTCCGTTGGCCGCGCATTTGTAGATGCGCCCGGCCTCGGCGTTGCCCGCCAGCGCGCACAGCGCCAGCAGCACGATGGTGTTGCGCATGGATCCCCCCAGGCAGGCCACTCCGGCCCTGAATGCGCCGCAGAATACGTGAGCTGCGACACAAAAACACCCGGTCAAAGCGTCAAGTGCGCCGTTCTCTACCAGTGCAGCCAGACGGTCAGGGCGTGCAGCAGCAGGCCGATCAGGCCGCCCACCAGCGTGCCGTTGAAGCGGATGAACTGCAGGTCGCGGCCCACGCTCAGTTCCAGCTGTTCGACCAGGTGGCGCTCGTCCCAGCCTTTCACGGTCTGGGCGATGTGCTGGGTGACGCCCTCGCGCAGGCGGCTGGTGAGCCGTTCGGCGCCGTCCATCAGATGCTGGTTGAGCGCCTCGCGCAGGGCCGGATCGTCCTGCAGCGACTGCCCGACCGCGGCGAGGCTGCGGCGCAGGTGGCCGGCGAGCGCCGAGTCCTCGCTGGCCAGGTCGTCGCGCAGGCTGGCGTGGATGCGTGCCCACAGACCCTGCACGTAGTCCTGCACGGCCGGGTGGTCGATCACCTGCTGCTTGAGTTCCTCGACCCGCGCGGCCAGTGCCGGATCGGTACGCAGGCGCTGGATGTATTCGCCCAGCCAGATCTCGTAGTCGCGCCGCAGCGGATGTTCCGGCTGCGCCAGGATCTGCTGCAGCTCGGCCAGCACCGCATGCGCGAGCCGCTCGGCCAGGCTGTCGCCGATCTCATCGATGGGTTTGACCCAGTTGACCGTGCTGGCCAGCTTGGGCCACTCGCGCTGGATGTAGCGCACGATCAGTGCCGACGCGCGCTGCTTGACCGCCTCGTTGCCCAGCCAGTCGCCGACCCGGTTCAGGCCCTCGTCCAGCACCCGTTGGTGCCGGTTGTCGGCGGTCAGCAGGCCGAGCAGTTCGCCGGCGGTGGCGGCCGCGTTCCAGTGCCGCAGCTGCTGGATCACGAAGCTCTGGATGCTGCGCCGCACCGCCGCCTCGTCGAGGAAGTCCAGGGCCTGCAGCGCCCAGCCGCGTGCCATGTCGGCCAGCATCCGCGCCCGCGCGGGTTCGGCCAGCCAACTGCCCAGCCGGCTGGCCGGATCGAACACCTGCAGCCGCGCCAACAGCGCCTGCGGTTCCAGGAACTGGTCGCGCACGAACACCGCCAGGCTGTCGGCGATGCGGTCCTTGCTGTGCGGGATGATGGCCGTATGCGGAATCGGCAGCCCCAGCGGGCGGCGGAACAGCGCCACCACCGCGAACCAGTCGGCCAGCGCACCCACCGCCGCCGCCTCGCAGAATGCGCCCACCCACGCCCAGGCGCCGCGCTCGCCCATCCAGTGGCTGAGCACGAAGCCGGCGAGCATGGCCAGCAGCATCGCCAGCGCGATCAGTTTCAGGCGGCGCAACTGGCCGCGGCGCGGGTCGGGCGTTGAAAGGGGTGTCATCCGGGCAGTCTACCCAACCGCAGCGCATCCATTCCTGAAACCGTCCACGCCTCGATCAGCCGCCCACCACGGCAATACCGCCCGCTGGCCGGCACCGCGCAAGCCACGGTAGTGCCGGCCGCTGGCCGGCAACCCCCAGTTCACCGTAGTGCCGGCCGCTGGCCGGCAACCCCCAGTCCCCCGTAGTGCCGGCCGCTGGCCGGCAACCCCCAGTCCCCCGTAGTGCCGGCCGCTGGCCGGCAACCCCCAGTCCACCGTAGTGCCGGCCGCTGGCCGGCAATGCCCAGTCCACCGTAGTGCCGGCCGCTGGCCGGCAACCCAATAACCCTCAGGCCTCAGCCAACTGCCTGCGCAGTGCAGCCAACTGCTGGCGCAGGGTGTCGTTCTCCAGCGTCAGCGCGATCACCCGCTGGCGCAGCTCGGCCGGGCCTTCACCCAGCGCGGTGAGCGCCTCGGCGATCTCGGCCGCACGGCCCGGGTCGGCATCCGCATCATCGTCGGCGCTGTGCAGCACCTCCTGTACCGGCTTGCGCGGTTTGCGCTTGGCCTCGCGCACACGCTTGGCGGCCTGCTTCAGCTCGTCCTTGCCGGCAGCGGCGGCGGCGCGCTGTTCGTCTTCCGGCAGCGCGGCCACAGCCGCAGCGGCGCTGATCGAGATCACGCCGGTCTTCACCGCTTCCACCAGTTCCGGCGCGGCCTGCTTGTGGATGCGTTCGATCATCGTGACCTGGCTGTTGCTCAGGCGCGCTTCGCGGGCCATCTCGGCACGGCTCACCTTCGGCGCCGGCGCCCACGGCGGGCTGTCGGCATCGTCGGCAGCGTCGTCGGCAGTGGCCGTGCCATCGCTCTCCTTCTGCAGCTGCGCCTGCTCCAGGCGGTGCCGCTCGGCCAGGATGTCGCGCTTGCGCAGCGCCAGCACGCCGCGCTGGAAGTCCGAGACGCTGCGGCGGCCCAGATGCTGTTCGATCATCCACAGGTGCACGTCGTCCATCGACTGGAAGCGGGTGTTCTGCACGGTCTGGAACGGCAGGTCGTGCTTGCGGCAGATGCCGTAGCGGTTGTGGCCGTCCACCAGCACATCGCCCCACAGCACCAGCGCATCGCGGCAGCCTTCGGCCAGGATGCTGCGCTCCAGCGCGTCGTGCTCCTCGGCGGTCAGCGGGTCGATATAGGCCTTGAGTTCTTCTTTGACGACAATGTCCATGCAATCCGATACGCGAGCCAAACGTGACCGACCATTGTAGTGCCGGTCGCCGGCCGGCACCTGATCGACATGAACCGCGCCGGGCTTGACATCAGCCGGTGGCGCGGATCACCTCGCCCAGAATGTCCACGATGCGGTCGATCTGCGGCTTGTCGATGATCAGCGGTGGCGACAGGGCGATCACGTCGCCGGTGCAGCGCACCAGCAGTTGACCATCGCGGAAGCAGCGTTCAAACACATCGTAGCCGCGGCTGCCGGGGGCGTCCTTGCGCGGCGCCAGTTCAACCGCGCCGATCAGGCCGAACGTGCGGATGTCGATCACGTGGGGCAGGCCGCGCAGGCCGTGCAGGCGGGTCTGCCAGTACTCGCCCAGTTCGATCGCGCGCTGGAACAGGTGCTCCTCGGCATAGGTGTCCAGCGCCGCCAGCGCCGCCGCGCACGCCAGCGGGTGGCCGGAATAGGTATAGCCGTGGAAGAACTCGATGGCGGCCGGCGGGCCCTGCATGAAGGCGGCATGGATCGCGTCGCTGGCCAGCACCGCGCCCATCGGCACCGCCCCGTTGGTGAGGCCCTTGGCCATCGTCAGCAGGTCCGGGGTGACCCCGAACCGCTGCGCGGCGAAGGCGTTGCCGACCCGGCCGAAACCGGTGATCACCTCATCGAACACCAGCAGGATGCCGTGCTGGTCGCAGATCTCGCGCAGCCGCTGCAGGTAGCCCGGGGCCGGCAGGATCACGCCGGCCGACCCGGCAATCGGTTCGACGAAGACGGCGGCGATGGTGGACGCATCGTGCAGCGCGATCAGCCGCTCCAGGTCCTCGGCCAGTTCGGCGCCATGCCGGGGCAGGCCGGGGCTGAACGCATTGCGCTCCAGGTCCAGGGTATGGCGCAGGAAATCGCTGCCGGCCAGCAGTGGGCCGAAGGTCTTGCGGTTGTTGGGCAGGCCGCCGATCGACAGGCCGCCGAAGCCCACGCCGTGATAGGCCTTCTCGCGGCCGATGAAGCGGGTGCGCTGCCCCTCGCCGCGCAGGCGGTGGTAGGCCAGCGCGATCTTCATCGCGGTGTCCACCGCTTCGGAGCCTGAGTTGGTGAAGAACGCATGGTTCAGCGTTGCCGGTGCCAGGGCCGCCAGGCGCCCGGCCAGCACGAACGGCAGCGGCGAGCCCATCTGGAAGGGCGGCGCGAAGTCCAGCGTGGCCGCCTGCTGCTGGATCGCCTGCACGATCCGCGGCCGGGCATGGCCGGCGTTGCAGCACCACAGCCCGGCGGCGCCGTCCAGGATCGGGCGGTCGTCGACATCGTGGTAGTACATGCCCTCGGCCCGCACCAGCAGGCGCGGCGCCGCCTTGAACTGGCGGTTGGCGGTGAACGGCATCCAGTACGCGTCCAGATCGGCCGGTACCTGGCGGGACAGCGCGCTCAGTGACGATTCGGAACGAGGCATGGCGGCTCCGCAGGGTCGTGATGGTCACGACTTTATCGCAGTCGCATCACGGCGTGCCGTGAGGGCGACCGGTATAACCCCGGTAGCCGACCGATCGAACGAGGAGCCCTCGATGACCGCCGCACGCACCCGCGCCGACTGGCAGCGCCAGGCCGATGGCCTGCACATTCCCGACCAGGCCTTCATCGACGGGCGCTACGTCGACGCCGCCAGCGGCGCACGCTATGCCTGCATCAGTCCGATCGATGGCCGCGTGCTGGCGCAGGTTGTCGATGCCGACCACCTCGACGTGGACCGCGCCGTGGCGGCGGCGCGGCGCAGCTTCGAGGCCGGCCACTGGTCGCGGGCGGCCCCGGCGCAGCGTAAACAGGTACTGCTGCGGCTGGCGGACCTGGTCGAGCGCCACGCCGACGAACTGGCGCTGCTGGAGACCCTGGACATGGGCAAGCCGGTGCGGGACGCGCGCCAGGGCGATCTGGCGGGCGTGCTGCGCTGCCTGCGCTGGACCGCCGAGGCGGTGGACAAGGTTTACGGCGAGGTGGCGCCGACGCCGCTGGATACGCTGGGCCTGATCACCCGCGAGCCGATCGGCGTGGTGGCGGCGATCGTGCCGTGGAACTTCCCGCTGCTGATGGCGTGCTGGAAAATCGCCCCGGCCCTGGCCGCCGGCAATTCGGTGGTGCTCAAGCCCTCCGAGCGCTCGCCGCTGAGCGCGTTGCGGCTGGCGGCGCTGGTGGCCGAGGCCGGCGTGCCCGACGGGGTGTTCAACGTGCTGCCCGGTCACGGGCAGCGTACCGGCGAGCCGCTGGCGCTGCACATGGACGTGGATGCGCTCGCGTTCACCGGCTCCACCGCGGTCGGCCGGCGGCTGCTGCAGTGCGCGGGGCAGTCCAACCTCAAACGCACCTGGCTGGAATGCGGCGGCAAGAGCCCGAACCTGGTGTTCGCCGATGCACCGGACCTGGACACGGCCGCACAGGCGGCCGCCACCGCGATCTTCTACAACCAGGGCGAGGTGTGCACGGCCGGCTCGCGGCTGCTGGTCCAACGCACGATCAAGGACGCCTTCGTGGCGCGGGTGCTGGCCTACGGGCGGCACATGCAGCCGCAGCATCCGTTCGAGCCGGACGCCGCGATGGGCGCGCTGGTCGACGACGCCCACGCCGGCCGCGTGCTTGACTACGTGGCGCGTGGCGAAGCCGAGGGCGGCCGCCTGCTGCTGGGCGGCAAGCGCGTGAACGTGGTGGCGGGCGGCAGCTATGTCGAGCCCACCGTGTTCGACGAGGTTGATCCGCAGCACACCATCGCCCGCGAGGAGATCTTCGGTCCGGTGCTCGCGGTGATTCCGTTCGATCATGAGGACGATGCACTGCGGCTGGCCAACGACACGGTCTACGGGTTGGCGGCGGGCGTGTGGACGCGCGACCTCGGCCGCGCGCACCGGGTGGCACGCGGCCTGCGTGCGGGCAGCGTCTGGGTCAACCAGTGGGATGGTGGCGACATGACCGCGCCGTTCGGCGGCTACAGGCAGTCCGGCATCGGTCGCGACAAGTCTTTGCATGCCTTCGACAAGTACACCGAACTGAAGGCCACCTGGATCCACCTGGGGGCGTGAACACCCGCGGCGGGCGTCGGCGGCGGACAGTCACGTCTGCAACCATCGTCCCGCCGCGGGCAACGGCCGTGGCAGAATCCGGCAGCTGCCTCTTTCCGTGTGCCCGATGTCGACTCCTGCCGCACCTGCCGTCAATTCGCCCCGCCGTGTGCTGCTGGCCAGCCTGATCGGCACCACCATCGAGTTCTTCGATTTCTACATCTACGCCACGGCGGCGGTGCTGGTGTTCCCGCACCTGTTCTTCCCCGACAGCAGCGATGGCGCAGCCCTGCTGCAGTCGCTGGCGACCTTTGCGGTGGCCTTCATCGCGCGTCCGGTCGGCTCGGCGGTGTTCGGCCACTACGGCGACCGCATCGGCCGCAAGGCCACGCTGGTCGCCGCGCTGCTCACGATGGGCGTGTCCACGGTGCTGATCGGGGTGCTGCCCACGCATGCCAGCATCGGCCTGTGGGCGCCGGCGCTGCTGGCGCTGTGCCGGTTCGGCCAGGGCCTGGGGCTGGGCGGGGAGTGGGGCGGGGCGGTGCTGCTGGCCACCGAGAACGCACCGCCGGGCAAGCGCGCCTGGTACGGCATGTTCCCGCAGCTGGGCGCGCCGCTGGGCTTCCTGCTGTCGGCCGGCGTGTTCCTGCTGCTCGGCCGCGCGATGAGCGATGCCGACTTCCTGCAGTGGGGCTGGCGGGTGCCGTTCCTGGCCAGCTCGCTGCTGGTTGCGGTCGGGCTGTGGGTGCGCCTGAACATCCACGAGACGCCGCAGTTCCAGGCCGCGCTGGACCGCAATGAACGGGTGCGCCTGCCGATGTGGACGGTGATCACCGCGCATCCGATGACGCTGCTGCTGGGCACGCTCGGGGCGTTCGCCACCTTCGTGCTGTTCTACCTGATGACCGTGTTCACCCTCGGCTACGGCACGACCGTGCTGCACTATGCGCGCGAGGACTTCCTGCTGCTGCAGATGGCCGGCATCCTGTTCTTCGCCGCCGGCATCCCGTTGTCCGCGCGCTACGGCGACCGCTGGGGCACGCGTCGCACGATGATTGTTGCCAGTGGGCTGATCCTGGCGTTCGGCGTGCTGTTCGCGCCGCTGTTCCAGGCCGGCAGCCCGTGGATGGTGCTGGCCTTCCTGTCGCTGGGGCTGTTCCTGATGGGCCTGACCTACGGCCCCTGCGGCACGTTCCTGGCGGAGATCTATCCGGTGCAGGTGCGCTACACCGGTGCCTCGCTGTCGTTCAACCTGGCCGGCATTCTCGGCGCGGCGCCGGCACCGTACGTTGCCACCTGGCTGGCCGAACGTTTCGGGCTGGTGGCGGTGGGCTACTACCTCTGCCTGACCGCTCTGGTCACCATCGTGGCGCTGCTGGCGATGGGCCGGCGCGCGCGCTGATCAGCGGAAGAACCGCTTCAGCGTGCGGCCCAGCCAGCTGCCCTGCTGGTGCTCGCGGGCGAACTGGTTGAGGTGCTGCTTGACCTGCGGCGCATAGGCCTTGTCGTCGCCGCGGATGTGGTTGAACAGCCAGCGCGACAGCATCGTGCGCAGTTCGTCGGTGATGTCCTCCCCGGCCTGGAAACGCAGCCGGTACTCGGCCACGCGCTTGCCGAAGATTTCGTGCACGCGCTTGTGCGCGGCGCAGAACGGATAGCCGGCTTCCTCCATCAGCTCTTCCTCGAACGCGAAGTGCGACATGGTGTAGTCCACCAGCTCGTCGATCACCTCGGCCACCGCCAGCCGCTCCAGGCTCTTCTGCGCGACATGCAGGTGGTTGAGCATCTCCACGATGCGCATGTGCTGGTGGTCGATGACCTCGATCCCGATGTTGAGATCGTCCTGCCAGACCAGAAGTGCCATGATGCGTTCCCTGTGCTTTTCAACTGGGCACGACTCTAGGCACGACGCGGCCGGGCCGCGTTGATCTCGATCAAGGCGCCAGCGCGGGTTCGAGCACGCGGGCGCTGGCGCTGGTGGCCACGGTCGTGCAGTTGACCCGGTTGCGACCACCGGCCTTGGCCAGGTAGAGCTGCCGGTCGGCTTCGGAAATCAGCCGGTGCAGCGAGTCGCGCTGCGGACGCAGGCAGCACAGACCGATGCTGACCGTCATGCGCAGGGTGGTCTCGCCCAGGTTCACCTCCAGTGCGGCGATCGCCTGGCGCAGGCCCTCGAAGTAGGTCATCGCCTCGTCCTGGTCCAGCCCCGGCACCAGCAGGCAGAACTCCTCCCCACCGAACCGGGCGATCAGGTCCTGGTCGCGCGCGTGCGCGGCCACGGCGGCGGCCACGGCGCGCAGCGCATCGTCGCCGGCCTCGTGGCCGTGGGTGTCGTTGATGTGTTTGAAATGGTCGATATCGATCATCGCCACGGCCACCTGTTCGCCGTCCAGATGCAGCTGCGGCAGTTGCCGCTGGCTCTGTTCCAGGAAGCAGCGGCGGTTGGGCAGCCCGGTGAGGAAATCGCGCGTGGCCAGGTCCTGCAGGGTGCCGATCAGTTCCAGCTGGTCCACGTTCTGCGAGACGCGGCAGAAGAACTCCTCGCGCGAGAATGGCTTGCGCAGGAAGTCGTTGGCGCCGTTCTTGAGGAAGCGCGGAATCAGCGACGGGTCGGTGTTGCCGGAAATGCCGATCACCGCGACCTTGTCGCGCGACCTCAGCGTGCGCAGGCGGCGGGTGAATTCCACCCCTTCCATGCCCGGCATTTCCTGGTCCACCACCGCCAGGCGGATCGCCGGGTGCGCTTCGATCGCCTTCAGGCCTTCGGCACCGTCGGCGGCTTCGTACACATCGTGGCCGTACATGCGCAGCAGGGAGGCGGCGTACATCCGTGCCGACAACGAGTCGTCCACCACCAGCGCGGCGATGCGCCGGTTGCGCTCCAGGCGCTGCACCAGCCACACCAGGTAGTCGATGCTGCCGGGCGTGTTCTTCAGCACGTAATCGATGATCTGCTGCTGCAGCACGCGCTTGCGCAGGTCTTCGTCGTACACCCCGCTGACCACCACCGTGGGCAGCCCGCGCGAGAGGAAGAACTCCACCACCCCATCACGGTCGCCATCGGCCAGCACCAGGCCGGTCAGGACCAGGAACCAGCCCTGTTCCTCGTCCAGCAACCGGCCTGCCTCGGCCAGGCTGGTGGCCACCGACACCGGCAGCTCCAGCCGCTGCTCGATCGCCTCGCGCAGCATGCTCGTGAACGTGCGCGAGTTTTCCACCAGCAGGATCCGCTGGGGCAAAGCATCACCGGGGCCGCTGTCGAAAGCGCCCTGCAACAGTGCCGGCATGAGGCGTACGCTCGGAGTCGAGTGGGTCGGCAGGGATAGCGGCCATTTCATATGAAACTTTAGGCACGCCTGCCGGCCGGCGGAAGTGGCCAACGGTCGCAGCGTGGCGCGCCGCGGGTCAATGGCCCACCACGGTGCTGCTCCTGGCCGGCGCAGCGACCGGCATCTCCAGCAGGACCAGCCGGACCCGGTTGCCGCGGCACTGCACCACGCCGCCGTAGGCCAGCGCGCGTGCGGTCAACCGCGTGGCAAGCAGGGCGGTGGTCGGCTCGGACAGATGCCGCCGGGTGTCCAGCAGTGCCACCGACAGGAAGATGCCGCGCCGCCTTCGCAGGTGGCCGCAGCGCGCACGGAGAAGGAGCTGCCCGGTTTCGTGTTCGAGCAGCAGCGACACCGCATCGGTCAACGTGCGGTAGGCGGCCAGCTGCAGGCCGACCGTCAACTGGCAGGGGTCGCCGGCCAATCGTGGCCGGGCGATGCGGTGGGTCTGGTCCCACGCCTCGCGAACGCCGCCGGTCTGCAGTGCCAGGTACAGCCCGAGCTGTTCGAGCGCGGTGGGATAGACCATGCTGGCCAGCGCGCGGAACTCGCGCGAATGCGCGGCGGAGGTCTGTTCGAGCCGGCTGGCCGCGTCGTGGTGGCCATGCGCCTTCAGCCAGTCCATGACGTCGCCAAGCGAGAGGTCCATTCCCTCGCCGATCCGGCGCAGGTGCAGCGCCCGGTCGCGCAGCTCCATCTCGCTGGCCATCAGCGAGCTGCGGGTCGAGGCGACCACCCTGCGCTCATCGACGTCGCGCGAACGATGCTGGCGGCGGTAATGGCTGATGATGGACCCCAGTGCCAGCAACGCGATGCTGATGACCGCCATGCTCTGCTGCATGGCAAATGTCGCTGCATCGAAGGAGCCCGGCGTGCCGGTGCTGGGCGTGGTGAAGTGGACCAGCAGCGTCAGCAGCGGCACACCGATCGCGGCGCCACGCCACCCATGCAGGCAGGTCAAGGCGATGGCCGGCAAGGCCATCAGCAGCAGTACACCGGTCCGTGCCCCGCCGGCGCCGGGCGGGGTGAGCGTGGAGGCCAGCGCAAGTGCGCCCATCACCACCATCAACGCGACCGTGGGCACCACCAGCCGCGGGTTCCAACCGGGCGCAAGGTGTCGCCGTGACCAGAGCAGGGCGAGTGGGGCGAGGGCCAGAATGGCGAGAAAGTCGCCGAGGGCGTAGCGTATCGCGGTCGCTGTCCACGGGGTGGTGGGGGGCGTCGGCCAGAGCAGGTAGGGAAGGGCGACCTTCAGCATCGTGGCCACGGCGGCGGCGCCGGCGGCCACCGGGAGCAGCCACGCCTCCGAGGGGGACCGCATCCAGCGACGGTGCAGGTAAACGACCAGCGCCACGGCCGGCATCAGGGAGGCCGAGCCCAGTACGACCCACGGCAGCCCGTAGCCGTCGATCATCGGGATGCGCATGTGGGCGAAGTACGCGTACTCCCCCAGAATCAGGTATCCCCACAGGCGTGGCGGACAGAGCAGCAGGGCGGCGACGCGAATGCCGGCAGGCAGGTAGAACTGGTCCAGCGAATACTGGCGCGCGGTCCAGCAGGCCAGGGCATACAGCACGGCAAGGGCCATTCCCGTCGGCTGGAAGTGAAGGCGCAGTTGCAGGCCGTTGTTCCACCAGTCCAGCCCCACATCGTCCCTGCGGTTCATATCAGGCCGGTACCGGGTTCATGCGGCGATCCATCGAGGCGCGTGGCTTGTCCGCAGGGGACAGTAGCGACATAACGGCGTGCGTGCAATGCGGGGCTGCAGTACGCGCCGTGTGCCCGGCGGTTATGTCGCCATCGTCCCGCGCGGCCACCCACCCTGTCCCGGTATATGCCCGCCACCACGCGCCCGGGGCCGGATATCCGGCCTCGGCATTGGCGCCTGGCGGTCCCGATGCATATGCTGGGCACGTCGCTATGCTTCACGATCCGCAGCGTAGTGCGGCGACAATGCTGTTTTCATGGATGCTGTTCGTCATTCTCAATAAGGAGGTGCCTGTGCGATTTTCCCGCTCTCATGGTGTGGTATTGAGTCTAGCTCTGCTTTCCCTTCCGGCAATTGGCATGGCAAGTTGCTGTCTTGACGACGGAAACGGAAAGCCCTTGGCGAAAAGCGGATTGGGGGAATCCCTTCCGGTCGCGGAGAATCTGAGCCTCAACCCGAATTGGCTTGTGTACGGTTTCGAGCGCGATGGCATTGCGTATTACCAGGTCAACGATCTTGCCGGCCAGGTGCGCGTGATCGTCGGCCACGCCGGCGATCAGTTCTGGACGTTGCCTGCCGGCCGGATCGCGGCGCGGACGTCGTTGCCGTCGCGTCGCCTGGCGGTGCCGGCGGCGGCGGTGCGGTACGTGGTGTACCAGCAGGCGGACTTCGCGCTCGTCGTCTACGGTGACGGCGCCAATGCCGTGTGGTCGGTGGAGCCGACCGGACAGGGCCGTTGACCGGCGCGTAATCCAGCGCACGGTGCCGCGGGTGGCCACGGTCACCCGCGGCGTTGACTGCCCGGCCCGGACGGTTGGATCAGGCAGGATTGTAGTGCGACGTCTCGTACCGGGGCGCCGTCCTGCCGTGAACCGGCGGGGTGGCCGCCTCCATCAGCACCATGCGGATGCGGTTTCCGCGGCACTGCACGGTGCCGCCATAGGCCAGCGGGCGGGCGGTCAACCGCTCGAGCGCCATCGTCTCGGTCTCCCCGGAGAGCGGACGGTGCCTGTCCAGCAGCGCCACGCTGACCAGAATGCCGCGTTGCCCACCCCACTGGCCGCAGCGTGCGCTGACGCGGATCTGCCCATATTCGTTCCTGAGCAGCAGCGATACCGCCTCGGTCAACGTGCGGTACGTCGCCAGCTGGAGGCCCACGCTCATCTGGCAGGGGTCGCCGGTAAGGTGTGATGCGACCACGCGATGGCTGGTGTCCCAGGCCTCGCGGATGCCGCCGGCCTGCAGCACCAGATACAGCCCAACCTGCTCCAATGCGGTGGGATAGACCATGCTGGTCTTCTCACGGAACTGGCGGGAGTGGGCTGCGGACGCATCCAGCAGCCTGGCTGCCGGCTCGTTGTGACCGTGCACGCGCAGCAGCGCGACGGCTTCGGTGATGGAATCCTCGATGTTGTCGGCAATGCGCCGGAGGTCGAGCGCGCGCTCACGCAGATCCATTTCATTGGCCAGGTGCGCATTGCGGGACACCGACACCGCGTGTTCCCCATCGCGCGCCCGGGCGGCGTACTGATGGTAGTAGTGGGTAATGCGCGAGCCCAGCACGAGCAGGGCGGTACAGGCCACCGCGATGAGCTGCTGGGTCATGAAGGTGCGCGCGTCGTAGGAACCGGGCAGGCCGGTGCTCGGCGTGGTCGCGTTGATGATGAGGTTGAGCAGCGATACGCCGATGGCCGCCCCGCGCCAGCCGTGCATGCAGGTCAGCACGATGACCGGCAGTGCCATCAGCAGCTGGAGGCTGGTCTTGGCGGCGGCCGATGCTTCCGGCAGCAGCGCGGCGAACACCCCGATCGCCAGCAGTGAAGCCAGCGATGCGACCGTGGCCGGACGGCGCCACACGTTCCAGTCGTAGGAGGTGCTGCGCCTGGCCCAGAGCAGCGCAAGCGGGGCGAGCGTCAGAATCCCGATGTAATCGCCCAGCGCATACCGTAAGGCGCTGGTGAGGAACGGGTTGGCCGGTGGGATCGGCCATAGGAGATGGGACAGGCTGAGCTTGATCAGCGCGGTGAGTACGGCTGCACAGGCGGCCACGGAGAGCAGCCATGTTTCCGAGGTGACCTGCATTCGGCGGCGATGCAGCTGGACCACCAGCGCCACGGCCGGCATCAGGCACGCCGAGCCCAGTACGACCCAGGCCAGGCCGTACTTGTCGATCATCGGGATACGTACCTGGGCGAAATAGGCGTATTCGCCGAGGATGAGATAGGCCCACAGGCGCGGCGGGCACACCAGCAGCGCGGCGACACGAACGCCGGCCGTCAGATTGAACTGGTCAATGGAATACTGGCGTGCTGCCCAGCAGACGAGGGCATATACCGCGGCCAAGGCAAGGCCAACGGGCCGAATGCGCAGGTTCAGTTGAAGTCCGTTTCTCCACCAATCCAATCGTGCGACTCCCCTGCGTGTCGTATGAAGCCGCTATTCCGTCGCGGCGGAAAATCCATCCGGGCAGCACTCCCTCAAGACGGGACAGTATCGGCAGATTCCAGCGGTTGCAATCACGAGGTGAAATTACCTGCGTTTTTGTGAAGTGAATCGTGCGTTGCCGTGTGAAATGTGACGTAATCATCAGTATGTAAGCGTGAATGAATTGACGCATTTCACATTCACATCGGATCACCACAACGCGTCGCGCAATTTGTACCAGGACATCGCCGCCACCAGCAGCGGGGTGCGCAGCGCACGGCCCCCCGGGAACCGGCGGTGCGGAATGCGGGCAAATACGTCCAGCCGCTCCGCCTGCCCGGCAATGGCCTCGGCCAGGACCACGCCGGCCAGCCCGGCGGCCGCCACGCCGTGGCCGGAGAATCCCTGCGCGTAGTACACGTTTGGGTCCAGGCGGCCCCAGTCCGGCGCACGGTTGCGGGTGATGTCGATCAGGCCGCCCCAGACGTACTCCATGCCCACATCGGCAAGCTGCGGGAACACCTGGTGCATGCGCCGCGTCATCACGCCGCGCAGGCCCGGCGGCGGCAGTGCGGAGTAGCTGGCCCGCCCGCCGAACAGTAGCCGGTGGTCGTGGCTGAGGCGGAAGTAGTCCAGCGCCCAGCTCACGTCGGCCACCGCCATGTCGTTGCGGATCAGGGCCTGGGCGCGTGCCTGGCCCAGCACCTGCGAGGCGCCGATATAGGTTCCCACCGGCATGATGCGGGCTTCCTGCGCCGGTGCGATGCCCTGCAGCAGTGCATTGCCGGCAATCACCACGTGGGCGGCGCTGACACTGCCTGCCGCGGTGTGCAGCCGCGGGCGCGCGCCGCGTTCGAGCCGCAGCACCGTGGAGTGCTCATGGATGACCGCGCCGGCGCATGCCGCTGCGCGTGCCAGGCCCTGGGCATAGGCCAGCGGGTGCAGGTGGCCGCTGGCGGGATCGAACATCGCCCCGCGGTAGCGCGGGCTGTCCAGCTGCTGCTGGAGCTGGCTGCGGTCCCACCACTGCAGCGGGTAGTCGTAGCGTTCGGCCAGCGCGATCAGGCCCGCGCGAAGCGCACGTTCCTGGCGCGCTTTGATCGGCACGCTCGCATGGCCATCGCGCCAGTCGCACTGGATCTGATGGCGCTGCAGGCGATCGCGCAGCAGGCGCATGCCGTCACGGGAGAAGTCGAACAGCAGGCGGGCGTCGTCAGGGCCGACCAGCCGCTCCAGCGTCTCCACTTCGCAGCCGTAGCCGACGATGGCCTGACCGCCGTTGCGCCCGGACGCTCCCCAGCCCACCCGCTGCGCTTCGAGCACGATTACCCGGTAGCCGCGCTCGGCCAGCGCCAGGGCGGCGGACAGGCCGGTATAGCCGGCGCCGAGCACGCACACGTCGGCGACGTGGTCGCCGCGCAGCGGCGCATGCACGGCCACGTCCGGCACGCTGTCGGCGTACCAGCTCGGTGCATGCGCGACGGCGGTGCTGCTCATGCGCGGCACCGGCAGGGAATGGCGGGGGCGTCAATCATGCGCACAGCATGCCAGCAACGCCGGCAATGCACCGTGGAGGGCCGCGCTTGCGTGGCCCGCGCGCGCGGGCGTACCGTGCAGCCAGGTCATCCGAGCACGTTGCATGGACCCGTCACCCTGGGTCGGGCTGCCTACCGACAGCCTGCTGCTCGGCCATCACCGGTTCGCGATGGCGGGCGAAAAATACGTGCAGGCGCTGGTCCAGGCGGCCGGCGTGGTGCCGGTGCTGCTGCCCAGCCTGCAACCGCCACTGCCAGCGGGGCCCTGGCTGGACCGGCTGCAGGGGCTGCTGTTGACCGGCGCGGTCAGCAACATCGAACCCCGCCACTACGATGGCCCGCCGTCGTGGCCTGGCAACCCGCACGACCCGGCGCGCGATGCCAATGCATTCGCACTGCTGCAGGCGGCGCTGTCGCGCGACCTGCCGGTGCTGGCGATCTGCCGGGGCTTCCAGGAGCTCAATGTCGCGCTGGGTGGCAGCCTGCACCCACGGGTGCAGGCGGTGCCGGGCATGCTCGATCATCGCGAAGACCCCACCGCCACGGTGGACGTACAGTACGGCCCGGCCCACAGCGTCGCGCTCACGCCGGGCGGCTGGCTGGCCGGATGGGCCGGCGCGGACACGGCGAGGGTCAATTCGGTGCACGGGCAGGGCATCGACCGGCTCGCGCCGGGGCTGCAGGTCGAGGCGCGGGCGCCGGATGGGTTGATCGAGGCCGCGCGCAGTTCCGCGCATCGATTCGTCCTCGGCGTACAGTGGCACCCGGAATGGCGCGTCGCCACCGATGCGTTCTATCACGGTATTTTCCATGCCTTCGGCGATGCTTGTCGCCGCTACTCCTCTACAGCAGACCGGTCATGACCACCCGAACGCGCTCGCGCAAGAAATCCGCCACGCCGCCCGTCCCGCAGGAGAGCGTGCTGCTGCGCTGGCTGAAGGACCGGCGCATCACCGAGGTGGAGTGCCTGGTGCCGGACATCACCGGCAATGCGCGCGGCAAGATCATTCCGGCCGACAAGTTTTCCCACGATTACGGTACGCGACTGCCCGAGGGCATCTTCGCCACCACCGTCACCGGCGAGTTCCCGGACGACTACTACGAACTGACCTCGCCGTCGGATTCGGACATGATCCTGCGCCCGGACCCGGACACCGTGCGCATGGTGCCGTGGGCCACCGATCCCACCGCGCAGGTGATCCACGACTGCTACACCAAGACCGGCCAACCGCACGAGCTGGCCCCGCGCAACGTGCTGCGGCGGGTGCTGGATGGCTATACCGCGCTGGGCCTGCGCCCGGTGGTGGCGCCCGAGCTGGAATTCTTCCTGGTGCAGAAGAACACCGACCCGGACTTCCCGCTGCTGCCCCCTGCCGGTCGCTCGGGGCGCCCGGAGACCGCACGCCAGTCCTATTCCATCGATGCGGTCAACGAGTTCGATCCCATCCTGGACCTGATGTACGACTACTGCGATGCGATGAAGCTGGACGTGGACACGCTGATCCACGAATCCGGCGCGGCGCAGCTGGAAGTCAATTTCACCCACGCCGATGCGATGGACCTGGCCGACCAGGTGTTCCTGTTCAAGCGCACCATGCGCGAGGCGGCGATGCGCCACGGGGTGTATGCCACCTTCCTGGCCAAGCCGATGGAGACCGAGCCGGGCAGCGCCATGCACATCCACCAGAGCCTGATACGGATCAGCGACGGCCACAACGTGTTCAGCGGCGACAACGGCGGCGAGGACTTCAGCCCGATCTTCGGCCACTACCTGGCGGGCCTGCAGAAGTACGTGCCGATGGCGATGGCGTTCTTCGCACCCAACGTGAACTCGTACCGTCGGCTGGTGTTCGGCGAGGTGTCGCCGAGCAATGTGCACTGGGGCTTCGACAACCGCACCTGCGGGCTGCGCGTGCCGATGGATACGCCGGAGAACATGCGCGTGGAGAGCCGCTTCGCCGGCTCGGACGCCAACCCGTACCTGGCGATGGCCGCGACCCTGGCTGCCGGCCTGCTCGGCATCCGCGAGCAGGGCTCGCCGACCGCGCCGATCGGCGGCAGCGCCAAGGAGCTGGGCTACGACCTGCCGCGCTCGCTGGGCGAGGCGCTGGACGGGCTGGAGGGCTGCCCGGAACTGCGCGAAATGCTCGGCGAGCGCTTCTGCCGGGCCTATGTCTCGGTCAAGCGCAAGGAGTACGAGACCTTCTTCCGGGTGATCAGTTCGTGGGAGCGCGAGTTCCTGCTGCTCAACGTCTGAGTGCCGCCACGCGCCCGGTGCGGCAAGGCCGTGAGGGCCGCGTGCTGGGAAAATGGGCGCGCGCCCGGTAGGCTGGCACCCGTCTTGCCGGTCCGGCCGGTTCCCCCACCTCGCACCTGACCTGTGGAGAGTCCGATGAAGCTGCGAATCCTCACCCTCGGCATTGCCGTATCCCTGCTCAGCGCCTGTGGCGGTGGCAAGCAGGAAGACGCCAAGGTGCTGAACGTCTACAACTACAGCGATTACATCGCCGAGAACACCATTCCGGATTTCGAGAAGAACACCGGCATCAAGGTGACCTACGATGTGTTCGACAGCGACGAAATGGTCGAAACCAAGCTGCTGGCCGGCGACAGCGGCTACGACGTGGTGGTGCCGACGCTGAACTTCTTCGGGCGCCAGATCAAGGCCGGCGTGTTCCTGCCGCTGGACAAGAGCAAGATCCCGAACCTGGGCAACCTCGACCCGGAGATGATGAAGCGCATCGCCCAGCAGGACCCGGGCAACCAGTACGGCGTGCCGTACATGATCGGCACCACGGGCATCGGCTACAACGTGGAACTGCTCAAGCAGCGCTTCGGGGGCAGCACCGAGATCGCCAACAGCTGGGATCTGGTGTTCAAGCCGGAGAACATCGCCAAGATGAAGGACTGCGGTGTGACCATCCTGGACACCCCGTCGGACATGATCCCGATCGCGCTGCACTACCTGGGCGAAGATCCGCACAGCAACGATCCGGCCACCCTGCAGAAGGCGGCCGCGCTGCTCAAGAGCATCCGCCCGTACGTGCAGAACTTCCACTCCTCGCAGTACGTGGGCTCGCTGGCCAACGGCGGTACCTGCCTGGTGGTCGGCTGGTCCGGTGACATCATCCAGGCCCGCGACCGCGCTGCCGAGGCCGACAACGGCGTGACCGTGGCCTATTCGATCCCGCGCGAAGGCGCCCCGCAGTGGTTCGACATGCTGGCCATCCCCAAGGATGCCAAGCACCCGGAGGCCGCCTACGCCTTCATCAACTACCTGCTCGAACCCAAGGTCGCCGCGGCCAACACCAACTTCATCCACTACGCCAACCCGGTGACCGCGGCCACGCCGCTGGTGGATGCGGCCATCCGCAACGACCCCACTATCTACCCGCCGGCCGACGTGGCCGCCAGGATGTTCACCTACTCGATCAACACCCCGGAAGCGGACAAGCTCTACACGCGGCTGTGGACCGAGGTCAAGACCGGGCGCTGAACCGCCCCCGTCGCGCCCCCTTTACCGCCGGCCCTGTGCCGGCGGTGTCGGTTGCGGCCCATGACGCCGCCGCGACCGTTAAAATGGGATCCTCCCCCCGTCCCGCCGCGCTCCCGGAGCCGCTCCCCATGCCATTAGAAGCCAAGCCGGAAGGCGAGGTCGTGCCGGTCCTCGAACCGGGCTATCTGTCCATCCGCGCGCTGCGCAAGGAGTTCGACGGCTTCGTCGCGCTCGACGACGTCAGCCTGGACGTGAAGAAGGGCGAGATCTTCGCCCTGCTGGGTGGCTCGGGCAGCGGCAAGTCGACCCTGCTGCGCTGCCTGGGTGGCTTCGAGACGCCCACCGCCGGCAGCATCGACCTGGACGGCCAGCGCATCAACGCGCTGCCGCCGTACCAGCGCCCGATCAACATGATGTTCCAGTCCTACGCGCTGTTCCCGCACATGACCGTGGAGCAGAACATCGCCTTCGGCCTGAAACAGGATGGACTGGCACGCGATGCGATCCGCACGCGCGTGGGCGAGATGCTGGAGCTGGTGCAGATGGGCCGGTTGGCCAAGCGCAGGCCGCACCAGCTCTCCGGTGGCCAGCAGCAGCGCGTGGCGCTGGCGCGGTCGCTGGCCAAGGGGCCCAAACTGCTGCTGCTGGACGAGCCGATGGGCGCGCTGGACAAGAAGCTGCGCTCGCAGATGCAGCTGGAACTGGTCAACATCATCGAGACCTCCGGGGTGACCTGCGTGATGGTTACCCACGACCAGGAAGAGGCCATGACGATGGCCACCCGCATCGCGGTGATGGATGCCGGCTGGATCCAGCAGGTCGGCAAGCCGGACGAGATCTACGAGCAGCCCGCCAACCGCTTCGTCGCCGAGTTCATCGGCTCGGTGAACCTGTTCGACGGGGTCATCGACGAGGACCTGCCGGAGTACGTCACCGTGCGCACGCCGCTGTTCCCGGCGCCCATCTACGTGGCCCACGGCATCACCGGGTACGAGGGCCAGCCGGTCGCGTTCGCGCTGCGGCCGGAGAAGGTGATGATCGGCAAGGACGAACCGGACGGCGCCACCAACAAGGCGCAGGGTGTGATCGAGGAGATCGCCTATTTCGGCAGTCATTCGGTGTACCACGTGCGCCTGCCCAGCGGTGCCAAGGTGCTGTCCAACTTCGCCAATTCGCAGCGCTGGGCCAGCGATGGGCTGACCTGGGGCGACAGCGTGTGGGTGCACTGGCGCGACAACGACGGCGTGGTGCTCACCGCATGAACGCCACCGGCTGGAAGCGCTGGCTCCCCGGCACGCGCAGTGGCGTGATCGCCGCGCCTTACTTGTGGCTGCTGCTGTTTTTCGCGGTGCCATTCGTGATCATCCTGATGATCTCGTTCGCGCGCACGCAGGTTGGCTCGCCGCCCTATACCTGGCTGCTGGAATACGTGGACGGGGCGTTCTCGCTCAAGCTCAACCTCGGCAACTACGCCGCGCTGGTCAAGGACAACCAGTACGTGCTGGCGTACCTCAGCTCGATCAAGATCGCGCTGGTCTCCACGCTGCTCACGCTGCTGATCGGCTACCCGATGGCCTACGTGATTTCGCGGATGTCGCCGGCCGCGCGCAACGTGGCGATGATGCTGGTGGTGCTGCCGTCGTGGACCTCGTTCCTGATCCGCGTGTATGCGTGGATCGGCATCCTGGACCGCAACGGCCTGCTCAACCAGTGGTTGATGAAGCTGGGCCTGATCGATGCGCCGCTGCAGATCCTGTACACCCCGACCGCCGCCTACATCGGCATCGTGTACTGCTACCTGCCGTTCATGGTGCTGCCGCTGTACGCCAACCTGGTCAAGCTCGACCACCGCCTGCTGGAGGCCGCCTACGACCTCGGTGCCAAGCCGTGGCGCGCCTTCATGAGCATCACCCTGCCGCTGTCGCGCACCGGCATCGTCGCCGGCTGCATGCTGGTGATGATCCCGGCGGTGGGCGAGTTCGTGATCCCCGAAATGCTCGGCGGGCCGGACACGCTGATGATCGGCCGGGTGTTGTGGGGTGAGTTCTTCAACAACCGCGACTGGCCCACGGCCTCGGCGGTGGCGATCGTGATGCTGGCGCTGCTGCTGGTGCCGATCCTGATCTTCAACCGCTTCCAGCAGCGCGAGCTGGAAGGGAAGCTGTCATGAGCATGGTGCGCGGCAACCGCTGGCTGGGCTGGAGCGTACTGGGGCTGGGTTTTGCGTTCCTGTACCTGCCGATCCTGTTGTTGATGGTCTATTCCTTCAACGCCTCCAAGCTGGCCACGGTGTGGTCGGGCTTCTCCACCCGCTGGTACGGAGAACTGTTCAACAACCGGCAGATCCTGGATGCACTGTGGATCAGCCTGGAAGTGGCGTTCTGGACCGCCACCGCCGCGACCGTGCTGGGCACGATGGCGGCAATGGTGATGACCCGCTTCCGGCAGTTCCCGGGCAAGACGGTGTTCGGCGCGCTGATCACCGCGCCGCTGGTCATGCCCGAGGTCATCCTCGGCTTCTCGCTGATGACCCTGCTGGTGTCGATGGGCGGCATTCCCGGCTTTCCGAGCCGCGGCGTGGTCACGATCTGGATCGCGCATGTCACCTTCACCCTGTCGTTCGTGACGGTGGTGGTGTCCTCGCGCCTGCAGGAGCTGGACCGCTCGCTGGAGGAAGCGGCGATGGACCTGGGCGCGGGGCGTCTGAAGGTGTTCTTCCAGATCACCCTGCCGATCATCGCGCCGGCGCTGGTGGCTGGCTGGCTGCTGGCCTTCACGCTGTCGCTGGACGATGTGGTCATCGCCAGTTTCGTGGCCGGCCCGAACTCCACCACGCTGCCGATGAAGGTGTTCGCCTCGGTGCGCATGGGCATCAAGCCGGAAATCAACGCCCTGGCCACACTGATGGTGCTGGCGGTATCGGTAGCCGCCGTGATCGGCTGGTACATCACCGCGCGCGGTGAGAAGCGCCGCCAGCGCGACCTGCAGATGGCGCTGCAGGACAAGGGCTAGCGCCGGGCGCGGCCCGGGAGGGACGGCCGCCGGCCGCGACGCTGTGTCGCATCCGCGTTGCCGTCCCCGCCAGCTCCGGCAACATCCGGCTCACAGGGGCAGGCGCAGAATGGCGATCTGTCTTCCGGAGTACCACGATGACCGTTGAAATCGTCAATCCCGCGACCGGCCAGGTCACCTACCGCCACGAACTGCTCGATGCCGCCGGGATCGAACAGCGCCTGGCGGCGGCCGCCACCGCCTTCCCGCTGTGGTCGGCGCACTCGCTGCAGGAGCGCGGCGGCATCCTGCGTGGCATCGCCGCACAGCTGCGCGCGCGCAGGGACGATATCCAGCAGGCGATGACCGGTGAAATGGGCAAGCTCAAGGGCGAGGCGCTGGCCGAGATCGAGAAGTGCGCGCAGGCCTGCGAGTACTACGCCGACCACGCCGCCGACTACCTCAAGCCGCAACTGATCGACACCGAGGCGCAGCGCAGCTACGTGCGTTACGAGCCGATCGGCTGCGTGTTCGCGGTGATGCCGTGGAATTTCCCGATCTGGCAGGTATTCCGCTTCCTCGCCCCGGCATTCATGGCCGGCAATGTGGCGCTGCTCAAGCACGCCAGCAACGTGCCGCAGTGCGCCGACCTGATCCTGGCGGTCTGCCGCGACGGTGGCCTGCCCGACGGTGTGTTTGATGTGCTGCACATCGACAACGACCAGGCGGCCGAGGTGCTGCGCGACAGGCGGGTCAAGGCGGTCACGCTGACCGGCAGCGAGCGCGCCGGGCGGTCGATCGCCGCCAATGCCGGTGACCAGCTCAAGAAATGCGTGATGGAACTGGGCGGCAGCGACGCCTTCGTGGTGCTCGACGACGCCGACCTCGACAAGGCCGTTGCGGCGGCGGTGAAGTCGCGGTTCGACAACAGCGGGCAGACCTGCATCGCCGCCAAGCGCTTCGTGGTGGTCGATGCGATCGCCGATGCGTTCGTGGCGAAGTTCGTTGCGGCGGCTGCTGCGCGTGTCTACGGCGATCCGCAGGATGCGAAGACCACCCTGGCGCCGATGGCGCGTGCCGACCTGCGCGATGAGCTGCACAAGCAGGTGCAGGCCAGCGTGGCCAAGGGCGCCACCGTGCTGCTCGGCGGCGAGCCGGTGCCCGGCACGCATGCCGGTTACCCGGCAACAATCCTTGACCATGTGGCGCCGGGGACGCCGGCCTATGACGAGGAACTGTTCGGGCCGGTTGCCGCGATCCTGCGCGTGCGCGACGATGCCGACGCGTTGCGCGTGGCCAATGACACCACCTTCGGCCTTGGCGGCAGCGTGTGGAGCGGTGATCCGGTACGTGGCGAGGCGATTGCCAAGCGGCTCGAGTGCGGCGCCGCGTTCGTCAACGCCATCGTCAAGAGCGACGCGCGCCTGCCGTTCGGTGGCACCAAGCGCTCCGGTTTCGGCCGCGAGCTGGCCGACCACGGCATCCATGAGTTCATGAACATCAAGACGGTCTACGTGGCCTGACAAGGGGTGCCTGGGGGCGGCAGGCACACAACTACAGCCAGCGCACCCGCTTGAACAGCCGATACAGGCCCACGCACACCGCGCCCACGCCGATGATCATCGCCGGGTAGGCCCAGGGCTTGTCGAGCTCGGGCATGTGGGTGAAGTTCATGCCGTACCAGCTGGTGATCAGGGTCGGGGCCGCCAGCAGGGCGGCCCAGGCGCCGAGGCGCTTCACCGTCTCACCCTGGGCCAGGGTGACCAGCGACAGGTTCACGCTCAGCGCGGTGCCCAGCATCTCGCGCAGGGTGTCGATCACATCGCTGATCCGCACCGCATGGTCGTGCACATCGCGCAGGTACAGCTTGACCTCGTCCGGCACCAGTTCGCCCTGGTAGCGTTTGATCTGCGACAGCATGTCCTGCAGCGGGGCCACCGCCATGCGCATCTTGTTGAGCTCGCGCTTGAGCTCGTACAGGCGCACCACGGTCTGGCGCTTGTAGCGGTCGGCGAAGATGTCCTTCTCCAGCAGCTCCAGCGTGTCGCGGTAGCGCTGGGTGATGGGCAGGTAGTTGTCCACCACGAAGTCCAGCACCGCGTACAGGCAATACGAGGGGCCCATACGGCGCAGCAGCTCCGGCTCGCGTTCCACCCGCGCACGCGGGGCGGCGTAGGACAGCGATGCGCCGTGGCGCACCGTGACCAGGAAGCGCGGGCCGAGGAAGGCATGCGTCTCGCCGTACTGGATGCGTTCCTCCACCATCTGCGCGGTGGTCACCACCACGAACAGCGAATTGCCGTATGCCTCCACCTTCGGCCGCTGGTGCGCGTTGCGCGCATCCTCGATGGCCAGCGAGTGCAGGCAGAACTCTTCCTGGAGCTTCAGCAGCACGCTGTCGTCCGGCTCGTACAGGCCCACCCAGACGAAGCCGTTGCCGCTTTCGATCACATCGCTGATCGCGTCCAGGCTGATGTCGTGGCGCTTGCCCTGGTCATCGTAGTGGACGCAGTTGATGACGCAGGCGGGATTGTGGATCGGTACGGTCTGCATGGCGGGCATCGTGCGTCAGCGGGTCGTGACGGGCAAGTCACGGCGGCCCAGTACCCAGGCCAGAGCGAGGTGGATCGGCAGCAGCAGTACGATCCATTGCAGGTTGTACTGCGCCTGCAGGGTCAGCCAGTGCAGTACCAGCCCCAGCGCGGACAGCAGCGCCACCGCCCACAGCACGGCGCGGAATCCACGCCACGGCTGGCGACCGCGCAGCAGGCAGACCGCGCCCGGCAGCAGCAGCAGGCACAGCGGTGAAAGCTGCAGCAGGTTGCGGTTGGCCCAGGCGGCCTGGTGCGCGCTGAAGCCCCACAGGTAGGTCAGCAGGGCACCGGCAATGCCGCAGAACAGCCAGAACGGCAGTGCCACGCCGGCCAGCAGGCGGCGGCGCGGGCGCAGCGCGAGTACACCGGCGGCGGCGATCAGTCCGCACAGCAGCCAGGGCCACCAGCGGCGCGGCGATTCGAGGGGTTCGGGGGCGATCCGGTGTGGCAGCAGCTGCTGCTCGGCCTGCACCAGCGGGCGGCCGTCGCTGTTGCGCGCCTGGCGCAGCGCATCGGCCAGCCGCATCGGCACGAAGGCCTCCTGCCAGCGCGACAGTGGCGCATCGGCGAAGGGCCCGAGGCCGATATCGAAGCCCAGCCACATCCACGGCGACGGCGAGGCCAGCCGCACCGATTCGCTGCGGTAGGTATTGCCGCGCGAGCGCCCGGACAGCTGCGAATGCAGCCCGCCGCCGAGCGCCTGGTCGACCGCGTCGCGGACCATCGTGGCGCAGTTGGCGGTGTAGTAGTCGTAGTGGTAGCGCGCGTTCTCGGGCCTGGCGCGCTCGGCGAGCGACGCGGCCAGCCCGCGCGCCTGCTGCGGGTCCAGATCCAGCCACTGGATGCTGGCGCCGCGACCGCTGTCGCGGTAGTAGGACAGGTCCTGGTCCAGCGGCAGCGCCACCAGGTAGTACATCATCTCGCCGCGCACGAAGCGGCCGATGAAATCCGATTCGGACGGATCGAAATAGCCGAAGTTGTAGGACGTCGCCGCGCCGGTGACCGGGTCCACCACCACCAGCGCGTCGTGACCGAAGCGCTCGAAGAAGATCTCGCCCGGCTGCATGGTCACCACGCCGATGCGCGGTGCGGGCGTGCCGGTATCCGCGAGGGCCGGCGTTGCGGGCGGGGCAGGGGCGTCCTGGGCCAGCGCCACCGACGGCAGGCTGGCCAGGGCAAGCACCCACGACAGGAACAACAGGCGGCACAACGGCCACCGCATCAGCAGGGGCCGCATGGCGTGGGTCAATCCTCGTCCTGTACGTCGGGGGCCAGCACGGTCACGTGGAAGGCCTGCACACGCCGTGCATCGGCGCGTGCCACCCGGAACACGAAGCGGTCCAGGGTCAGCTCGTCGCCGGTTTCGGGCAGGTGGCCGATGGCCTCGGTCACCAGGCCGCCGATCGTGTCGTAGTCATCGTCGGGGAACGCGGCGCCGAAGCGCTCGTTGAAATCCTCGATCGGGGTCAGCGCGTCGACCACGTACTGGCCATCGGCCTGAATCGCGATCTGCGCGGTGTGATCTTCGGCCTCGTCGTGCTCATCGTCGATATCGCCAACGATCTGCTCCAGCACGTCCTCGATGGTGACCAGCCCGGCGACACCGCCGTACTCGTCGACCACGATGGCCATGTGGTTGCGCGAAAGCCGGAACTCCTTCAGCAGCACGTTGAGCTTCTTGGCCTCGGGGATCAGCACCGCCGGGCGCAGCAGCTCGCGGATGTTGGCCGGCCCGTTGTCGGCGACCACGCCGCGCAGCAGGTCCTTGGCCAGCAGGATGCCGAGGATGTCGTCCTTGTTGTCGCCGTGGACCGGGAAGCGCGAATGGCCGGATTCGACCACCTGCTTCATCAGGTCCAGGAAGGGCGCTTCGACCGGCAGGGACACCATCTGCGAACGTGAAATCATCACGTCGCCAACGGTGAGCTCGGCTACCGAGATCGCGCCTTCCATCATGCGCAGGGTGTCGGCGGCGATCAGGCCGTCTTCCTGTGCGGTGTGCAGGACCGCCACCAGCTCGTCGCGGGTGTGGGGTTCGCCGGAGAAGGCAGAGGTCAGGCGTTCCAGCCAGCTGCGCTTCTTCTCGATGTGCTCCGCGGAGGAGCTGCTACTGTCGTCTTCTGACATCTCTGGAAAAAAGGCACCCGGCGAGCCGGGCGTTGGATTTAGTCTAGCAGGATGCGCGGCGCTGTCAGCGCCCCCCGGCAGGGGGCGCATTCACCGACGGGGCGGGCAGGGCGGGCGCGGGTTCCGGCGCCGCCTCCTCCGGCGGCAGGTCCAGGCTGTAGGTGCACCCGGCCAGGGTCTTGCCCGGGTGGGTCTTGACCGTGGACAGGCTCAGGATTACCGATTCGATCAGGGCTTCGCCGGTGTTCGGGTCGGTCACATCGCGGCTGACCAGTTCGTGGCCGGCCATGAACTTGTCCGGGTTGTCCACGGCGGTTTCCAGCTTCAAGGTGCCGGCCAGGGCGCGCGGGTCGGCCAGGTCCAGGATCGCCATGATGCTGGCGCCGGCCACAGCGACGTACTCGGTGCGCTGCCCGAACACCGTCAGCGGGGTGGCCAGGCGGAACTCGGTCATGAACTGGTTGGTCTGCGGCAGCGGCTGCAGGCCGTTGGCCACGGCCTTGAGCGGATCGGCAACCACCGCAGCCACGGCTGCGTAGTCGGCCACGCTCTGGCGGCATTCGATCAGGGCGGGCAGGTCGAGCAGGGGGGCATCGGCGGCGACGGCAGCCAGCGGCAGCAGGGCCATCAGGCCGACAGAGAGTCTGGACAGCATTACCACGGCTCCATCACGAACGGGCAAGGTCGGCAGGGGCGCGCCGCCAGCGGCGGAACGCCCAGCCGACCGCGGTGAGCAGCAGGAACAGCAGCGTCCAGTGCGACAGCCAGGCCTGCACCCGCAAGGCGCCTGCCGCGATCGTCCACAGCTGTGAACCGGCTTGCTCCAGCTGCAGGGCCGCCGCGGGCAGCATGCGCACGCACAGCACCGCCAGCCCGAACAGGAAACCCAGCTGGGCAGCACTGGCGCGGAAGAACGGCTGCTGTTCCGGCGTCGGACGGTCACGGTGCAGACCCCGGTACAGCGTGCGCCATGCCGAGGGCGCGGTCAGCGCGGCCACCAGGCCGAGCACCATCAGGGCACTGACGCCGCCCGGGCTGTGGCTCGGGTCGGATGGGTCGGACAGATAGCGCGGCAGCACGAAGCCGACCACCTGGGTGGCCACCAGGCTGGTGGCGCAGGTCAGGGCGGCGATGATGCGGATGCGGCGCTGCGTGGGCGCGCTCAACCGGGCCCAGGCGGCCCGGCCGCCACGACGCGCCGGTGCCAGCAGGGCCAGCGCCAGCACGGCCAGCAACGCGCAGATGCCGAAACGCACCTCACCCAGGCTGGCCGGCCCCAGCAGGAACACCAGCACACAGCCCAGCAGCGCCAGCACGAACAGCGACGCCGGCCACGGCGAGGGGCTGCGGTCGGACAACGGCTCGGCGCGCATGGCTCAGCGCTCGCCCGCGTAGGGGTCGGCGATGCCGAGTTCCGCCAGGATCTCGCGTTCCAATTGTTCCATTGCGTCGGCTTCCTTGTCGTCTTCGTGGTCCCAGCCCAGCAGGTGCAGCACACCGTGCACGGTCAGGTGCGCGTAATGCGCGTTCAGCGCCTTGCCCTGTTCCTCGGCCTCGCGGGCCACCACCGGCGCACAGACCACCAGGTCGCCCAGCAGCGGGAACTTGACCCCCTTGGGCAGGCCCTCGGGCACGTCGGCAGGGAAGCTCAATACGTTGGTGGCGTAATCCTTGCCACGGTAGTGCCGGTTCAGCGACTGGCCTTCCTTGGCGTCGACCAGGCGGATGGCCAGGTCGGCTTCACGGATGCGGCCCTTCAGCGCGGCGGCCACCCATTTGCGGAAGCTCACCGCCGAGGGCAGCCCGGCACGGGGCAGGGCGTAGCTCACGGCGACATCGAGGCGGACAGGACCCTTGGTCATGGCGATACCGGCAATTCAGAACAGTCAGGAAGCGACAGTATCGCGCGTGCGGGCCGTCACTGCGACGTCCAGTCCGAGGCGCCGTAGTGGATCGGGATGACATCGGCCCCGCGGGTGCGTTCGGCGATGCCGGCAGCCTCGGCCGAGAGGTGGCAGTTGTACCCCTTGTGCACCCTCAACTGGCGGCTTAGTTCGGCGGCGGACTGCGCCGGTGTCGCGTTGACGTCGAGGTTTATGGTGGTATTGGCGCAGTCGCCGATGTTCACCACCTGCATCGCCGGTACCAGGGCGCGCGCGGCGCGGTCGGCGAGTGCATCTGATGAAACATGGCACCCCCTGTGCACGCGTCGATGGGGGTGAGTCTACGACTACTCCGCGCCCGGTTTCACCTGCTGCAGGTCGCGGCGGTCGTAGGCACTGACGATGCGCGCCACCAGCGGATGGCGCACCACATCACGCGCCTCGAAGAAGGTGAAGCTCACCCCTTCCACGTCGCGCAGCACCTCGATCGCGTCGCGCAGGCCGGACTTCACGTGCTTGGGCAGGTCGGTCTGGGTGAGGTCGCCGGTGACCACCGCGGTGGAGCCGAAGCCCAGCCGGGTCAGGAACATCTTCATCTGCTCCACGGTGGTGTTCTGCGCTTCGTCCAGGATCACGTACGCATCGTTGAGCGTGCGCCCGCGCATGTAGGCCAGCGGCGCGATCTCGATGACGTTCTTTTCCAGCAGCTTGATCACCTTCTCCACGCCGAGCATTTCGTACAGGGCGTCGTACAGCGGGCGCAGGTAGGGGTCCACTTTCTGGCTGAGGTCGCCGGGCAGGAAGCCGAGCTTCTCGCCGGCCTCGACCGCCGGGCGCACCAGAATCAAGCGCTGCACGCGCGATTCGTTGAGCGCCTCCACCGCACTGGCCACGGCCAGGAAGGTCTTGCCGGTGCCGGCCGGGCCGATCCCGAAATTGATGTCGTGGGTGGTGATCTGGTGCAGGTAGCGCGCCTGGTTGGCGCCACGCCCGCGCACGGTGCCGCGCTTGACCTTGATCGCCACGTCCTGCGCCTCGTAGGCGCGCTCCACCACGTGCTCGACGTTGGCCTGGTTCAGGCGCAGGTGGATGGCATGCGCGTCGAAGCGCACCTCCGCCGCTTCGGCATACAGCGCCTCGACCAGCGTCTGCGCCTCGTCGACGACGGCCTTCGGGCCGGTGATGCGGAACACATGCCCCCGGTTGGCGATCTCCACGCCGAGCTTGAGCTCGATCTGGCGCAGGTGCTCATCGAAGGGGCCGGCCAGGTTCGCGAGCTGCTCGGTGTTCTCCGGGGCCAGGGTGAAATCGCGTTGGGACAGTGCGGTCATTGCGTCTGGCGGCCCTCGATCCAGGGACCGGGCCGCGGGCAGGGAAAGGGTCTACAGGGTAGCGCGCGCTCCGGGTGCCTGCCAGCGCCGCCGGTTGTCCACACCGGGTGTGGAGGTCTCGTTGGCAAAGCTGTGGATATCCATCGACAGCCCTTGTCCGGGCAGGCGAAAACGACGGTGGCGAAAAAACCGCCGGCCGCGTGGTGGGTTGTCCACACCGGGTGTGGACGCGCAGGCGGTCAACCTGTGGATAGCGTGGGGAGCGCCTTGCGCCGCAAGGGATGTGGTCGGGTGGTCAGGAAATGACCAGCGTCACGCCCGCACACCAGGCGGATTCCCGTAAGGGATTTCTGACATTGGCGTAAGAATTGCACTAAGAGTTCCGCCGGGAGCCGTATGCGGCGGCCATCTGCGATATTCTTGCGCCGGGCAGACCGGTCGACGGATGCGTCCAGCGCACAGGGGGTGCGTGGGCGATCCCGGGTGCGACGCAGTCCGCAGGACATGGAGGTGCACGATGGCAGCCCGCGACCCGGGCAGCCGTGGCGCACGGTGGTTTCTGGACCAATGAGTCGGCCGGATGGCCGCGAATGGACGGGTACGATGCAGGATGCAGTCGCAGTGTTTTCCGCGTTGACAGGCGTGGCAGGGATGGACGGCGAGAGCCGTCCGCATCGCTTGGCGCTGGCCGCTGGCGCGCCGCTGCTGGTGGAGCGCTGGTGGGGTCAGGAACAGCTGTCCGACGGCTTCGAGTGGTGGGTCGACGTGCTGGCCACCGATGCGGACCTGGATCTGGATGGCTGGCTGGGCACGACCGCCACGCTTCGCTCGCGACAGGTGGGTGGGCACGATGCCGTGCGCAGCGGCGTGGTCCGCGAAGCCGCCTGCATCGCCGCCGATGGTGGCCTGGCCCGGTATCGCCTGTGCCTGGTGCCCTGGACCTGGGCGATGGGCCAGGGACGACACAGCCGGGTGTTCCAGGAACGCACGGTGCTGGAGATCCTGCAGAGCGTGATCGACCCCTACAGCGCGCACGCCGCCTGGCGGGTCAGCGATGAAGTGGTGGACTTCCTGGCGGCGGTGCCGGCGCGCAGCTACTGCGTGCAGTACCGCGAGTCGGACCTGGACTTCATGCAGCGCCTGCTGGCCGAGGAAGGGCTGGGCTGGCGCATCGAAGAAGACGAGGGCGCTCCGGCCGGCCACGCGCTGGTGGTGTTCGCCGACAGCGGCGCGCAGGCGCAGGACGCCACCGCCGAGCGTGACGGCGGGCTGCGCTTCCACCGCAGCGATGCCACCGAAGCCACCGACAGCGTGCTGGCACTGGGCCGCACCCAGCGTGTCGGGGTGACCCGGCTGGTGCTGGCCAGCGATGACTACGTCTCGCGCCAGGCCCGCCAGGGGCAGACCCCGGTGCTGGCGGCGCAGCAGGATGGCACCGCACTGGAGGACTATGCGCCGGTGGGTGCCTACGCCTTCGCCGGGCGCGCCGCAGCCGAACACTACAGCCGCCTCGCCGCGCAGGCGCATGAATCGCGTGGCGCGTCCTGGCTGGGCAGCAGCACCGCGCCCAGCCTGCGCGCGGGTACGTGGTTCGGCGTGCGCCAGTGGCCGATGGCCGACCGTGGCGGTTCGCCGTCCGTGCTGGTGACCCGCGTGCTGCACCAGGGCAGCAACAATTTCCCCACCGCCACGCGCGAGGCGCTGCAGCAGCGCCTGGGTGAGCCGATGCCGGCGTCGAGCGGCGCCGACGGCGAGCGTTTTGCCCGCCTCCAGGCCCGTGCCGAATCGCTCGGCTACGCCAATGCGTTCGACGGGGTGGATCGCGGCCAGCCGTGGCGCCCGGCGCGCGAGGATGGCACCGGCCTGCGCCTGAATCCCCGTCCGATCGCGCCGGGCTACCAGACCGCGCGCGTGATCGCGGCCGACGGCAGCGACGCCGGCGAAGTGTCCTGCGACACGCTCGGCCGGATCAAGGTGCGCTTCCATTTCCAGTCCCCGGCCAGCGGCGACGATGGCAGCGCCTGGCTGCGCGTGGCGCAGCGCTATGCAGGCCCGGGCGTGGGCAGCCAGTTCCTGCCGCGCGTGGGGCAGGAAGTGCTGGTGGCCTTCCTCGAGGGTGACATCGACCGGCCACTCGTGGTCGGCGCGCTTTACAACGGCCGCGGCGAAGCCGGCGTCGCCCCCACCCCGGCCGGCGCTTCGGCGTCCTCCGATCTTGCGGCCTATGCGCAGGCAGGCGACACCCTTGCCAGCGCGCAGGGCAATCTGGCCGGTGGCCACGCGCCGGCCTGGCATGCGATGGGCAAGGGGGACGACGCGCACCGCAACGCCGCCGCGCTGTGGGGCATCCAGTCGCGCGAGTGGCATGGTGAAGGCCATTCGCGGCTGGTGTTCGACGACAGCGATGGCCAGTTGCGCCTGCAGTTGTCCACCACCCACGCCAGCTCCCAGCTCAACCTCGGCCATCTGATCCACCAGGCCGACAACTTCCGCGGCAGCCTGCGCGGCGAAGGCAACGAACTGCGTACCGATGCCTGGGGCGCGGTGCGTGCGCGCGCCGGGCTGTGGTTCACCGCACAATCGCGATCGGCACAGGCACCGGCCGGCGAAGCAGCGGCGCAGGCCGCCCTGCTGACCCAGCTGCGTGACCTGGGCAAGGCCCAGGACCAGGCCGCCAAGACGCATCGCAGCGTGGTGCTGGCCAGCCATGCCGGCGTGGCGGGGCAGGGCGACGAACCCGCGCCGCTGGCGCAGCTGCTGCGCAGCACCCGCACCACCGTGGGCGGCGACGCCTTCGACACCGGCCGCACCGATGCGCCGGCCTTCGCCAGCGATGCCGGCCCCGGCCGCCTGCCGCACACCGGTGAGCCCACGCTGGGCCTGTCGGCCAGCGCCGGCATCGCCCAGGTCGCCGGGCAGAGCCTGCACTGGGCGGTTGGCGAGGTGCTCACCCTGGCCAGCGGCCTGGCGTCCGAAGGCATCGTGCAGGGCAGCGCACGCCTGCACGGCGGCCAGGCGCTCGGCGCACTGGCCGCCACGATGGGCACGCCCACCGGGAACAGCCTCAGCGTGGTCAGCGGGCTGGGCGAACTCATCGTGCAGGCCCAGGACAACCAGATCCTGGTGCAGTCGCGGGCCAGTCTGCGCATGGCCAGCGCGTCCGCCGCCGTCGAGCTGGCAGCGCCGACCACGCTGCACGTGGCCACTGCGGGCGGCGCCAGCATCACCCTGGAAGGCGGCAACCTGACGGTTACCTGCCCGGGCACCATCACCGTCCATGCCGGCAGCAAGTCGTTCATCGGCCCGACCAACCTGACCTACCCGCTGCCGACCATGCCGCGCAGCGAGTCGCCCGAGGTGATGCCCACCTTCGCTTTCCGCCTGCAGGACATTCCCGGCCCGCAGGGCGTGGCGCTGGCCGGCCAGCCGTGGAAGATCGTGCGCACCCGCCAGTCGGCCACCGACACCCCCGACAACCTGCACGCGGTGGATGCCGACGAGTGGGTGGAGGTGCTCAAGGAGGGCAGCGCCGACGGCGACGGCAAAGTCGCGTTGGACGATGCCGACTGCAAGGCGGTCTGGGATGCGGTGGCCCGTTTCCCGGGGCGCCTGTATCTGGTGCACGGCATCGACGCGATCCCGCTGCAGATGCGTCAGTTCAGCACCGGCCCGGGGGTCCGCGAAATGGTGGAAACCCTGGATGCCAACAACTACAGCAAGGATCTCCAGCTGCTGCCCGACAGCGACGCGCTGCGCGCCATCCGCCATCGGATCGAGTACGAGTTCCAGTCCCAGTTGACCGCTACGCCCAAGCAGCGCAAGGAGATCTGAGTCATGGCCGATGGGACCAACACCAGCACCGTCGCGCGCAACGCGCTGACCTGCCAGACCGGCCAGCAGAGCACGTCCAGCCGTGACTACTACGCGCCGGCCGATCGCCAGTTCGCGCCGATCCGCCAGGGCAACGCCGTCAAATCCTTCACCGATGGGCGCTCGGCCATGCATGCGATGGCCGAGGCCATCCGCGGTGCGAAGAAGTTCATCTTCATCGCCGACTGGCAGATGAACTTCGACACGGAGCTGACAGGGCGCGGAGAAAAAGAGCATCGCGGGCGCCTCAGCGAGCTGCTGTTCGACGCCATCAACCTGCGTGGCGTCGACGTGCGCGTGCTGCTTTACGACAGCATCGAGGCCGCTGCCTACACGCATGAGAATGAAGCCCGGACCGCGCTATACAAGATGCGCGACGACAACACCCCGGGCAACATTGAAGTGGGTCTGCACAACCCGGCCACCGGCCGCTCCGACGCGTTCAACATCGCGTTCTCGCACCACCAGAAGATTCTGGTGATCGACGGCAAGATCGGTTTCGTCGGCGGTCTGGACGTCGCGCATGGCCGCTGGGACGACGGCAACTTCGACGTGGTCTGCGACCCGGCGCTGCACGTCATCAACGATCACTACAACAACAGCGTGACCAAGGCGCGCGGCATGACCGGGGACGAGTGGGAGCTCACCCGCGACGTCATGGATACCGGCCCCGATGCGACCGGCCGGATGCGGCCGGGGTTCGCGGCGGCCTACCTGCCCAACATCGCCACGGCGATGGACCTGCTCAAGGAGCAGTGGGAGAAGGGGGCCGCCCTGGCGGAAATCCTCGACTACGCCGACAAGGCCGGCATTCCCGACGCCGCCGAGCATGCGGTGACGGAGAAGATCCGCGGCCTGGTCATTCCGGGCTACTCCACCGCCACCAGCCTGGTGCAGACGCTGGGCACCCTGCTGGAGGGCATCCAGAAGAGCCTGGCGCAGGCCGATCTGAAGTACTCGGAGGTCATCGCCTCCGGCAACCGCAGCTACGACGAACTGGGCAAGGGCAATGTCAGCGGCGCGGCCGACCATGCGTTGAATGCGGCCAAGGCCTTCGTCGACATCCAGGCCAAGGGGTTCATGGCGCGCTGGGATGAGCTGAAGGCGACCGTCGAGGCCGTCCGCGAGACCGGCGGCAAGGTGATCGACCGGGCGGGCGACTACATCGATGATCCGTCGGAAATCGGCAAGGACGTGGACAAGCTCAAGGCGGCTGCGCTGGACGCGCTGCAGAAGGCCAAGGATGCGTTCCTCGCCTTCGAGAAGTGGCTCAACGAGCCGATCGACCGCGCGCAGATGCTGCTGGATGCGGGGCGCCACGCGCGCATGCCCTGGCAGGACGTGCACGCCCGCCTGGAAGGTCCGGCGGTGTCCGATATCTGCCGCAACTTCATGCACCGCTGGAACGCGATGGTGTGGCAGAACCAGCGCGGCGACCGGGCGGCGGGGCAGAAGATCCGCGACGCCACCAACGCGGGCATCCGTACCGCCAACCGGATCGGTGCCGCCATCCCCGAGCAGGTTTCGTTGGCACGCGGCCGCGAACTGACGCCGCTGTCCGGCAAATGGCTGGAGGCGATGGGCGGGCGCCAGGCGCTGTTTGGCGACGTGTCGCGGCCCGGCAGCGCCGGTGGCGTCACCGTGCAGGTAGTGCGCTCGTCCGGCACGGCGCTGCACGCGATGGAGCGCGAGGCCTGCAAGGAGCATGGCCTGGACATGAACGATCCCGGGTTGAGCCCCTATTGGGACCGGAATCAGCCGATGCGCTCCATCCAGGATGCGATGCTCAACTGCATCGAATCCGCCCAGGCCTATGTCTATGTGGAAACGCAGTTCCTGATTTCCGACTGCGGCTTCTCCGATGCCGAGCCCGGTCGAAAGCTGGACACCATCATCACCGGCGGCCGCCGCGGCGAGTTGACCCCGGCGCAGGACAAGAAAGCCAAGATCGCCGACCGCGGACTGGGCGCCACCCAAGGCGTCGCCGATCGGCTGGGTGCCGGCAACGCGATCAAGGACATCCGCGAATTCCGGCAGGGCCAGCCATCGGCGGCGCACAACAAGCTGGTGGCCACGCTGGCTTCGCGCATCATCAAGGCGATCGGCTGCGGCCAGGACTTCCACGTTTACGTGACCTTGCCGGTGCACCCGGAAGGCAGTCTGTTCGATGGCGCGGTGCTCAAGCAGCAGTACTGGGTGCAGCAGAGCCTGCTGCGTGGGCGCGACAGCCTCATCCGGCAGATAGCGCGCGCGCTGGTGGCACGCAAGCTGAAGATCCGCCGCGAGAGCGTGAGCGAAGCCGACCTGCGCGCGGCGGTCGCCGAAGGCGGCTGGAAGGACTACCTGACCATCCTCAACCTGCGCAGCTATGGCGTGTTGAAGGACACCAACCACGACAACTACCGCAGTGCGCCGCCAACCGCCGAGGGCAGCAGCGCGAACCCGCCGGTCTACCTGGTCACCGAGCAGTGCTACGTGCACTCCAAGCTGCTGATCGTCGACGATGCGGTGGCCATCATCGGCAGCGCCAACTGCAACGACCGCAGCCTGGAAGGCACCGGTGACACCGAGATCGCGGCCGTCATCGTGGACACGGAGAACAAGGTGCGCAACCTGGGCAACGGCGCGATGGTGGTGACGCGTACGTTCGCGCGCGACCTGCGCCTGCGGCTCTGGAAGAAGTTCCTGGGGAAGTCCATCGAGACGGGGGCTGTGCCGGGCCGTGTCGCCAAGGACGAGGGGTATACCAATATGGCGGGAAGTGCCTATCACCCGCCGATCCGGCCGAACGCGGACGACGTGTCCTTCATCGAGCAACCGGCCAGCCGCGCTTGCTGGCAGGCGATCCAGAAGCTCGCCGATGCCAATGCGGCGGCCTTTGAAGAGGTGTTCCAGAACGTACCGCGCAACAGCATGGGTACCTACGATGCGGTCTTCCAGGGCTTTGCCACGGCCGGCATGGACGAGAAGCGCGAGAAGGTGCGACGCTACATCTACGCCCAGCCTTCGGACCTGCAGGCGGGCTACATGTCGGTTCCAAGTGTGATGGAAGGCGAGGTAACCCGGACCGTGGGGCGCCACAATGTCAGCAAGGGCCTTGCGCGGCTGCGCGACGGTGCAGCGGCGGTAAAGGGGTTCTGGGTGACGATGCCGCTGGAGTGGGGTCACAACATGGACGACCCTGCCGCCGCAATGCCCAACCAGATCATCGCCGCCGTGCCGACGCACCGTGGCATCCACGACGAAGGAACACGCATGGCATCGGTCAACCCGATCAAGACGGGCACGGAACAGGTATGAGGTTCAAGCGCTGCGTGACGGGGGCGGTGTCGATCGCAATGGGGGCCGTGGCGTTCCAGGCGGCGGCCGCCTGCACGGACCGGTCCGATCCGCTGGCGTCGCCCGTCGCGGGCGTGACGCTGATGTTCAACGACGGCGCCGGCGCGCGGGTAATGCTGCAGCACGGCCAGATCCAGGAGGACGGCCGTCTGCGGCCGCCTGCACTGGTGCCGTCCGCCGCCAGCCTCGCGGCGGGCCGGTTCGGTCCGGCCGAGGGCCAGGTGGCCTATCTGGAATCGGATGGCAAGGGCGGCCAGCGCGTGTGCCGGCTGGAGCAATGGGAGAGCCGGGTCTACAGTCCCCTGGAGCGCCCGCAGCCGGATGGCAAGCCCGGTTTGCGTCGCGCCCCTGCCGGCAAGGTGCAGGCGGCTGCACCGCGTCCCATGCCCGGGCAGGAGGGAAATCCGATCCTGGCCAAACTGACTCCCCACTATTTCATGACCCGCGTCGACGCCTTTTTCTACGACGCGGGTGGGCACCTGGTCGAGGCACGCATGCATGAGACGCCGGACATCACGGTGGCCAGCAATCACACCGCGCGCTCCGTGGTGGCCGACCGGTTGACCTTCTGTGCCCGCTACGATGCGCAGGGCCGGATGACGATGGCCAGCGGTCCGAGCGAAGCAGTGAGCCTCCAGCCGGGCTTCCAGTGCAGCCAGGTCGCGCCGGACACGGCGGCGATGTCCACGTATGCCTACTATCCCGACGGTACGCTGTTGTCGCATCTGCGCACCCCGGGCCCCGGGCAGGCGGACGACGACACGGCGTCGCAGCCGCAGGGCGCGCGCGGCCGCGGGCAGGGCAACGCGTGGCTGAAAGGCAAAGACGCCAAGCGCGAAGAAGCACTGTTCAATTTCATTCCGAAGCAGGGCATCTACACGTTCGCCACGCATGACATGGGATTTGCCGCCTTCGATGCCCAGCCGCTCTACCAGCAGCGGAGCGCGGACGGCAGCGCCAAGCTGGCATACGACTTCCCGACCCAGCCGGTCCCGCTTTCGGTCATTGATGATCAGTTCGCTTCGCTGGACAAGTACCCGCGCGTACGCACCTATCCGCATCGCAGCGGTTCCACGGTGATGGAGTTCTTCGACGCCAACCGTCGCATGCCGCGCCAGCGGCAATGGCGCAGCGCGGATCTGAATCGGCAGGAGATGTACGGTGCGGACGGGAAGCTCACACGCGTGATCCTCAACGGTGCGTCGCCGCAGGATGCCGCCCGGGAAGATCTCAAGCGCTATGCGGAGAGCGGCGTACTGAAGGTCACGCCCACCACCAGCGGTTACGCGAGCTATCGCGTCTACGACTACGACGCCAAGGGCAAGGAAAGCCTCGTCTTCGTCTGTTGGCAGCACGATGTGCCCAGCAACAGGCCGCTGCGCCACTTCCCGTGGTGGACGCCGGATCCCACGCCCAAGCGCAGCAAGGAAGATGCCCTGATCTACGGCATGAAGAACGTCGCCAACCGCTGCGGCACACCGGACGGAAAGATGCTGATCCAGGGGCTGGCGCAGATCGACGCGTACATGGCCAAGCAGTACGGCTACGACGTGGAGAAGCTGAGCTACGACGAGGTGCGGTAAGGCATCGCAGGCACATCGACCCGCACCGGAGACGAGATGGCTTGGTCTGCATCAGCTGTGAGCGTGAAGCCCGGTGTGCTGGGTCTGCTGGTGGTGGCACTTTGGGCTACCTCGGCGCGGGCAGGCGCGGCCTGCTCGGACCGCACCGATCTCCTGAGCTCACCCGTTTCAGGCGTGAGCCTGTTGTTCAATGGAGGGGCGCGGGACAGGGTGATGTTGCGGGGGCAGCGCTTCGACGGCGAAGGCAGTCTTCGTGTTCCCAGAATGATGCCGGCAGTGGCGGAACTGAAACAAGGCAAGTTCGGCCCCGCCGGTGGCCAGGTCGTGTATCTGGAGCCCGATGGCGGCGGCGGTCAGCGTGTGTGCCGTCTGGAGCAATGGGAGAATCGGGTTCACAGTCCGATGGAACGTCCGCAGCCAGACGGAACGCCTGGCCTGCGTCGAGACGAAAACAGCATCGTACGGGCGGTCCCTTACCGTGCCGTGCCCGCGCAGGAGAGGAATCCGATCCTTGCCAAGCTCACTCCGCACTACTACATGACACGTGCCGAGGCTTATTTCTATGACCAAGCGGGCAGTCTGGTCGAAGCGAGGTTGCAGGAAACCGCGGACGTAAACGCGCTGAGCCCACGCTTGCCCAAAACGTTGATGCTGGATCGTCTTGCCTTCTGCGCGGAATACAACGCCAAGGGGCAGTTGATCTCGACCACGGGGAACATGAGTGAGACATTGAGCAAGGTGCCCGGCGCGCAGTGCGCGGGGCTTCAGGTCGGAGAGGTGGCCCTTTACACCTACCGCTATTACGCCGATGGAGCCCTGCTGGCAGAATTCCGAACGCCGCAGAGGAAGAAGGAGGATGACGGCCTCGATGCACGCGATGCACCGGGGGAGTGGCGTGGACAGGGCAATGCGTGGCTTGATGTCACGGGGCCGGCAGGGGGGCGGAAGGACGTGTTCTTCGGCTTCTTCAAGACAAAGGGCATCTACAGTCTGTCCACCGAATATATGGGCTTTGCCGCGTATGACGCGCAGCCGCTATACAAGGAGCTCTCGAGCAATGGGTTCAAGAAGTTGCAGTACGACTTCCCGACCCAGCCGGTCCCGCTCTCGGTTGTTGACGACCAGTTCGCTTCACTCGACAAGTACCCGCGCGTACGCACCTATCCGCATCGCAGCGGTTCCACGGTGATGGAGTTCTTCGACGCCAACCGTCGCATGCCGCGCCAGCGGCAATGGCGCAGCGCGGATCTGAATCGTCAGGAGATGTACGGCGCGGACGGCGGACTGACCCGCGTAATCCGTTACGGCGGCATGTCGCAGGAGGTTGCCCGGGAAGATCTCAAGCGCTACGCGGAGAGCGGCGTACTGAAGGTCACGCCCACCACCAGCGGTTACGCCAGCTATCGCGTCTACGACTACGACGCCAAGGGCAAGGAAAGCCTCGTCTTCGTCTGTTGGCAGCACGATGTGCCCAGCAACAAGCCGCTGCGCCACTTCCCGTGGTGGACGCCCGATCCCACGCCCAAGCGCAGCAAGGAAGATGCCCTGATCTACGGCATGAAGAACGTCGCCAACCGCTGCGGCACGCCGGACGGAAAGATGCTGATCCAGGGGCTGGCGCAGATCAATGCGTACATGGCCAGCCAGTACGGCTATGACGTGGAGAAGCTGAGCTATGACGAGGTACGGTAAGGCATCGCAGGCACATCGACCCGCACCGGAGACGAGATGGCTTGGTCTGCATCAGCTGTGAGCGTGAAGCCCGGTGTGCTGGGTCTGCTGGTGGTGGCACTTTGGGCTACCTCGGCGCGGGCAGGCGCGGCCTGCTCGGACCGAGCGGATCTCCTCGCTTCGCCCGTGTCGGGCGTGAGCCTGTTGTTCAACGAGGCCGGACGTCAGCGGATTACATTGCAGTGGCCTCAGGTTCAAGGCGACGGCAGTCTGCGTGTTCCAGCACTACTCCCAGCTGTCGCCGACCAGCACCAAGGCAGGTTTGGTCCGACTGAGGGCCAAGTGGTGTATCTGGAGCCCGATGGCAGCGGTGGTCAGCGCGTGTGCCGTCTGGAGCAATGGGAGAATCGGGTTCACAGTCCGATGGAACGTCCTCGGCCAGACGGCGCGCCTGGCCTGCGTCGAGACGAGAGCGGCAACATGGGGGCGGTCCCTTATCGTGCCGTGCCCGCGCAGGAGAGGAATCCGATCCTGGCCAAGCTCACTCCGCACTACTACATGACACGTGCCGAGGCATATTTCTATGACCAAGGGGGTCATCTGGTCGAAGCGAGGTTGCAGGAAACCGACGACGTAAATGCGCTGAGCCCACGCTTTCCCAAGACCTTGATGCTCGATCGCCTTGCGTTTTGCGCGGACTACAACGCCAAGGGGCAGTTGATCTCCACGACGGGGGGTATCAACGAGACATTGACCACTGTGCCGGGTGCTCAATGCGCGGAACTTCAGGTCGGTGATGTGGCCATCTCCAGCTACCGCTATCACGCTGACGGGACCTTGCTGGCGGAACTGCGGGCACCTCGCAAAAAGGAAGAGGACAATGGCCTCGATGCACGCGAAGCACCGGGGAAGTGGCGCGGGCAGGGCAATGCCTGGCTCGATGCCACCGGGCCCGGTGGTGGGCGGAAGGGCGTGTTCTTTGGCTTCTTCAAGACGAAGGGCATCTATAGCCTGTCCACCGAGTACATGGGCTTTGCCGCATATGACGCGCAGCCGCTGTACAAGGAGCTCTCCAGCGACGGGTTCAAGAAGCTGCAGTACGATTTTCCGAACCAGCGGGTCCCACTCTCCGTCATCGACGACCAGTTCGCTTCACTCGACAAGTACCCGCGCGTACGCACCTATCCGCATCGCAGCGGTTCCACGGTGATGGAGTTCTTCGACGCCAACCGCCGCGCGCCACGCCAGCGGCAATGGCGCGGCGCGGACCTGAACCGCCAGGAGATGTACGGCGCGGACGGCAGACTGACCCGCGTAATCCATTACGGCGGCATGTCGCAGGAGGTTGCCCGGGAAGATCTCAAGCGCTACGCGGAGAGCGGCGTACTCAAGGTCACGCCCACCACCAGCGGTTACGCGAGCTATCGCGTCTACGACTACGACGCCAAGGGCAAGGAAAGCCTCGTCTTCGTCTGTTGGCAGCACGATGTGCCCAGCAACAAGCCGCTGCGCCACTTCCCGTGGTGGACGCCCGATCCCACGCCCAAGCGCAGCAAGGAAGATGCCCTGATCTACGGCATGAAGAACGTCGCCAACCGCTGCGGCACGCCGGACGGAAAGATGCTGATCCAGGGGCTGGCGCAGATCAATGCGTACATGGCCAAGCAGTACGGGTATGACGTGGAGAAGCTGAGCTACGACGAGGTGCGGTAAGGCGGCCGCGGCGACGCCGAGCCGGTCCGCGCCTCCTTCACGGCTGACCACCGGGTCGCGAGGCAGCATGGTGCGGTCCGCACCGATCCGGTACCTGTGATGGCTGCTTCGCTCTGCTCCCGCCTGCTTCGCCTCGGTGTGCCGGCGGCACTGCTGCTCGCCGCCTGCCGGCCGGCGCCCCCCGAGGCCCTGGGCACGCTCGAATGGGACCGGATCACCGTGCCGGCGCCTGCGGCCGAAACCATCGTGGCGGTGTCGGTGCGCGAAGGCCAGCGCGTGCCGGCCGGTGCGCCCCTGCTGCAACTGGAGACCACCCGCACGGCCGCGCAGATGGCCGCGCTGCAGGCGCAGTCGCAGCGCGCCGGTCAGGCACTGGAAGAACTCGAACACGGGCCACGGGTGGAGGAGATCGCCCAGGCGCGGGCCAATCTGGCCGCTGCCAAGGCGCAGGCGGTGGACGCGGCGGCCTACTATGCGCGGCTGCAGCCGCTGGGCCGGCAGCGCCTGGTGGCTGCTGCCGACGTGGATCGCGCCCGCGCCGCTGCCGGCAATGCCAACGGCCTTGTCCGGGCGGCCGAGCAGATCCTGCTGGCGCTCGAGCACGGCACGCGCGCCGAGCAGGTCGGGCAGGGCGCGGCGTCGCTGGAGGCCGCGCAGGCGCAGCAGGCCGAGCAGGCCGTGACCCTGCGCAAGCTGGCGCTGGTTGCGCCGCGCGCCGGCGTGGTCGACGCGCTGCCGTATCGGCTCGGCGACCAGGCCCCGGTTGGCGCACCGCTGGCGGTGCTGCTGGTGGGCGAGCATCCCTATGCTCGGGTCTATCTGCCGTCGCCGCTGCGACCGTCGGTGGCCGTGGGCTCGGGCGCGCAGGTGTACGTGCAGGGACGCGAGGCGGCATTGTCCGGGCGGGTCCGCGCGGTCCGCAGCGACCCGGTGTTCACCCCTTACTACGCGTTGACCGGCGACGACGCAGCCCGCCTGAGCTATCTGGCCGAGATCGAACTGATCGACACCGATGCCGCCACGCTGGCGCGACTGCCGGCCGGGCTGCCGGTGCGGGTGACGTTCTGATGGCCGTCGATGCCGTCGCCACCCAGCGGTCCGCGCCGGCAACGGGCAAGGGCGGGCAGGACGACCTGGCCATCCGGGCGCGCGGGCTGACCAAGCGCTTCGGTGCACTGGTGGCGGTGGACCATGTGGACCTGAGCGTGCCGCGCGCCACTGTCTACGGCTTCCTCGGCCCCAATGGGTCGGGCAAGTCCACCACCATCCGCATGCTGTGCGGGCTGCTGACCCCGTCCGAGGGCGACATCGACGTACTCGGCCTGCGCATTCCGGAGCAGGCCGAAGCGCTGCGGCGGCGCATCGGCTACATGACCCAGCGGTTCTCGCTGTTCGAGGACCTGACCGTGCGCGAGAACCTGGAGTTTCTCGCGGCGGTGCAGGACATTCCGCGCGCCGACGCACGGCGGCGCATCGAGGAACTGGTCGAGCAGTACCACTTCCAGGACCGCCAGGCGCAGTTGGCCGGCACCCTGAGTGGCGGCCAGAAACAACGGCTGGCCCTGGCCGGCGCGGTGATCCAATCGCCGGAGCTGCTGTTCCTGGACGAACCCACCAGTGCGGTGGACCCGGAGTCGCGGCGCGACTTCTGGGAAAAGCTGTTCGACCTGGCCGACGCCGGCACCACGCTGCTGGTGTCCACGCATTACATGGATGAAGCCGAGCGCTGCCATCGCCTGGCGATTCTGGACCGGGGCATGCTGGTGGCCGATGGCACCCCCGCAACCCTGACCGCCGCATTGGCGGGACGTACGTTGGCGGTCTCGGCGACGCAGCCGCGACAGGCGCAACGGTTGCTGGCCGCCGTGCCCGGCGTGCTCAGCGTGGCGCAGATCGGCAACAGCCTGCGGGTGCTGCTGGCGGCGCAGGACGATGCGCAGGGCAGGCTCGAGGCGGCCCTGCGCGCCGGCGGCCAGCAGGCCGAGGTGACGCCGGTGGAGGCCAATCTGGAAGATGTGTTCGTCTCGGCCACGCGCGGGCGCGAGGATGGACACGCCGGGGACGCGGCGGCATGAGCCTGCGCCGGCTCTGGGCCATCATTCTCAAGGAGCTGCGGCAGATGCGCCGCGACCGCATCACCCTGGCGATGATCGTCGGCATTCCGGTGATGCAACTGGTGCTGTTCGGGTATGCGATCAACCTCAATCTGCGCAATCTGCACACCGGTATTGCCGATCAGGCCGGGACCGCCGCCTCACGCGCGCTGGTGATGGACATGGTGGCGACCGGCGTGATCACCCCCACCCTGGCCGCGCGGACCCCGGACGAACTGATGGCGGCGCTGCGGCACGGCCGGATCAGCATTGGCGTGGTGATCCCGCCCGACTTCGAACGCCGCCGCTTCGAGGGCCGCGAGGCCGTGCAGGTGCTGGTGGATGGCAGCGACACCGTCGTGCAGAGCGCGGCGGTCCAGCTGGCGCAGGTGCCGCTGGACAACCAGCCGCTGCGCAACGACCGGCCGCTGCGCAGCGGCGCCGTGGCCGGGGGCGGTCAGATCAGCGTGGTGGCGTTCTACAACCCGCAGCGGCGCTCGGCAGTGAACATCGTGCCCGGCCTGATCGGCATCATCCTGACCATGACGATGGTGATGTTCACAGCGGTGGCGATCGTGCGCGAACGCGAGCGCGGCAACATGGAACTGCTGATCGCCACCCCGTTGAGCCGCAGCGAGCTGATGATCGGCAAGGTGTTGCCGTACGCGGCGATCGGACTGATCCAGACGACGCTGGTGCTGCTGCTGGGCCTGTGGCTGTTCGAGGTGCCGATCCGCGGCAGCGTGGTGGACGTCTATCTGGCAGCGATCCTGCTGATCACCGCCAACCTCACCCTGGGCCTGCTGATCTCGACCAAGGCGCAGTCGCAGTTCCAGGCCATGCAGATGACCATGTTCGTGTTCCTGCCGTCGATCCTGCTGTCCGGCTTCATGTTCCCGTTCGCCGGCATGCCGCGCCCGGTGCAATGGCTGGCCGAGGTGCTGCCGCTGACGCACTTCCTGCGCCTGATCCGCGGCATCATGCTGCGCGGCGCACGGATCTGGGAGCTGTGGCCGGAAGTGCTGGCGCTGCTCGCCTTCATCGCGGTGATGATGACCCTGGCGATCCTGCGCTTCCGCAAACGCCTGGATTGAGCGCACCGCAATGGTAGATGCCGACCGCCAGCCGGCATTGCAGTGGTAGTGCCGACCGCCGGCCGGCATTGCAGTGGTAGTGCCGACCGCCGGCCGGCATTGCAGTGGTAGTGCCGACCGCTGGTCGGCATGCAGTGGTAGTGCCGACCGCTGGTCGGCATTGCAGTGGTAGTACCGACCGCTGGTCGGCATTGCAGTGGTAGCGCCGACCGCTGGTCGGCACGCTCCATCAGGCGACGACCAACCGCCCCCGCAGCGAATTGCTGTACGCCTCGGTGATCTGCACATCAACGAACTGGCCGATCAGGCGCGGGTGCCCCGCGAAGTTCACCGAGCGCATGTTCTCGCTCTTGCCGGTCAGCTCGTCCGGGTTGCGCTTGGACGGGCCTTCCACCAGCACGGTCTGCACCGTGCCGACCATCTTCTCGGAGATCGCCGCGGCCTGCTCGTTGATCCGCGCCTGCAGGCGCGACAGGCGCGCGTGCTTTTCAGCATCGCTGATCGTGTCTTCCAGATCGGCGGCCGGCGTGCCGGGGCGGCGCGAGTAGATGAACGAGAAGCTCTGGTCGAAGCCGATGTCTTCGATCAGCGTCATGGTCTTCTCGAAATCGGCCTCGGTCTCGCCCGGGAAGCCGACGATGAAGTCCGAGCTGATCGAGATGTCCGGCCGCACCGCGCGCAGCTTGCGGATCTTGGACTTGAACTCCAGCGCGGTGTAGCCCCGCTTCATCGCCGACAGCACCCGGTCGCTGCCGGCCTGCACCGGCAGGTGCAGGAAGTTGGCCAGCTGCGGCACGTCGCGGTAGGCGTCCACCAGCGAGTCGCTGAATTCCAGCGGGTGCGAGGTGGTGAAGCGGATCCGGCCGACGCCGTCGATCTCGGCGATGGTGCGGATCAGCAGGCCCAGGTCGGCGAACTCGCCGTCGCCGTACGGCCCCCGGTAGGCGTTGACGTTCTGGCCCAGCAGGTTGATCTCACGCACGCCCTGTGCGGCCAGCTGCGCCACTTCCACCACCACGTCCTCGAACGGGCGGCTGACCTCGGTACCGCGGGTGTAGGGCACCACGCAGAACGAGCAGTACTTGGAGCAGCCTTCCATGATCGACACGAACGCCGAGCCACCGTCGGCGCGCGGTTCGGGCAGGCGGTCGAACTTCTCGATTTCCGGGAAGCTGATGTCGACCTGGGACTTGCCCGATGCGCGGCGCTGGCGGATCAGCTCCGGCAGGCGGTGCAAGGTCTGCGGGCCGAACACCAGGTCCACGTGCGGGGCACGCTTGATGATCGCCTCGCCCTCCTGCGAGGCCACGCAGCCGCCCACGCCGATGATCACGCCCCGGCCGTTGTTCTTCAGCGCCTTCCAGTAGCCGAGCTGGCTGAACACCTTTTCCTGCGCCTTCTCGCGGATCGAGCAGGTGTTCATCAGCAGCACGTCGGCCTCGGACGGGTCGTCGGTCAGCTCCAGCCCTTCTTCGGCAGCCAGCACGTCGGCCATCTTGGCCGAGTCGTACTCGTTCATCTGGCACCCGTGGGTCTTGATGTACAGCTTGCCGCGGACGGGGCCGGTGACGGCCGGCCTGGCGCCGGGCAGCGGCAGCAGGTCGGGGCGGGGAGTGGTGGAGGGCACGGCGGAGCCGGCCGAAGTCGGCACGGTCGAAGCTGGCGTCCCGGTCATGGCGCTTATTCCAGTCGGGTGGGCGGGCAGGCAGCCGGAAAGGCTGCGGTGAGCCGCCCATTGTACCGGGGAACCGCCCGCCGGGCCGGCCGCCGTCGCGCGCCCCTGGCGACGGTCGCAGCCGCTCCAATCCGTGACGTGCATCGGGTCCCGGGGCGGCCAGCTGCGTCAAAGGCTTGGCAAGTCGCGGCGAAACGGAGACACTCCGCCCCATGAAGGGGATCTTGGGGATCTTTGCGCTGGCCTTGGCTGCGCTGACCGCTGTGCCGGCCAGTGCGGGCACGCTGTACAAGTGCGTGGGTGCCGACGGCATTCCCAGCTACGTGAGCAAGCGCGTCTCCGCCGCCAGCTGCAGTGTGGTCAGCAACTACCGTCCCGACCGCAGCGCGCCCCGCCGCCAGGCCGTGCCCGCGCCCGTCGCGCCACCCGCGGCGGCACCGGTTGCGCCTGCGGTGGCGGTTGCCCAGGCCGATGGCGCCAACGCCGGCACTGCGATCACCGCCACCGCATCGGCAGCGCCGGCGGCGACCGTCCTCAGCGCGCCGTCCGCCCCCGCCGCGCGCACGGGCAAGGCCCAGCGCGTGGTCAACGGGCAGGTCTACACCTATATGAAGGACGGGGTGCGCCACTACACCAGCGCCCGCCCGGCCCAGGTGGCCAGCCTGGGCCAGGTGCGCACCATCCATTACAGCTTCATCGAGCGCTGCTATGCGTGCGGTGCCAATCCGGGCGTCAACTTCGGCTCGGTGCGGCTCAATACGACCGCCTTCCAGGCCGAGATCGCCGCGGCCGCGCGCGAGTTCGGGGTGGAGGAGGCCGTGGTCCGCGCCATCATCCACGCCGAGTCGGCCTACAACCCCACCGCGCTCAGCCGCGCCGGCGCGCAGGGCCTGATGCAGTTGATGCCGCCCACCGCCCGCCGCTTCGGGGTGACCGACTCGTACGATGCCGCGCAGAACATCCGCGGTGGCGTGCAGTATCTGTCGTGGCTGCTCAAGCGCTTCAACGGCAACCTGACCCTCGCCGCCGCCGGCTACAACGCGGGCGAGGGGGCGGTGGACCGTCATGGCGGCGTGCCGCCCTATAGTGAAACCCAGTACTACGTGAAGCGCGTGGCCCTGCTGGCCGACCGCTATCGGGGCGTGACAGCATCCACGCAGTAGTGCCCGCGGGCCGGCTCCCCGCACACCGAGACCGTCCGGTAGTGCCGGCCGCTGGCCGGCTCCTGGTACCTTCAAGCATCCCGCAGAGCCCGCCATCGGCCGGCACGACGGTTTCGTGCTTGACAGGTGTTCGGCGGATGATCTGCGCGTTGTGTCGCCGAGTCAGGTTCCGCTATAGTCGGCTCTGATTCATTGTGGACTGGCCCCCACCGGTCTGCTGGCAGCCTCAAGCTACCTAAATCAATATCGGAGTGCCGGATGGCCAACGATGGGGTAAACGATCCAGTCAACACTGGACGTCGACGGTTTCTGTCAGCAACCACTGCGGTGGTTGGCGCGGTCGGCGTCGGATTTGCAGCGGTGCCGTTCATCAAGTCCTGGAATCCCAGCGCCCGCGCCAAACTGGCCGGGGCGCCGGTGATCGCCGACATCAGTGCGCTGCAGGAAGGCCAGCGGCTGGTCCTCGAGTGGCGAGGGCAGCCGATCTGGATCGTCAAACGGTCCAAGGCCATCCTCGATGCGCTGCACGGTCTGGATGGCCGCCTGAAGGATCCCGAGTCGGGCGAGAAGGAACAGCAGCCGGACTACGTGCTCAAACAGAACCCCGAATTCCGCGCGATCAAGGCCGATGTCTCGGTCCTGGTCGGGCTGTGCACCCATCTGGGCTGCTCGCCGGAAATGGTGGCCGAGATCCGCCCTGAACCGTACGACCCGCAGTGGAAGGGCGGCTACTTCTGCCCCTGCCACAAGTCGCGCTTCGACATGTCTGGTCGCGTGTTCAAGGATGTGCCGGCGCCGATCAACCTGCTGGTGCCGCCGCACCATTACCAGGACGACAACACCATCATCATCGGCGTTGACCCGCAGGGGGCGGCTTGAGCATGGCCAATATCCTTACCCGCACCGCCACAGGCGTCGCCGACTGGGTCAACGCGCGCGCGCCGGGCCTGATGCCGGTGTACCGCAAGCACGTGAGCGAGTACTACGCGCCGAAGAATTTCAATATCTGGTACTACTTCGGTTCGTTGGCGCTGCTGATCCTGGTCAACCAGATCGTGACCGGCATCTTCCTCACGATGCACTACAAGACCAACGCGGCCGAAGCGTTCGCCTCCATCGAATACATCATGCGCGATGTCGAATGGGGCTGGCTGATCCGCTACATGCACTCGACCGGGGCCTCGCTGTTCTTCATCGTGGTCTACCTGCACATGTTCCGCGGGCTGCTTTACGGCAGCTACCAGAAGCCGCGCGAACTGGTGTGGATCCTGGGCATGCTGATCTACCTGGTGCTGATGGCCGAAGCCTTCATGGGCTACGTGCTGCCGTGGGGCCAGATGTCGTTCTGGGGCGCCAAGGTGATCATCTCGCTGTTCGGCGCCATTCCGGTGATCGGCAACGGCCTCACCGAATGGATCATGGGCGATTACCTGCCCAGCGATGCCACGCTCAACCGCTTCTTCGCCCTGCACGTGATCGCCCTGCCGCTGGTGCTGCTGCTGCTGGTGGTGCTGCACCTGGGCGCGCTGCACGAAGTCGGGTCGAACAACCCTGACGGCGTGGAGATCAAGAAGGGGCCCAAGGGCAACCGCTGGTCGGCCACCGCGCCCGCCGACGGCATTCCGTTCCATCCGTATTACACGCTCAAGGATGGCGTGGGCGCCGGCTTCCTGCTGGTCATCGCCGCGTTCATCATCTTCTTCGCACCGGCGTTCGGCGGGCTGTTCCTCGAGCACGACAACTTCACCGAAGCCAACCGCCTGGTCACCCCCGAGCACATCAAGCCGGTCTGGTACTACACCCCGTACTACGCGATGTTGCGGGTGGTGCCGAACAAGCTCGGCGGCGTGATCGTGATGTTCTCGGCCATCGCGATCCTGTTCCTGGTGCCGTGGCTGGATCGGGCCCGGGTCAAGTCGTACCGCTACCGGGGCCTGCTTTCGCGCGGCCTGCTCGGCATGTTCGCGGTCTGCTTCGTCTGGCTGGGCGTGATCGGTTCGGGCCCGGGCACGGACGCGCATGAGACCTACGTCGGGCGCGTGCTGACCTTCCTGTATTTCGCCTTCTTCATCACCATGCCGCTATGGACCAAGCTGGACAGGACCAAGCCGGTACCGGACCGGGTGACCACGCATGACTGACCACTGGATTGTCCGGCTGGCCTGCGCGGCCGCCTTGATGCTGGCCAGCGGCCTGGCGGGTGCCGCCGAGGGCGGCAAGACCCTGCAGGCCGGCAACGACCTCAACGACCGCGCGTCGCTGCAACGTGGCGCGCAGTTGTACATGAACTACTGCTCGGGCTGCCACGCGCTGAAATACCTGCGCTACTCGCGCATGGCCGAGGACCTGGGGCTGAGCGAGGAAGAGGTGATGAACAACCTCAACTTCACCGGCACCCCTATCGGTGAACAGATCCCCGTCTCGATGCCCAAGGCACCTGCGGAGAAGTGGTTCGGCAAGATGCCGCCGGACCTGAGCCTGATTTCGCGCGTGCGGGGCAGCGACTGGGTCTATACGTACCTCAAGTCGTTCTACCTGGACCCGTCGCGCCCGCTGGGCTGGAACAACACGCTGTTCCCCAATGCCTCCATGCCCAACCCGCTGTGGGAGATGCAGGGCCTGCAGCACGCCGTGCATGGCAAGCCGGAGTCCCCGGGCGCGGATGCGCCGGTGATCGGGCTCAAGCTCGCGCAGCCGGGCAATGTGGACCCCGGGCAGTACGACCAGGCGGTGCGCGACATCACCAACTTCCTGGAGTACGCCGGCGAGCCGGCCGCCCTGAAGCGCCAGAAGCTGGGCGTATGGGTCATTCTGTTCCTGGCGTTCCTGACCTTCCTGATCTATCTGCTGAAGAAGGAATACTGGAAGGACGTGCACTGAACGGGCAGGGCGCCGCCGTCGCGATTCATGGCTACCGGCATGAGACGCATGGCCTATTGGCTTTTGTGATGTGCAGTTGCACACTCGGGTACTGTGACGACTGCCAGCACTGGGCTGGTGGCGCCGATACGACCGGCGGTTTCCGGTCGTTGGAGAGCCTTTGATGGCGGCGAGCGTACGCATGCGGAATACCCTGACGCTGTTTTCCTCGAACGACGATGTCCTGTGCCATCGCGTACGGTTGGTGCTGGCGGCCAAGGGCGTCACCTATGACCTCGTTCCGGTCGATCCGCAGAACCCGCCCGAGGATCTCATCGACCTCAATCCGTACCACTCCGTGCCCACCCTGGTGGAGCGCGAGCTGGTGCTGTATGCGGCGTCGGTGGTGAGCGAATACCTGGACGAGCGTTACCCGCATCCGCCGCTGATGCCGGTCGATCCGCTGTCCCGCGCGCGCATCCGCCTGGCCATGCTGCGCATTGAGCACGACTGGGTGCCGCAGGTGCAGGCGATCCAGCTGGGCAACAAGACCCAGGCCGAAGCCGGCCGCAAGCGCCTGCGCGAGCTGCTGACCAGTGCGGTGCCGCTGTTCAAGGCCAGCAAGTTCTTCCTCAATCCGGAAATGAGCCTGGCCGACTGCGCGATGGCGCCGATCATCTGGCGTCTGCAGTCGCTGGACGTGGCGCTGCCCAAGGACGGCAAGTCGATCGAGGACTACGGCAACCGCATTTTCCGCCACCCGGGGTTCATCCGCAGCCTGACCGACCAGGAAAAGAAGCTGCGCGATCTGCCCACCTGAGCCGCGCGCGCCGTTGCCGATGACTGCATCGGCGCTTTACGCCCCGTGCGCCGGTGCTGACCGGTGCGGGTGCTGGCGCGTACACTTGCACCAGGCAATCCGGATCAAGAGCAGCCGAGCACGGCTCGGCTCTACCACATGACTGAAGACACTTTCCGCATGACCAGCCACCGCCCGTACCTGTTGCGGGCCTTGGTGGAATGGATCAACGACAACGATCTGACCCCGCATATCCTGGTCGACGCGGGCATGCCCGGCGTGCAGGTCCCGCAGAGCGCGGTGAAGGATGGCCGGGTGGTGCTGAACATCGCCGAGCGCGCGGTGGTCCGGCTGCAAATCGACAACGAGGGCGTGAGCTTCTCGGCGCGGTTCTCCGGCACCAGCTATCCGGTGCAGGTGCCGATCTCGGCCGTGCTGGCCGTCTACGCCCGCGAGACCGGGCAGGGCATGGCGCTGCCGGACGACATCCCCGGCCACGACCCGGGCCCGGACGACGAGCTGCCGCCGGATGATTCCCCGACGCCGCCGGACGACGCACCGCCCAAGCCGAGTGGCCGGCCGCACCTGCGCGTGGTCAAGTAACGCACCCCGTAGAGCCGGGTTCTACCCGGCTGCTGGTGCCTGTATCCAACATGCAGCCGGGTAGAACCCGGCTCTACGTGCTCTGCCCAGCCGGGTACAACCCGGCTCTACGCGAACTGCCCGGCCGGGTAGAACCCGGCTCTACGCGCACTGCCCGGCCGGGTAGAACCCGGCTCTACGCGCGCATCACACGTCCTCGGCGTCGCGGGTATCCACATCGCGGCGGATCTCGCTGATCCGCGCCGCCGACGGCCCGACGAAGGCCACCAGCTGGTCGCCCCGCAGCACCATGCGGCCACTGTGGCGGTCCACGCCATCGTGCGAATACTCGAATTTGAAGGTGCGCTCCCAGCCCAGCCAGCCACTGTCCTTGCGCACCACGCGCAGGCCGGTGGCATGCACGCTCTGGTCCAGCCACTGCACGTTGGCGGCACTGCAGGCATTGCGCCCCAGTTCGCCCGCGCGCTCTGCCGCCGCGCGCGAGGAATTCCAGAAGGCGTAGACGAACGCGCCGGCAATCATCAACAGGATCAGGCTGGGCATCGGCGGCTCGGTACGATCAGGGCGGGTGGCCTCCCAAGATGGCGACGAATGCCACGCGGATCAAGCCGCCCGCATCGTCGCGATCATCGCGTCGTCGTCGTGGGTGGCGGCGGAGCGGGGCGCTGCGGCGCGATCTGGGGCGTGGCCGGGGCATCCGGCAACGCCGGCGGCCCGCCTGCAGGGGGCGGCACAGCCGCGCCCGCAGGGTCCGGCGCGACCACCGGCAGCGCGGCCGGTGCGGTCGCCACCAGCTTCAGCAGCGCGGCCCAGTCCTGCCGGTTGAAGCTGCATTCGTCCTCCCGGCCCGGGGTGCAGCCCGGGTCCACGCCGTCGCTGGCGCTGGCCTTGGCGGGCGGCAGCTCGATGCGGCCGCTGCGGTCCAGCGACAGCTTGCGCATCGCCACGGTGTTCATCACGTTGCCGCCGACCAGGTACAGGGTCCGGTCGCCGCCCACGTTGGCCGCGATCACCACTTCGCAGTGCGACTTCCAGTGCGCTACCGCGCCGCTGCCGAGGGACTGCACCAGGCCGCTGTAGCTCAGCGTCTGGCGGCGGTCGCGCAGGAAGCAGAGCAGGTCGCCCGGCGCGGGTTTCTCCTGTGCCGGATCGGTCATGCGGTACGGCCCGCTGTTCTGGTACGCAGCGCGGATGTAGTCGATGTGGCGCGGCGAACGGGTGAAGCCGGGCACACTGGCCCGCGTCATCACCCAGGAAATGAAGGCCGCCGACCACGGGTTGTCGATCAGGAACGCGCGGCAGTCACTGTCGGTGTAGCGGGTGCCGAGCGGGGCCATGCAGCTGGACGCGCCGGGCTGGTCGCCCATCGGCGACAGCGTTCCGCTCTCGCGCCAGTAGCCCACCACCCGCTGCCACGCGATCAGCCCGTTGTCGGCCAGGTGCTCGCGCTCGGCTTCGGTGACGCTCAGGCTGGCGGCGCGCCCGTCGCGGTCGATGAAGGGGCGGAACCAGAGCCGGTGTTCGTTGCAGGCGGTCTGCACGATGTTCACCGCCAGCGGACTCAATCCGTAGCGCGGCGGGATGTCGCAGACTTCGGCGGCCGATGCGGCGGCCGGCAGCAGCGTCGCCAGCGGCGACAGGCATGCAAGCAGGAGCAGGGGGCGCATGCGCGCTCTCCGGGTGGGGGCAGGGCAAGCCTCGCAGACCCGGGCTGCCGACGCCGTGAACGTGGGCAGCGGTGGGTGCCGGCCGTGGGCCGGCACGTGTTCCCTCACCCCGGCGGATCGCCCAGTTTCAGGGAGAGGTCGATCGCCTGCACATGCTTGGTCAGGCCGCCGATGGAGATGCAGTCCACGCCATCGTCGGCGATGGCGCGAAGCCCGGCCAGATCGACGCTGCCGGAGACCTCCAGCGGAATCTGCCCGGCGGTGATGCGCACGGCCTCGCGGCGCATGCCGGCGTCGAAGTCGTCGATCAGGATGCGTTCGCAGCCAACCGCCAACGCTTCGCGCAGCTGGACCAGGTCTTCGACCTCGACCACCAGCGGCAACTGCGGCCATTGCGCGCGCGCCGCCTGCACCGCGGCGGTGAGCGAGCCGGCCGCGCGGATGTGGTTTTCCTTCAGCATCACCGTGTCGAACAGCCCCTGGCGGTGGTTGTCGCCGCCGCCGCACCGGACCGCGTACTTCTGCGCCACGCGCAGCCCGGGCAGGGTCTTGCGCGTATCCAGGATGCGCGTGCCGGTGCCGGCCACCGCAGCGACGTAGCGCGCCGTCGTGGTGGCCGTGCCGGACAGGGTCTGCAGGAAATTCAGCGAGGTCCGTTCGGCGCTGACCAGGCTGCGGTTGCGGCCCTGCAGGATCGCCAGCACGGTGCCGGCCCGGACGCTGTCACCGTCGGCCACGCGCCAGTCGATCGTCACGTCCGGATCGAGCGCGCGGTGCGTGGCATCGAACCACGGCCGGCCGGCAATCACCGCGTCCTGCTTGCACAGCAGGTACGCGCTGTCGGGACGGTCGGGCAGCAGGGCGGCGGTGACATCGCCGGTGCCGATGTCTTCAGCCAGCGCACGGGCGACGTCCTCGGCCACCACGGCCGCAGACGGGACGGGCAACGGGGCCGGGCTCATTTTTCCGGGAAGTCGGCGATCTGCGCCGTCTCGATGGCCTCTTCGGCCAGCAGCACCGGAATGTCGTCATCGACGCGGAACACCTGCTTGCGGTCGCGGGTCAGCAGCGCTTCGCGCAGGGGCTGGGCCTGGGGGCTGCCGTCGGCCTTGGCCACGCCACCGGCACCGATGGCGCGGTTGAGCGCTTCGAGGGCCTTGGCGTCGAGCAGGGACAGGGGCTGGCGCGTATCGGGCGAGCACAGCAGGTCGAGCAGCTTGCGATCCATGATTCTTCGTCTTGCGTGGAAGATGGCTAGAATACGTCTTTAAGGCAGGTGACGGCCAATGACCCCCAACCAAACCGCGCCGCTCGTCGGCATCGTCATGGGTTCCCGCTCCGACTGGGAAACCATGCAGCACGCAGCCCAGAAGCTCGATTCGCTGGGTGTTCCCTACGAAGTGAAGGTCGTGTCGGCGCACCGCACGCCGGACGTTCTGTTCACCTACGCCGAGCAGGCCGGTGCACGCGGCCTGCGCGCGATCATCGCCGGCGCCGGTGGCGCCGCGCACCTGCCGGGCATGATCGCGGCCAAGACCGCGGTGCCGGTGCTGGGTGTGCCGGTGCAGTCCAAGGCCCTCAACGGCATGGATTCGCTGCTGTCGATCGTGCAGATGCCGGCCGGCATTCCGGTCGCCACCTTCGCCATCGGCAATGCCGGCGCGTCCAACGCAGCCCTGTTCGCCGCCGCCATGCTGGCCTCGGACCAGCCGGCGATCGGCCAGGCGCTGGACGCCTTCCGCGCCCGCCAGACCGAAGACGTCATGGCCCACGACGACCCGCGTCAATGACCATGAAAACCGTCGGAATCCTGGGGGGCGGGCAGCTGGCGCGCATGATGGTGCTGGCGGGCGCGCCGCTGGGCCTGCGTTTCGAGTTGTACGACCCGGCTGCCGATGCCTGTGGCGCCCAGGTGGCGCCGCTGCAGGTGGCCGCCTTCGAGGACGAGGCCGCGCTGGCCGCGTTCGCGGCACGGGTGGACGTGGTGACGTTCGACTTCGAGAACGTCCCCGCGCACAGCGCCCGTTTCCTGGCCGAGCGCGTGCCGGTGTATCCCAATCCGGATGCGCTGGCCGTGGCCCAGGACCGGCTCAGCGAAAAGACCCTGTTCCAGCAGCTGGGCATCCCGCTGCCGCCGTTCGCCGATATCCGCAGCCGCGATGAACTGGCGGCCAGGGTGGCCGAGTTCGGCATGCCCTGCATCGTCAAGACGCGCCGGCTCGGCTACGACGGCAAAGGCCAGTTCCGTATCCGCAGCGCCGCCGACATCGACGCGGCCTGGGCGGCGCTGGGCGACTACGTCGACCGCACCGGACTGATCCTGGAGGGCTTTGTCGCCTTCGATCGCGAGGTCAGCGTGGTGGCCGTCCGTGGCCCCGATGGGGAGTTCCGCGCCTGGCCGGTGACCGGCAACTGGCACGTCGATGGCGTGCTGTCGGCCAGCCTGGCGCCGGCGCGGCTGAGCCCGGCCCAGCACGAGGCCGCCATCGGCCATGCGCGCGCGCTGGCCGAACGGCTGAACTATGTCGGGGTGTTCGCGCTGGAGCTGTTCTGCCGGGGCGACGAGCTGCTGGTCAACGAGATGGCACCGCGCGTGCACAACTCGGGCCACTGGACCATCGAAGGCAGCGAGACCTCGCAGTTCGAGAACCACCTGCGGGCCGTGCTTGGCCTGCCGCTGGGCGATACGCGCATGCTCGGTCACGCCTGCATGCTCAACTGGCTGGGCGCGATGCCTGATGCAGCCGCCGTGCTGGCGCAGTCCGGCGGCCACTGGCACGACTACGGCAAGCAGCCGCGGGACGGCCGCAAGGTCGGGCATGCCACGCTGCGCGACGATGACGCCCTGCGCCTGGCCGCAACGTTGGAGACGGTGGGCGGGCAGCTCGATCGCAACGCCCAGGTCGCCCCGGTGATCCACACGCTGCGTGGCTGACCGGCAGGTCGGCGCGGATGCCCACCTGCGGTGGGCGCGCGACTGAAAGGGGGGGGGGCGCCGAGAAGGTAGGTGCGCACCGTTGGTGCGCACAATGCCTGCACCCGCAGCGGGATCGGTGCGACCGGACGCCCCGTGCCGACCAACGGTCGGCACCTACCAGGCCCCACCGGCACTACCGCTCACCCGTCAATCGCGCAGCTGCGACGCCACGAAGTCCCAGTTGACGAGTTTCCAGAACGCCTGCAGGTAGCGCGCGCGCTCATTCTGGTAATCGGTGTAGTACGCGTGTTCCCAGACATCGCAGGCCAGCAGCGGGGTGCTGTTGCCGGTCAGCGGTGTGCCGGCGTTGCGGGTGGTCTGGATCGCCAGCGCGCCGCCGGGGTGCTGCACCAGCCAGACCCAGCCGGAGCCGAACAGGCCCAGTGCGGCGTGATCGAACTCGTCGCGCAGCCGGCGGACGTCGCCGAAATGGCGGGTAACCAGTTCCGCCAGCCGGCCCTGCGGATCGCCGCCGCCGCGCGGATGCAGGCACTGGAAGTAGAAGCCGTGGTTCCAGGCCTGCGCGGCGGCGTCGAACAGGCTGCCCTGGCTTTGCCGGACCAGGTCGTCCAGGGCCAGGTCCTCCAGTTCGGTGCCGGCGATGCGGGCATTGACCGCGTCGAGGTAGGCGCGAAAGTGCCGGCCGTGGTGCAGGTCCAAGCTCTCGGCCGACAGGTGCGGCTGCAGGGCGGTGCGGTCGTAGGGCAGGCGGGGCAGTTCGAAGGGCATGGTCACCACGGGCGGGGAATGGGGCGCCGTATGCGGGGCCAGTAGGCTTACAATGGCGGGCGAGGGAAGTCTAGCCGACCGGTGAGGTCGGGTTGTCCCACATTGGAGGGAGAGTCGTAGTGGCGGTGATGCAGCAAATCCAGGCCGAAGTCGAACGTTACCCCCTCGTGCTGTTCATGAAGGGCACCCCGCAATATCCGATGTGCGGCTTTTCCAGCCGTGCCATGCAGGCGCTGATGGCCGCCGGCGCGGTCGCGCTGCGCACGGTCAACGTGCTCGAAGAGCCCGAGATCCGCGCCAACCTGCCGCGTTTCTCGAACCTGCCGACGTTCCCGCAGCTGTTCATCCACGGTGAGCTCATCGGCGGCTGTGACATCGTGCTGGAGCTGTTCGAGTCCGGCGAGCTCAAGCGCATCGTCGAAGAGGCCTCCCAGGCATGAGTGCGGTCCCGTCCGTCGTGGTCGGGACCGGCGCACTGGCCGATCGTGTGATTCTCATTGCAGGCGCGGGCGGCGGCTTCGGCAGTGCCGCTGCCGTGGCCTGTGCCCGGGCCGGCGCCACGGTGGTCCTGCTGGGGCGCAAGCCGCGCCGCCTGGACCGCGTGTACACCGCCGTGCAGGCAGCCGGCCCGGAGCCACTGCTGTATCCGCTGGATCTGGAAGGCGCGACCCCGGACGACTACGCCGCGCTGGCCGAGCGCCTGCAGGGCGAGCTGGGGCGCCTGGACGGTTTGCTGTACTGCGCGGCCGATTTTGCCGGGCTGACCCCGTTCGAGCTGGCCGATCCGGCCGCCTTCGCCCGCGCTGTCCACGTCAATCTCACCGCGCCGGCCTGGCTGACCCAGGCCTGCCTGCCGCTGCTGCGCCAGCGCGACGATGCCGCGGTGGTGTTCACCGTGGATGATCCGGCGCGCGTCGGGCAGGCCTACTGGGGCGGCTACGGCGCGGCCCAGCACGGTCTGCGTGGCCTGATCGCCTCCCTGCACGACGAACTCGGCCGCAGCCCGGTGCGGGTCAGCGGCCTGCAGCCCGGCCCCATGCGCACCGCCCTGCGTGCCCGGGCTTTCTCGCTGGATGAAGATCGGGGCGCGCGCGATCCGGCCGTCTGCGCCGATGCGGCGGTACTGCTGCTGTCGGCGGCCGGGGCCGCCCATCGCGGCCAGATCTTCGAGGGCTGAGCACGTCGTGGACGCCGGGGCCTGCCCGCGCCATGCCGGGTAGTGCCGGCCGCTGGCCGGCTCCCCAGCCAGCCTGCGCAGAACCCCGTGCACCCCGCTGAACCCCGGCATGCCCGCATTCAGCCGGTCACAATCAAATGTGAAGATGGCGTCACGATCCCGTTGTGATGGTGTGTGTTTTGTCGCCAAACCGTCACAATCCAACGGTACCGTGTTAATCTAGTGTTAACCGTTGCGGCTGAAACCAGCTCGCGGCTAGGGAACCCAGATAAAAGTCCAGTCAGCCGCCAGCAAGGCTGCTTGGGCGCGTTTTTTTCTCCGCCATCGCCAATCTCGCATCGAGGCTACTCCCCAATGACCCACTCCCGTTGTCTCCGGATGTCCAAGCTGACGCTTGGTCTCGTGGCTGCACTTGCTGCCGCTCCCGCCTTCGCCCAGAGCACCTCTGCCGGTGTCGGCGGCCAGGTAATGTCGGCTGCAGGCGCGCCTGTTGCCGGTGCAGAAGTCACCATCACGCATACCGAGTCGGGCACGGTCAGCCGTGCGACCACCGATGCATCGGGTCGTTACAACGCGCGCGGTCTGCGTGTGGGTGGTCCGTACACCATCACCATCAACAAGCCCGGCGCTGGCACCAAGACCGAAGATGGCGTCTACCTCGGCGTCAGCCAGTCGGCGACGGTCAACGCTACGCTCAACGGTGATATGGCAGCGACGAACCTGGACGCTGTCCAGGTCACCGCCGTCGCGGCCGGCTCGGAAGTGTTCAGTGCGACCAAGATGGGCGCCGGTACGAACATCAGCCGCCAGACGATCGATGCACTGCCCTCGGCCGGTGGCAACATCCAGGATTACGTCCGCCTGGATCCGCGCATTGCGCAGACCAACAAGGCCGACGGTCAGATTTCCGTAGGCGGCCAGAACCCGAAGTACAACGCGATCCGCGTTGACGGTGTGTCGATCAGCGACACCTTCGGCCTGGAAGACAACGGCATGCCGACCCGTCGCCAGCCGGTCGCGATGGATGCGCTGGAAGCGATCAATGTCGACCTGTCCAGCTACGACGTCACCATCGCCGGCGCCACCGGTGCGGTGATCGACGCGGTGACGAAGTCCGGTACCAACGAGTTCCACGGTTCGGTCTACGGCTCGTACCGCGATGGCGACTGGTTCGGCAAGGATCCGGCCGGTTACAAGTTCGACGGCTTCGACAACGAGCGCACCTACGGCATGACGCTGGGTGGTCCGCTGATCAAGGACAAGCTGTTCTTCTTCGCCAACTACGAAAAGCAGGAATGGAAGTCGCCGGGCGCAAGCGTGGCCGACAGTGCGCTGGGCAACGGCACGATCAGCCAGGCCCAGATCAATGAAGCGACCCGTCTGGCCAGCACCCTGTACGGTGTTGATGCAGGCAGCGTTGGCGACGTCGATGGCAGCACCGACCTGGAAGAATATGCGGTCAAGCTGGACTGGAACATCAACGACAATCATCGTGCCAGCTTCCGCTACAGCAAGGTTGAGCAGAACCAGGCGCGCACCCCGACCACGGGTGGTTCGATCGTCAACCTGAGCTCCTCCTTCTTCCAGCAGCAGAAGACGATCGAGAACTACGTCGCCCAGGTCTTCAGCGACTGGACCGACACCTTCTCGACCGAATTGAAGGCGTCGTACCGCGACTACACGTCCGCACGCATCATGCCGGGCGAAAAGATTGCCACCACCAAGATCTTCTTTGGCGGCAATGTGGATTCTCCGACCGGTGAGTACATCATGTTCGGGCCGGACCCGAGCACCCCGGGCAACCTGCTGCAGACCAAGACCTGGAACGGCTACGCGTCGGGCGTGCTGACCCTGGGCGACCACGATGTCAAGTTCGGTGCCGACTTCAGCAGCAACGACGTGTACAACATGTTCGTCCAGAACCTGTACGGCACGTACGAGTTCTTCGGCCTGGACAACTACGCGGCCGGCAACTGGAGCAACTACGTCCAGCACCTTCCGCAGCCGGGCCTGAGCGATGACACCATCGCCGCCAGCTTCAAGTACCGTGAGCTTGGCCTGTTTGCGCAGGACACCTGGTATGTCAACAACAACCTGACGCTGACCTATGGCGTCCGCGCCGACAAGCCGACCGTCAGTGGTCGTCCGACCCTGAACTCGGCTGCCCTGGCCTCGTTCGGTCTGGACAACAGCTACGTCAACGGCAAGGACAAGTGGCTGGTCCAGCCGCGCTTCGGCTTCAACTACACCTTCGATTCGGAGCGTCCGACGCAGCTGCGCGGCGGCGTGGGCCTGTTCCGCGGCGCATCGCCGCAGGTGTGGTTCGGCAATGCATTCAGCACCACCGGTCTGAACTTCCTGCGCTACACGGGCGAGCAGGGCGGCACGATCAACTCGGGCAACTGGGCCTATGAGCCGATCGTGGCCGATCAGGTCCGTCCGTCCGTCGGCACGCCGGAAACCAACGTCACTTACGTGAGCCCGGACTTCGAGCAGCCGTCGGTGTGGAAGGCCAACCTCGCGCTGGATCATGAGTTGCCGTGGCATGGCCTGGTCGCATCGGCCGAGCTGCTGGTGACCAAGGTGAAGAGCGACCTGTTCTACCGCAGCATCAACATCGGCGAGTCCACCTTCAAGGGTCAGGACGGTCGTGACATGTACTACGACCCGTCGCGCATCGGCCGTTCGTGGACCACTGCCAGCAACCGTTACAATCGTGATCGCAACTTCGGCAACGTGTACGTGTTGGAAAACACCGACAAGGGCCGCAGCAGCCAGTTCACCGTGTCGCTGGCCAAGCCGTTCTCGCCGGAAAGTGATTGGAGCTGGAACGTGGGTTACACCTACACCGACTCCAGCATGGTCAGTGACATGACCAGCTCGACGGCCGGTTCGACGTGGAACTACAACTACATCTTCAATGCCAACGAAGAAACGATCGGTACGTCGCGTTACCAGATCCGCAACCGCGTCAGCAGCAGCATCAACTGGAGCCACAAGTTCTTCGGCGATTACAAGACCAGCGTAGGCATGTTCTACGAAGGTCGTAACGGTCGTCCGTTCAGCTACGTGTACTCGAACGATGCCAACGGCGAAGGCCGCAGCGGCAACGACCTGTTCTACGTGCCTGCCGGCCCGGGCGATGTGCTGTTCGGTACCCTCAGTGCAACGGGTCAGTTCACCGCCAACCCGGCGATGGAAAAGTCGTTCTTCGAATGGCTGTCCGCCAACCCGGAACTGGCGCGTTACGCTGGCCAGGCGGCTCCGCGCAACTCCGGCCGCTCGTCCTGGGTGAACAGCTTCGATCTGCGCATCAGCCAGGAACTGCCGGGCTTCTTCAAGGGCCACAAGTCCGAGATCTGGCTGGACGTGATGAACGTCGGCAACCTGATCAACAAGGACTGGGGCCATATTGAAGATTACGGCTTCTTCGCGAACCGTCGCGTCCTGACCGCTGCGGGCATGTATGACGGCAAGTACGTCTACAGCAACTTCAACCCGAACAATGTCGAGCGTCCGACGGTTGCCAATGGCAGCAACGGCAACGGCAATACCGGTGTGTCCCAGTGGTCGATGCAGCTGGGCTTCCGCTACAAGTTCTGATGAAGTGATGTAGCACCGCTGTACGCAGAACGGCCAGGGCAACCTGGCCGTTCTGCTGTCCGGCGCCATGCTTGCTCCCGTGCGCGATTGCGCGTATGCTCAACCGGTTGCGCCGCGAAAGGCGCACGTACGGCGGCCCAGAGCAGCGCCGGGGCGCCACATATCCAACGGTCGGGTCTCCCCGGCCGTTTTGCTTTTTAAGGGGGCAGCGGTACAGTCGGACACCTTGAGGAAAGCAGAAAAGATGGAAATGAAAATCACCGAAACGCCGGCGCGCACGCTGCCGGTGCAGGACGCGCGGATCTACCCGCGCGGTGGGTTGGATGTGTTGTCGCGTGCCGAAGTGGCGCGCCTGCGCGACGCCTCCGGCGGCGGCATGCACGAGCTGCTGCGCCGCTGCGCGCTGGCCGTGCTGACCAGTGGCAGTGCCTCGGACGATCCGCGCGCCGCGCGCGATCTGTACCCGGATTTCGACATCCAGGTAGCGCAGCAGGATCGCGGTGTGCGCATCGATCTGGTCAACGCGCCGGCGATGGCCTTCGTCGACGGCGAGATCATCCGCGGCGTGGCCGAGCTGCTGTTCGCGGTGGTCCGCGACCTGGCCTACATGGCCATCGAGATGGGCCCGGCCTACGCCGCCGAACTGGAATCCTCCGAGGGCATCACCAACGCCGTGTTCGGGCTGCTGCGCAATGCGCGCATCCTCAACCCGGGCGACCCGAACCTGGTGGTGTGCTGGGGCGGCCATTCGATCGGCCGCGATGAGTATCTGTACACCAAGCAGGTCGGCTACGAGCTCGGCCTGCGCGGACTGGACATCTGCACCGGCTGCGGCCCGGGCGCGATGAAGGGCCCGATGAAGGGCGCCACCATCGCCCATGCCAAACAGCGCAAGCATGTCACCCGTTACATCGGCCTGACCGAGCCGGGCATCATCGCCGCCGAGTCGCCCAACCCGATCGTGAACCACCTGGTGATCATGCCGGACATCGAGAAGCGTCTCGAAGCGTTCGTGCGGATCGGCCACGGCATCATCGTGTTCGCCGGTGGCGTCGGCACTGCGGAGGAAATCCTGTACCTGCTCGGCATCCTGCTGCGCGAGGAGAACAAGGACCTGCCGTTCCCGCTGATCCTGACCGGCCCGACCGTGGCTGCGCCGTACTTCGAGCAGATCGACCGGTTCATCCGCCTGACCCTCGGCGACGAAGCCGCCAGCCGCTACGAGATCGTCATCGGCGATCCGGTCGCGGTGGCGCGGAAGATGTCGGCCGGCATCAAGCGCGTGCGTGAGCACCGCCTGGCGCAGAAGGATGCGTTCTTCTTCAACTGGTCCATCGAGATTCCGTGGGAGTACCAGCAGCCGTTCGTGCCGACCCATGAAGCGATGGCGGCGCTTGACCTGCACCACGGGCGGGCGCCGCATGCGCTGGCCGCGGACCTGCGCCGGGCCTTCTCCGGCATCGTTGCCGGCAACGTCAAGGAAGATGGCATGCGCCGCATCGAGGAGTTCGGCCCGTTCGAGATCCACGGCGACGCCGACATGATGCAGGCTCTGGACGAGCTGCTGCGCGCGTTCGTCGAGCAGCGCCGCATGAAGATCTCGGGCGAATACCAGCCCTGCTACAAAGTCCTGGCCTGAGCCGGGCAGGGGGCTGTCGGCGGGCAGGGGTGCCCGCGGCCAGCCCCGCCAGGGGGCATGGGTGTCAACGCATTGACGCCTGTCGCCCCCGGGCGACCGTTCGTCCTGCCGCCGCTTGCCGCCAGGCGGCAGGGCGTCCATCTTCTGTGTCATCACGCTGGGGAGCGTTCCATGTCTTCACGCCGGTCCAACGGCTTCACACTGGTTGAGTTGATGATCGCCATCGCGGTTGTCGCGATCCTGGCTGCCATCGCCTACCCGAGCTTCCAGAGCGTACTGCGCTCGAACCGGCTCGCCACCACCAGCAACGAGGCCTCCGGCCTGATCGCGCTCGCGCGCAGCGAGGCCATCCGCAACAAGCGCGGCGGCGGCGTCTGTGGCAGCGCCACCGGCACCAGCTGCGACGGCAGCTGGAACAAGGGCATGCTGGCCTGGTCCGACGTCAGCGGCGACGGTACCTTCACCACGGGCGAGGTGGTCCTGCGTTACATGGTCGTCAACACGGCCGTGACCGCCAGTGGCCCCGATTCCGCGCCGATCGCCTTTGACGGCCGTGGCCGCCGCCGTGGCGCAGACCCGCAGGAAATAGCGCTGCAGCCGGTCAGTTGTGGCACTAAGCCTCTGCGCCGCCGCCTGACCGTCAATGCCTCCGGCCAGCTCAGCACCCTCAAGGAGAACTGCTCATGAGACGTTTCCGTGCCTCCGGGGGGCGTAGGGCCGCCGGCGGTTTCAGCATGATCGAAGTGCTGGTCACCATCATCGTGCTGGCCTTCGGCCTGCTCGGCTTCGCGCTGCTGCAGACCATGAACGTGCGATTCGTACAGAGCGCCAATTACCGCACCCAGGCGACCAACCTGGCCTACGACCTGATCGACCAGATGCGCGCCAACCGGTTCCAGTCGGCCTGGTACACCGGGGCGTCGTTCGCGTCCGGCACGGTGACCCGCGCCGCCTGCACGCGCCCGACCGGGACGGTGACCATCGGCCAGAACGTGGCCCGCTGGCAGTGCCAGGTGGTGCAGGCGCTTGGTGAAGGGGCCAGTGCCACGGTCACCAACGCCAACGGCCAGGTGCAGGTCGACATCGCGTGGGGCGACCAGCGCTGGGACAAGGCCAACCCCAATGCCCGTACCACCTTTACCGCGGTGACCCAGCTATGAGCCGCGCGCCCACCCTGCCGCGCGCCGTCGCGGGTATCTCCCTGATCGAGGTCATGGTCGCGATGGTGATCGGCCTGGTGCTGATGCTGGGCGTGATCCAGGTGTTCACCGCCTCCCGTGAGGCCTCGCAACTGGCGCAGGGCACTGCGCGGGCGCAGGAGAACGCGCGCTTCGCGCTGGAGTTCCTGCAGCGCGATATCCGCATGGCCGGGCACTTCGGCTGCGTCAACGACCAGGCGCACTTCGTCAAGAATCAGGGGGATCCTGTGGTGAACATCGCCGGTGTCGCTACCGGTGGTGGCAGCGCCCTGGATTTCTCGGTATCGATACAGGGCTACGAAGCCCCCAGCAGTGCGCCGAACAGCAACCTCACGCTGGGCGCGACCTGGGCGGCCCCGACCATGCCCGACCCGCTGAAGAACCTGAACCCGCGCGGCGGCAGCGATGTTCTCGTGCTCCGCTATCTCTCGCCGGTGGGCGTGCCGGTGACCAGCATCAGCACAGGCAGCGACAACGAGATCGGCTTCGACAGCGTGCTGGGCAAGCGCCTGACCGAGGACGGCGTTGCCGCTCCCACTCTCTTCGGTATCGCGGACTGCAGCCATGCGGACGTGTTCGTCGGTAGCTATGCGGCCGGCACCGTCACCGCCAGCGGCGCCACGCTCAGCCGCTACAACGTGCAGCCGACCGGTGAGACCATGCTCTACCGCGCCGAGTCGATCGCGTACTACGTGGGCACCTCGGCCAACGGCGAACCGGTGCTGATGCGTGCGCGGGCCAATTCGGCCGGCAACTATGCTGTGCGCGAAGAGCTCGTTGAAGGCATCGAGAACCTGCAGGTGATGTACGGCTTGGACACCACGCCGGTGATCAGCCAGACCCAGTTGCCCGTCGGCAACGTCACCGTGCAGGGCACGGCGACCGACGTAAGCACGGGCAATGATGCAGCGGCGGCCAATGAGTGGCGTCGCGTCGGGCAGGTCCAGGTGGGTGTGCTGGCACGCAGCCCGAATCCTTCGATGGCCGCGGCGTCTGCCACGGCGGTGAACGATCCGCGTCTGTTGGGGGTGCGCTTCATTCCGGCGGCCGCCAACGACGGTCGCTACCGTGCCGCGTATGAATCGACCATCGCACTGCGCAACCGTCTCTTCGGGAACTGATGCCATGAACCGGTCTTCCAGAACCTTCACCGCCCCGGGGCAACAGCGCGGCGCCGTGCTGTATGTCGCCCTGATCATGCTGATCCTGCTGGCGCTGATTGGCATCGCCGGCATGCAGGTCGCCGGCATGCAGGAAAAAATGGCGGCCAACTATCGGGCCACCAACACCGCCTTCCAGGCGACTGAAAGCATGACCCGGCGCACCGAGCATGCCATCGAGGCGATCGCCAACCGCACCTCGCCGGCCAGCGATGCACCGATCTCGGCCAGCAACATCGCCCTGAACTGTGATGATGGCTACGACCCGGTCGACTGGGGCCGGAAGAAGTCCATCACCGGCGCCGATGCGGTCAACGTGCGCCGCATCGATTCCTGCATCATCGGCGGCGGCTCGCTGGGGATGGGCAAGGCCCTGGACCCGACCGCACCGATCTACCAGATCACTTCCTTCGCCACCGATGTGCCGGCAGGTCCGTCCTCGTCGGCTGTCATCGACACCGTATTCAAGCTCTGAGGGCTGCCGGCATGATTTCCCGCAAACTCGGTATCACCGCAGGGGCAGGTGTGCTGCTGCTCGGTTCCGGCCTGTACTTCATGTACAGCCTGTTCGCCGCCCAGGGGCAGGGCGAACTCGCCACGGCGCCGCTGAATTCGGTCAGCTCGGCGCCGCCGGCGTTCATCATGGCGGTCGACGACTCCAACTCGATGACGTTCGAGCGCATCTTCGTCGGTGGCGACGGACGCATGCAATGGAACAGCAAAAACAGCAGTTTCTTCAGTTCCGCGGGTGTGTTCTACGACGTGGGCGCGAGCTGCCCCAACGGTGCGGTGGACTGCTTTGTCTACCTCTTCCCGCACAACGGCTACAACAGCAGCTACAGCACCGGGCGGGCGATTCCGCCGCTGGATGTGTTCGGCTTCGCGCGTTCGCCGACCTACAACGCCGGCTACTTCAATCCGGCGGTGAAATACGATCCGTGGCGCAAGTCCGATGGGGTGGGCGCTGCGAGCCTGTGGGCCGCCGCCGTGCCTGGCACCACCCGCGCGGATCCGCGCTCGGATTTCGCCACCGGTTACAACGTGACTTACAACATGGCGTCGTCGCGCGCCGTGTCGTCCGAGAGCTTCGGCATCGTGACCGGCATGACCCTGCCCAAGGGCACGGTCTATTACTCCGATGGCGAGATCTGCAATACCACCTACACCGTCGTCGTCAACAACCGCAACCAGACCTTCTCGAACAAGGATGGGTTGCCCGACGCGAAGAAGAAGTGGGTCGAGCTGGCCAGTGACTGGACAGCACCAACCAGCTGCCTGGTCCCGCTGCAGTACTTCCCGGCCACCTTCTATCTGCCATCGGAGGCGCCCGCACCGGCCGGCTACAAAACGGCCGACGCGAACCGGCCGGTCATCGCAAATGCCTGCGGCCCCAAATGCGATATGCGCCGCTATACGATCACGTCGGACAACTACGACAGCGGCTACGACGACGCGATCAAGAACTTCGCCAACTGGTTCCAGTATCACCGTAACCGCATCCTGTCGATGGTGGGCTCGTCCTCGCATGCGATGGGCGAGATCGAGAACATGCGGGTGGGTTACTTCACCATCAACAACCTGGTCGACGTGACCATGTACGACGTCAAGCTGCAGCGCGCCGAGCTGTACAAGAAGATCTACAGCCTGGGGCCAAACGGCGGCACACCCAACCGCGGGGCGGTGGATTTCCTCGGCAAGCAGTTCCGTCGCACCGATGCCGGCGCACCGGTCGCGCTGGCCTGCCAGCGCAACGGCGGCATGCTGTTCACCGACGGCTACACCAATACCACCAGTACAGTGCCCAAGGGCACCGACTACGGCAATGCCGATTCTTCCGGCACGACGCACTTCAGCGGTGCGCCGTTCGGGGATACCTACAAGAACACCATCGCCGACATCGCGGCGGCGTATTACGACGGGTCGCTGGTGCCGCTGCGGACCGATGCGAACTTCCCCGCCGGCCAGGTGCCGGTCAGCAAGCAGTGCCAGACGCTGGACAAGACCTCGCCGGACTGGAAGCGCCTGGACTGCCAGACCGACCTGCACATGAATTTCTACGGCGTCACGCTGGGCGCGCAGGGCAAGATCTATGAGGTCAACCAGGCGGCCACGAAGGATCCGTACACCAACGCGCCGAACTGGAACGCCAACGGCAACCCGATGGATTCGGACGACGGTCGCGTCATCGACGAACTGTGGCATGCCGCGATCAACACCCGCGGTGAGTTCATCAATGCCAAGACCCCGGCCGAAGTGACCGCCGCCATGCGCCGCGTGCTGTCGGCCGTGGCTGCCGGTTCGTCGCCGTCGGGCAGCATCGCGCTCACCGGTGCGCGCATCGGTGCCGGCTCGCTGACGGTGACCCCCACCTACGAAGTCGCCAATGAAGGTACCGACTGGTTCAGTCGTCTGGCGGCCAACCAGGTGACGGTGAATCCTTCCACCCGTGTGGCGGTGTACACCCCCATCTGGGAAGCCAGCAGCAAGTTCCCGCAGGCTGCCGCGCGCAAGATCTACTTTGCCGACGGGAGCGGCATCAGCGAGTTCAGCAGCCCCAAGGTCACCCTCGACCTGCTGTGCAGCACGCCGACCGACCGCTACCCGGGCATGAGCCGTTGCGACAGTGCTGGGCTTCAGGGTCTGGCCACGGACGCCTCTGCCACAGCGTATCTGCGCGGCGATACCAGCGGCGAGGTCCGCAACGGCGGCAAGCTGCGCGATCGCACTACGATCCTGGGCGACATCATCAATTCGTCGCCGCAGATCAGCGCCCCGATCGACGACTTCGGCTACAGCGCACTGCCCGGTACCGCGGGCGAGAACTACAATGCCTACCTGACGGCCAAGCTGAAGAACCGGTACATGGTCTATGTGGGCGCCAACGACGGCATGCTGCATGCCTTCGATGGCGGTCTGGATGCAGAAGGCAAGGCGGCCGGCAACGGCGGGCGCGAGGTGTTCGCCTACATTCCGGAGACGTCGGTAGGCCACATGGGCAACCTGCTCAAGCCCTACAACCCGCTCAATGCCAAGGACCAGGTCCCGCACCGTTACTTTGTCGACGGTCCGGTGACGGTGGGCGACAGCTTCTACGGTGGCGCCTGGCACACCACCCTGGTCGGTACCGCCGGTGCCGGTGGGCGAGGCGTGTTCGCGCTCGACGTGACCAAGCCGGACAATTTCGGTACCTCCGGCAGCCGCCTGTGGGAGATCAACGACATCTCCGGAGGTTCCTCGACGATCAGGGACAATATCGGCTTCGTGCTGGGCAAGCCGGTGATCGTGCCGTTCAAGTCGGGCAACACCGTGACCTGGAAAGCGATCTTCGGCAACGGCTACAACAGCAAAAGCGGCAAGGCCGTCCTGTTTGTGGTGGACATCGGTACCGGCACCCCGACCGTGCGCATGATCGAGGCCGCCGAGGGAGGCAACGGGGCGCCGTCGGGCGTCAACGGCCTGGGCAACATCGTGGTGCTGGACCGCAGGGACAATGGCAATTCGTCGCGCATGGTGCGCGATGGATTTGCCGATACCGTCTATGGCGCCGATGCGAACGGTGCGGTGTGGCGCTTTGACCTTCTGGAAAGCGCCAATCAGGTGAGTACGCCGGTGTTCACCACGCTGTCGCGCGTCGAGTCGAGGATGACCTACCGCCAGCCGATTCTCGGCGGCCTGATCGCCGCGTCGGGCGAGGGTGGCGGCGTGCTGTTGATGTTCGGCACCGGCAGCTTCTCGTTCGCCAATGACGTGGCTGATGAAACCACCCAGTCGCTGTATGCCTTCACCGATCGCTCCGGCGCCACCATCACGACCGTGACGCGCGCCAACCTGCAGCCATACGCGGTTCAAACGGGCACCGATGGTGTCTCGCGCTCGATGACGGTGGGAACCCGGCCCACCGGCCCGTTGGGGTGGTACATCGATCTGCCGAGGGGCGAACGCATGATCGGCTATCCGGACGTGGTCTCCGGCGTGTTGTTCATGCCGACCTATGCAGCCCTGCTCAACTCGACCGGCTGCAGCACCGTCGGCAAGAACTGGATCTTCGGTCTGGATGCCCGTTCCGGTGAGCCGGCGTTGTCGTCCGTCCGGTTGGGCTCGCCGGGCGGCAAGTCCTACGCGGCGGGCACCGCGGCGATCGCGCTGGATACCGGCGGCTCGGCACCGGTCAAGGACGTGGCGGTGTCGGTGGTGCCGCGCCTGCAGGCGCCCGCCAACCCGGGCGGCGGTGCCGCACCGCCTACCGTGCCGGGCAGCGGCTGTTGGATGGTGGTCAACGTGGCTGGCGCCCAGCCGATGTACCTGCCTTATCCCTGTGGTCGCCAATCCTGGCGCCAGATCCAGTAACGGAGACCGCACATGCGTTCGATGCTTTCCAACCGGCTCCGCGGCCATCGCCGCGGGGCCCTGGGCTTCACCCTGATCGAGCTGATGGTCACCGTGGCGGTGATCGCCATTCTCGCGGCCGTTGCGTATCCGTCCTATCAGGACCAGATCCGCAAATCGCGGCGTGCGCAGACCAAGGCCGACCTGGTCGAGTACAGTCAGATGGCCGAGCGTTTCCATACCGTCAACAACACCTATGCGGGGTTTGCACTGGGTGCGACCCAGACGCCGCGTGAAGGCGGGACGGCGTGGTATGCGCTCAGCATCGAGCGGGCCGCGAACACGTTCACCATCACTGCCACGCCCCAGGGCATGCAGGCCAAGGACAAGTGCGGCACGCTGACCATCAACCAGGCCAGCGTCAAGACGCCGGCCCAAGCGACGGTATCGGGCTGCTGGTAACGCGGAACGGGGTGGGGTGTTGCATCGTCACGCGGCAACCTCTAGAATTCGCCTCCCCGCCCGAATAGCTCAGCCGGTTAGAGCACTTGACTGTTAATCAGGGGGTCGTTGGTTCGAGTCCAACTTCGGGCGCCAGATTCTGCAGAAGCCGCGAGAAATCGCGGCTTTTGTCGTTTCCGGGCGTTGGCCCGGCAACGCCGGTGTTCAAGGGCAGGGTTCGCTGCTGCGGTACATCAGCGATCGCGCGCGTCCGGTATTGTTGACGATCACATCGCCCCGCCGCTCGCCCCGCACGCACAGGGCGATGGTGAGGTTGCTGCCCAGGCTGCGTCCGTTCGCGTCATAACGCAGGGTGGGGCGCCCGGAGGTGGCGGTGGCGTGGATGCCGCGGCCCCGCTGGCCCGGCTGGTAGTGCAGCACGTCGTCCGGCGTGGCCGGTTGATGCTGGTGGCGGCGGTCGTGGTAGATCAGCCAGCCTGTGCTCCAGTCCAGGCCGCATTGCCGCCCGTCGTTGCTTGCGCACACACTGACGGCATGGCGGCGGCTGATGGCCGTGCTGCGCGCAGTGGCGAATGCGGACAGCAGCTGCATGCGCACGGTGTCGACCCGGGTCCTGTCGAGCACGCCCTGCAGGCCGGGCAGGGCGAGTGTGGCCAGCACCCCCAGCAGAGCCAGCGTCAGCAGCAGCTGGACCAGGGAAACGCCTCCCACACGCAAGGGCGTACCGGGATCGGGGCGCATGGGACGTGTCCTGAACGGAGAGGTCTCGACAGTGCGCGGTTCGCGGGTCTCCCGGTATCGGCGCACGCCTCATCACCGGCTCGGCACACCCCTCAGCCAGCCGTCACCAGGGCCCCCGGTATACTGGAGGGCCCGGGCAGTGGCGGCACCATGAGCGATCGCTTTGAACTTGTATCCCCGTACTCGCCGGCCGGTGACCAGCCGGCGGCGATCGAGAAGCTGACGGCCAACTTCGAGGCAGGTGTTGCCAAGCAGACCCTGCTTGGCGTGACCGGCTCCGGCAAGACCTACACCATCGCCAACGTGATCCAGCAGGTGCAGAAGCCGACCCTGGTGATGGCGCCGAACAAGACCCTGGCCGCGCAGCTGTATGGTGAGTTCAAGGCGTTCTTTCCGCACAACGCGGTCGAGTACTTCGTCAGCTATTACGATTACTACCAGCCGGAAGCCTATGTGCCCTCGTCGGACACCTTCATCGAGAAGGACAGTTCGATCAACGAGCACATCGAGCAGATGCGTCTGGCGGCGACCAAGACCCTGCTTTCGCGCCCGGACGCGATCGTGGTGGCCACGGTGTCGGCGATCTATGGCCTGGGCGCGCCCGAGGACTACCTGTCGTTGCGCCTGATCCTGTCCAAGGGCGAGCGCATCGACCAGCGCGACCTGATCAACCACCTCACCCAGCTGCAGTACACGCGCAACGAGTACGAACTGCACCGCGGCACGTTCCGCGTGCGCGGCGAAGTGATCGATGTGTTCCCGGCCGAGTCGGACAGCGAAGCGGTGCGCATCGAGCTGTTCGATGGCGAGGTCGAGCAGATCAGCATGTTCGATCCGCTCACCGGTGAAAGCCTGCGCCGGTTGCAGCGCTACACCGTGTACCCCAAGACCCACTACGCCACCACGCGCGAACGGGTGCTGGCGGCGGTGGATACCATCAAGGCCGAGCTCAAGGTACGGCTGGAGCAGCTGTACGAACAGAACAAGCTGGTGGAGGCGCAGCGACTTGCCCAGCGCACCCAGTTCGATCTGGAAATGATGGCCGAGGTCGGGTTCTGCAACGGCATCGAGAACTACTCGCGGCATCTCACCGGCAAGGCGCCGGGCGAGCCGCCGCCGACGCTGTTCGATTATCTGCCGCCGGATGCGTTGCTGGTGATCGACGAGTCGCATGTGACCATTCCGCAGATCGGTGCGATGTTCAAGGGCGACCGTTCGCGCAAGGAAACGCTGGTGGAGTTCGGTTTTCGCCTGCCATCGGCGCTGGACAACCGCCCGCTGCGCTTCGAGGAATGGGAGGCGCGCTGCCCGCGCAGCATTTATGTGTCGGCCACGCCCGGACCGTACGAGCTGCGTGAAGCCGCGGACGAAATCACCGAACTGGTGGTGCGTCCGACCGGCCTGATCGATCCGGTGGTGGAGATCCGCCCGGTGGGAACGCAGGTTGACGACCTGATGAGCGAGGTCAACGAGCGCATCAAGCTGGGCGACCGCGTGCTGGTCACCACGCTGACCAAACGCATGGCCGAGAACCTGACCGAGTACCTCACCGAGCACGGCATCCGCGTGCGTTACCTGCACTCGGACATCGATACCGTCGAGCGCGTGGAGATCATCCGCGACCTGCGTCTGGGCAAGTTCGACGTGCTGGTGGGCATCAATCTGCTGCGCGAAGGCCTGGATATGCCCGAGGTATCGCTGGTGGCGATCCTCGACGCGGACAAGGAAGGCTTCCTGCGATCCACCGGTTCGCTGATCCAGACCATCGGCCGCGCCGCACGCAACCTGCGCGGCAAGGCGATCCTGTATGCCGACCGCATGACCCGTTCGATGCAGGCGGCCATCGACGAGACCGATCGTCGCCGCGCCAAGCAGGTGGAGTACAACGAACTGCATGGCATCGTGCCGAAGTCCGTCCTGCGCCCGATCACCGATGTGCTGGAAGGTGCGCGGTCGGAAGCGGCGGAGAAGGAGAGCCGTGGCAAGGGCAAAGGCAAGGGAGGGCGCATCGCCGAGGAGGCGGTGGATTACCGGACGCTCGAACCGGCGCAGATCGCCAAGCGCCTGCAGGTGCTGGAACAGAAGATGTACCAGCATGCGCGCGATCTGGAGTTCGAAGATGCGGCCCGCGTGCGTGACGAGATCCGCCAGTTGAAGGAGGCCAGCCTCGGCTGAACAACCCGTTGTGAAAATTCTTCACAAAAGTGTTGCTCTTCCCAAGCGACGTCCGTAATATACGCGGCCTGCACCGACGCATTCGCGGCAGCGCAGAACGAAACGGGCGGTTAGCTCAGCGGTAGAGCACTACCTTGACATGGTAGGGGTCACAGGTTCGAACCCTGTACCGCCCACCACTTAAGTACCTGAGCAATCAGAGGAAAAAGTGGATACGAACAAAGCCGGCCCTTGGGCCGGCTTTTTCGTTTTGGGTCGCCCGCAGCCGCTGCGGCGTCGTTGCCGATCATCGCATTGCACCGGGGGCTATCCCGACGCAGGCACGCCGCAGCGCCTGATGGCGGCAGCCATCACGCCGGCCGACGATGCTGATTCCGTCGCCTTGCCGATCCACATGCCACGCTCGTCCTTCGTCGTGTCCGCCGGCACCCTGCCGATGTTCGGCAAGGCCTGTGCCGCCAGCCTGCTGGGCGGCGTGTGCGCGGTCGTGTTCGCGCCGTGTCTGTTGCCGGCTGCGCTGGGGTGGTGCTGCATCGTGGTCGGGGCGTGCGCGTGGAGCGGGTGGCCGCGCGCGCGGTGGTGCGGCGCGTTGTTGCTGGGGGCGGGGTGGGCCGCGCTGCACGGCCACGCGGGGTTGGCCGCGCAGGTGCCGCCAGCGGCCGCGCCGGCCGAATACGCGTTGCGCGGGCGGGTGCTGGATCTGCCGTTGCACGGCGCGCGCAGCACCCGGTTCCGCTTCCGCATCGACGATGCGCCCGGCATGCCTGCATCCCTGCGCGGTCGCGAGGTCGTGCTGAGCTGGCACGATCCGGCGACGGCGCATGCGTCGCGCGGCCGTCATGCGCTGCGTGCCGGTGCGCGCTGGTCGCTGAGCGCCCGGCTCCGACCGCCGCGTGGCCTGCGCAATCCCGGCGGCTTCGATGCCGAACGTCACGCGTTGCTGCAGGGCGTGGCGGGCAATGGGTACGTCACAGCGTCGCAGCAGGCCCGCGCGCTGGGCGAGCCGACCGGCCTGCCGGCGTGGCGCGAGCGCATGGCGCAGGCCATCGTGGACCAGGTGCGCGGTGAGGGGCGCCGCTTCATACAGGCGCTCGCCCTTGGCGATACGCGCGGTTTGACCCCCCGTGACTGGGACGACCTGCGCGCGCTGGGCCTGACCCACCTGGTGGCGATCTCCGGATTCCACGTCGGCCTGGTCGCAGGCGTCGCGGCCTGGCTGGCGGCGCTGGTGTGGCGGCTGCTGCCGGGATTGGCGCGCTGCTGGCCGCGACCATTGGCCGCGGCGGTGGCGGCGGTGGCGGGCGCCGCACTGTATGCCGCCGTCGCGGGCTTCGCGCTGCCCACCGTTCGCACGGCGCTGATGATCGCCGTCGTCGCCGCAGCGCGCTGCGCCCGGCGCAGGGCCACGGTGGGGCAGGCGCTGGCGCTGGCGGCGCTGGCGGTGCTGCTGTTCGATCCGCTGTCGGTGCTTGCGCCGGGCTTCTGGTTGAGTTTCGCCGGCGTGCTGTGGCTGGTGTGGTGCCTGCCCGGCACGGACCGGCATTGGCTGGCCGCCTTCCTGGGCGCACAGGGCGTGGCGACGGTGGCGTTGCTGCCACTGACCGTGGCCTGGTTCGGGCAGGCCTCGCGCGCGGGCCCGCTGGTCAACCTGCTGGCCATTCCCTGGTGGAGCATGGTGGTGGTGCCGCTGGCGCTGCTCGGTACCGCGCTGGAGGCGCTGTACGGCGGTGCGGGGCGATGGCCGTGGCAGCTGGCCGCGTGGTGCTTCGACGCCAGCTGGTGGCTGTTTGGTCACGTCGCCGGGCGCCCGCTGGCGCTGTGGTGGCTGCCGCAGGCCGACCCGGCCGCGCTGGTGCTGGCCGTGGCGGGCGTGTTCTGGCTGCTGATGCCGCGCGGTGGCGGCGGCCGGCTGCCGGCACTGCTGCTGTGCCTGTCGTTGCTGTGGCCGGCGCGCCGGCTGCCGGCGGAGGGGGAGGTCGAACTGCTGGTGGTGGATACAGGGCAGGGGCTGGCCGCGCTGGTCCGCACCCGCGCGCATGCGCTGCTGTACGACGCCGGTCCGGCGGTACCGGGTTGCTTCGATGCCGGCGAGCGGGTGGTCGTGCCCACGTTGCATGCACTGGGCACGCCGGCGTTGAACCGGGTGCTGCTCAGTCACGGCGACCTGGACCATGTGGGGGGCCTGGCCGCCGTGCGGCGCGCGCACCCCGGCGTGCCGTTGATGGCCCCTGCGGGTGCGCTCCCGGTGCCGGCGGCGGCGTGCCGGCGCGGCGAGGGCTGGCGTTGGGACGGCGTCGACTTCCGGTTCCTGCATCCGCCGGCCGGGCAGGGTGGTCGTGGCAATGCCAGCAGTTGCGTGCTGCGCATCACCACGCCGTACGGGGCGATCCTGCTGCCGGGCGATATCGGTCGCCGCGAGGAGGCCGCACTGCTGGCGCATGACACCCCGGCCCTGGCGGCGCGGGTGGTGGTGGTGCCACACCACGGCAGCGCCGGATCCTCCTCGCCTGCCTGGGTGGATGCGGTGGCGCCGCAGCTGGCGCTGGTGTCGGCCGGGCATGGCAATCGATTCGGCCACCCACGGGCCGAGGTGGTGGCGCGCTGGCAGGCCCGGGGCGCCGAGGTGCTTACCACCGCCGACAGCGGCGCGCTGCGGGTGTGGCTGGGCCAGGAAGGCCTGCACGTGCGTGAACAGCGGGTTTTCCAGCCGCGTTGGTGGGATGCCGCGGAGCGGGCGCGGGCGACTGCTATCCTATCGACAGTCAAACAGGCGGCCGCAGGGCCAGAGGGTTGAAACGTGTGGGAACTGGTCAAGGCCGGTGGCTGGCCAATGGTGCCGCTGCTGCTGTTGGGCGTACTGGCTTTGGCGATCGTCCTGGAGCGTTTCTGGACCCTGCGTCGCAATGAGGTCCTGCCCCCGGGGCTGGGCCAGGAAGTGCGCAACTGGGCGGCGCGCGGCAAGCTCGATCCCGGTCACATCCAGTCCCTGCGGGCCAATTCGCCGCTGGGCGCGTTGCTGGCAGCGGCGCTGGAAGCCCGCAACCGCCCGCGCGACCAGATCCGCGAGCGCATCGAAGATGCGGGCCGTCACCTGGTGCATCGCATGGAGCGCTTCCTGAACGCCCTGGGCACCATCGCCTCGGCCGGACCGCTGCTGGGCCTGCTGGGCACGGTGGTCGGCATGATCCAGATGTTCCTGGGTATCCTCGACCACGGCGTGGGCGACGTGAACCAGCTGGCCGGCGGTATCGGCAAGGCGCTGGTCTGCACGGCCACCGGCATGATCGTGGCGATCCCGGCGCTGATGTTCCACCGCTACTTCAAGGGCCGCATCAACGGTTACGTGATCGAGATGGAACAGGAAGCCAGCGCGCTGCTGGATGCGCTTGATGCGCGTCCCGGCGTGATGACCGGTGCCGCCCGTCCGGCTGCCGCCACGCCGGCCGCGGGCACGCCCGTGACGGTCAAGGGCTGACGGATGCGTATCCGCAATGACCGGACCCAGGACGAGCCCCATATCGATCTGGTCCCGCTGATCGATGTGATCCTGGTCCTGATCATCTTCTTCGTGGTCACCACCACCTTCGATGCGCGTTCGACGCTGCAGGTGCAGCTGCCGACGGCCAGCCAGCAGAACAGCGCCGAGCCGCCGCGCGCGCTGAGCGTGCTGGTCAACGCGGAAGGGCGCTATTTCATCAACGACCAGGAAGTGCTGCGTACCGATGTCGAGTCGGTCAAGCAGACCATCGCCGCGGTCGCCGGCACCGATCGCGAGCAGACGGTCCTGCTGCGCGCCGATGCCCGTACTCCCTACCAGGCGGTCGTGACCGCCCAGGATGCGCTGGGCCAGCTTGGCTTCCGGCGCATCGCCATCGCAACGGCCCCCGAGGTGCGTCCATGAGCAGCAAACACGCGCCGGTCTGGCCGATCTACAAACGCCTGCTGGGCTACACCCGCGCCTACTGGGTGTTCATGGTCGCCGCCGTCATCGGCATGGTGGTCGAGGCCCTGGCCGGTTATCACTTCAGCAAGTTGATGGAACCGCTGGTCAACCGCGGCTTCGTCAACCCCGAGCCGCGCATGGCGGTGATTCTGCCGCTCACCATCCTCGGCCTGTTCGTGGCGCGCAGCGCGGCCACCTTTGTCAGCGACTATGCGCTGGCGCGCACCGGCCGCAGCGTGGTGCGCGACCTGCGCGAGCAGGTGCTGGAGAAGTACCTGCACCTGCCGTCGTCGCATTTCGATGCGGAGTCCACGCCGGTGATGGTCAGCCGGCTGAACTTCGATACCGAGCAGGTCACCCAGGCCAGCGCCGATGCGCTCAAGACCCTGGTGGCCGACACGCTGACCATCATCGCGATGCTGGTGGTGATGCTGCAGATGAGCGTCAAGGTGACGGTGGCGATGCTGGTGGTGGTGCCGCTGATCGGCGTGATCGTCTCGTTCGTGGGCAAGCGCTACCGGCGCATCAGCCGCGGCATCCAGGACGGCATGGGAACGATGGCGCAGACGGCCGAGCAGTCGCTGTCCGCACAGCAGGAAGTGAAGGTGCATGGCACCCAGGCGCATGAGATATCGCGCTATGCACGCCTGGCCAATCGCATGCTGGGCCTGAACATGAAGGTGGAAACCACCCGCGCGGCGGCGTCCAGCGTGGTCCAGTTCCTGGCCGCGCTGGCGTTGGCGGTGATCGTGTGGGTATCCACCCGCGAGGCACTGGCCGGACGCCTGAACGCCGGGCAGTTCATGGGCCTGATGATCTCCATGACCGCGATCATCCCGTCGCTGCGTCGCCTGACCAGCGTGCAGTCATCCATCGCGCGCGGTGTTTCGGCCGCTGAACGCCTGTTCTCCATCCTGGACATGCCGGTCGAGCGCGATCAGGGCCTCACGCGCGTCGGCCGCGTCAAGGGCGAGCTGTCGTTCGAGCACGTGATGCTGCGTTATCGCGAAGACACCGGGATCGCGCTGGACGACATCAGCTTTGTTGCCCGGCCGGGCACGGTCACCGCCATCGTCGGCCGCTCCGGCAGTGGCAAGACCAGCCTGATCCGGCTGGTGCCGCGCTTCTACGAACCCAGTGGTGGGCGCATCACCCTCGATGGCGTTGCGCTGGACGACTACCCGTTGGCCGACCTGCGCCGCCAGGTGGCGATGGTCGGGCAGAAAGTGATGCTGTTCGATGACACGGTGGGGGCCAACATCGCCTACGGAATGGACGCCACCGAGGCGCAGATCCGCGCGGCCGCCGAAGCCGCCAATGCGTGGGAGTTCATCGCGCGGATGCCGCAGCAGCTGCAGACGCCGGTGGGCGAGAACGGCGCGCTGCTGTCCGGTGGCCAGCGCCAGCGTCTGGCGATCGCCCGCGCGATCCTGCGCGATGCGCCGATCCTGATCCTGGACGAGGCCACCGCCGCGCTGGACAACGAATCCGAACGGCTGGTGCAGGATGCGCTGCAGCGCCTGATGCCCGAGCGCACCACGCTGGTGATCGCCCATCGCCTGTCCACCATCGAGCATGCCGACCAGGTGCTGGTGATGGATCACGGCCGCATCGTCGAGCGCGGCACCCACCAGGAGCTGCTGGCGCTGGGCGGGCTGTACGAGCACCTGCACAAAATGCAGTTCCGCGAAAGGCAGCCCTGATGGCCGGCAAGGGAACGCAGACGCCGTCGTACTGGTATGACGGCAGCCCGGTGCCGTTGCCGGCGCGCCTGCTCGCGCCCTTGTACGGCGGCGCGATCGCGCTGCGGCGGCTGCTCTACCGCCGGCGCTGGCTCAAGCGCCACAGCCTGCCGGTTCCGGTGATCGTGGTCGGCAACGTGACCGCCGGCGGCACCGGCAAGACGCCGCTGACCATCGTGCTGGTCAACCGCCTGCGCGAGGCCGGGTGGAAGCCCGGTGTCGCCAGCCGCGGCTACGGCCGCGACGAGGCCGCCACGCCGCGCTGGGTGGACGCCACGACCGCCACCGCCGTGGGGGGCGACGAACCGGTACTGATCGCGTGGAAGACCGGCGTGCCGGTCCGCGTGGATGCCGACCGCGTGGCCGCCGGCCGTGCGCTGGTCGAGGACGGCTGCGACATCATCGTCTGCGACGACGGCCTGCAGCACTACCGGCTGGCGCGCGACATCGAGATCGAGGTCGTCGATGCCCAGCGCCGCTATGGCAACGGACGGCTGATTCCGGCCGGTCCGCTGCGCGAGCCGGCCAGCCGTGCGCGCGACTGCGACTTCCGTGTGGTCAACATGGGCCAGGCCAGCGACGGCGCCGAGGCGCTGCCGGCCAGCGGCTTTGGCGAATGGCCGATGCAGCTGCACATCGACAGCGCCCAGCCATTGCAGGGCGGGCGGGCACGCACGCTGGCGCACTTCAGGGGCCAGCGCGTGCATGCGGTGGCCGGCATCGCGCACCCGCAGCGGTTCTTCGACATGCTGCGCGCGCAGGGCATCGGCGTGGTGCCGCATGCCTTCGCCGATCACCATGCGTACCAGGCGTCGGACCTGCGCTTCGGCAGCGAACTGCCGGTGCTGATGACCGAGAAGGACGCGGTGAAGTGCAAGGCCTTCGCCAACGAGTGGCACTTCGCGGTGCCGCTGGCAGCCGAGTTGCCGGCCGCGTTCTGGGTGAACCTGCTGGACCGGCTGGACAAACTCGGCAAGCGTTGACGGGCAGGGTGCCGGCTGCGGCACACTGCCCTCCATCATTCCGCCGGCCACGCGCCGGCTGTCCCGCATCGCCGCTGCGCAGAGGTTCTCCATGAGTGCTCCCATCGATTTCGTCGTCGCCATCCCCGCGCGCTACGCGTCCACCCGCCTGCCCGGCAAGCCACTGCGCCTGATCGGCGGGGAGCCGATGGTCCTGCGGGTGGCACAACGCGCGCTGCTGGCCGGCGCGCGCGAGGTGTGGGTCGCCACGGATGATGCGCGCATCGCTTCGGCACTGGCGGGGCTGGACGGCGTGCGCGTGGCGATGACCGCCGGCGATCATGTGTCGGGTACCGACCGCCTCGCCGAATGTGCCCAGCAGGCAGGCTGGGACGACGATACCGTGGTGGTCAACCTGCAGGGCGACGAGCCCTTCGCGCCCGCCGAGGGTATCCGCGCCGTGGCCGAGGCGCTGGTCTGCAGCGGTGCGGTGATGTCCACCCTGGCGACCCCCATCGAGGACGCTGACACGCTGTTCGACCCGAACGTGGTCAAGGTGGTGCGTCGCGGGAATCTCGATGCGCTGTACTTCAGCCGGGCGCCCATTCCGTGGCATCGCGACGCTTTCGCGCAGTCGCGGCAGACCCTCTCCGGACCGCACTGGCTGCGCCATATCGGCATCTACGGCTACCGCGCCGGGTTCCTGCGCCAGTTCGCCGCGCTGCCGCCGGGCACGCTGGAGCACCTGGAATCGCTCGAACAGCTGCGCGTACTGGAGGCTGGCCACCGGCTGACCGTCGCGTTGTCGCCGGCCGTTTTCCCGCCGGGCATCGACACGCCCGAGGACCTCGACCGCGCGGAGGCGTGGTGGAGCGCGCAGGCGTGAAGGTGTTGATGGTGTGCCTGGGCAACATCTGCCGCTCGCCGATGGCCGAGGGTGCGTTGCGCGCACGCCTGGCGATGTCGCCGCTGTCGGGCCGGGTCAGCGTGGACTCGGCCGGCACCGGCGACTGGCACGTTGGCGAGCCGCCGGATCGCCGTGCCATCGCCTGTGCCGCACGGCATGGCGTGGATATTGCGGGCCTGCGCGCGCGACAGCTGCAGCGCGGGGATTTCGACCGCTTCGACCACGTCTTCTGCGCCGATGCCAACAACCTGCGCGATGCCGCGCGGCTGGCCTCCGCCGCCGGGCAGGCACGCCTGTCGCTGTGGCTGCCGTGGGCCGGAATCGACACCCCGGCATCGATCCCGGACCCGTACACCGGTGGCGAGGATCATTTCGAGCAGGTCTGGGCCCTGGTCGACACGGCCGCCCAGGCGACCGTGGCACGACTGTTGCATGACGCCGACTCCGGCATAATCGGGGCATGAACGTCCAGCCCGTCCAGGATCTCCCCGAGTTCGCCACCTGGCTCAACGCCCCGCCGACCACCCTGGCCGAACTGCAGGGCCGGCCGGTGGTGCTTGCCTTCGTCAATGCCGCTTCGGTGTGGTGCGCGCAGCGCCTGGCCGAACTGGCGCAGTGGCAGTCGCGCAATCCCGGCAAACTGCAGCTGCTGGTGCTCCAGGTGCCGCGCTTCGACTGCGAACGTGATCCCGTGCAGTCGCTCAAGCTGCTGCGGCGCCAGGGCCTGACCGCACCGGCGCTGCTGGATGCGGACTGGGACGGCTGGCGGCGCTTCAACGTCACCGCGTGGCCCACGCTGGTGCTGCTGGATGCCCAGGGGCGCGAGCGCGAGCGCCTGGTCGGCCTCGGTGGTGAGCTGGAGCGCACCCTCAACGGGCTGTGCGAGGGGGCCACGCGGCCGTTCGACAACGAGCTCAACGTGCGCCTGGAACTGCATCCCGAGCCGCGCCTGCCGCTGTGTTTCCCGACCGGGCTGGCGGTGACCACCGAGCGCCTGTACATCGCCGACACCGGCCACCATCGTGTGCTCGAGTGCAGCCACGGCGGGAGGGTGCTGCGCCAGTTTGGGCTGGGCACCGCCGATTTCATGGACGGAGGTCCCGCAGAAGCCGCGTTCAACCGTCCGCAGGGTCTGGCCCTGGAGCGTGAGTGGCTGTATGTGGCCGACACCGGCAACCATGCGCTGCGCCGCATCCATTTGATTTCCGGCCAGGTCGACACGCTGTGCGGCACCGGCCGGCCAGGGGAGCCGACCGAGGGCCCCATCGCCGATCCGCGCCGCACCGCCCTGAACCATCCCCAGGGCCTGGCCGTGTCCGACAACCAGATCCACATCGGCATGGCCGGCGACAACCGCATCTGGAGCTACCACCTCGGCCAGCGCGCGCTGAGGTGGCGGGCCGGTTCGGGCGTCATCGAAGAGCGCGACGGCGGTGGACACATGTCCGCCTTCGCACAGCCCACTTCGCTGGCCGCCGTGCAGCAGGCGCTGTATGTGTGCGATGCGCTGGGGTCGTCGATCCGCGCGATGCAGCTGCATGGCGACCTGGTGCAGACCCTGGTCGGGCAGGGCATGTGGTCGTTCGGCGACGAGGATGGTCCGCGTGTCAGCGCGCGCCTGCAGTACCCGCAGGCGATCGCGCTGAGCCCGGATGCGCCGCTGCTGTGGATCGCCGATACCGGTAACGGGCGCCTGCGCACGCTGCGCCTGGGCGGCGGCGAGCTGAGCACGCTGGAGCTGCCGCGCCGCCTGCACGCACCGGCCGGGCTGGCACTGGGCGGCGGGGCGGTGTGGATCGCCGAGACCGATGCCCATGCCGTCCTGCGATTCGATCCGGTCAGTGGCGTTCTGAGCGACGTCCCGATCAGCGAATGACCGTTTCTTCCGCCCCCGCCTTCGACGGCAAGGCATTCGCGGCCCACCTGAGCACCGCCCCCGGCGTGTACCGCATGTATGCCGCCGACGACACGCTGCTGTACGTCGGCAAGGCGCGCGCGCTGCGCAACCGCGTGGGCAGCTATTTCAACGGCACGCCCAAGTCCACGCGGATCATGTCGATGCTGTCGCAGGTCGCGCGCATGGATGTGACTGTGACGCGCTCGGAGGCCGAGGCGCTGCTGCTGGAAAACCAGCTGATCAAGTCGCTGTCGCCGCGCTACAACGTCTCCCTGCGCGACGACAAGACCTACCCGCACGTGCTGCTGACCCGCGAGGACTGGCCGCGCATCGCGCTGCACCGGGGGCCGCGCGCAGTACCCGGGCGCTATTACGGCCCTTACCCGGGCGTGACCGCCGTGCGCGACACGCTCAACCTGATGCACAAGCTGTTCAAGCTGCGCAGCTGCGAGGACAGCGTGTTCCGCAACCGCTCGCGGCCCTGCCTGCAGTACCAGATCGGGCGCTGCAGCGCGCCGTGCGTGGACCTGGTGGCGGCTGACGACTACGCCGAGTCGGTGCGCCGCGCCTCGATGTTCCTGGAAGGCAAGAGCGACCAGCTCGCGCGCGAACTGGGCACGCAGATGCAGGCGGCCAGCGAGGCGCTGGAGTTCGAGCAGGCCGCGCGCCTGCGCGACCTCATCACCGCGCTGCGCAGCATGCAGACCCGCCAGTACGTGGACGGCCGCGCCGCCGACCTGGACGTGCTCGCCTGCGCCACGCAGGGCGCCAACGCCTGCGTGATGCTGCTGGCCTTCCGTGACGGCCGCAACCTGGGCACGCGGCCGTTCTATCCGCGCACCAACGGCGAGGAAAGCGCCGACGAGGTGCTCGGCGCGTTTGTTTCGCAGTACTACGCAGAACATTCGCCGCCCCGCGAGATCCTGCTCGACCGCGAAATTCCCGATGCCAGCCTGATCGAATCGGCGCTGTCGGCCTCGGCCGAACACAAGGTGCAGCTGCGCTGGAACGTGCGCGGCGAGCGCGCCGGCTATGTCGAACTGGCCAGCCGCAACGCGCAGATCACCCTGGTCAGCGAACTTACCAGCCGCAGCGCCCAGCACGCGCGCAGCGAAGACCTGCGGAAGATGCTGGGGCTGGCCGAGCAGGTCAAACGCGTGGAGTGTTTCGACATCAGCCACACGATGGGCGAGGCCACGGTGGCGTCGTGCGTGGTGTTCGATGCCAGCGGTCCGGTACGCAGCCAGTACCGCCGTTTCAACATCAGCGGCATCGAGCCGGGCGATGATTACGCCGCGATGCGCCAGGCCATCGACCGCCGCTTCCGCCGTGCGGTGGAAGAGGACGGCGTGCTGCCGGACCTGCTGTTGATCGATGGTGGCGCAGGCCAGCTGGGCCAGGCCCAGGCGGCCCTGGCCGATCTGGGCGTGGAAGGGGTGATGCTGGTCGGCGTGGCCAAGGGCGTGGAACGCAGGGCAGGGCACGAGGCGCTGGTCCTGCCGGACGGCCGCGAACTGCGCCCCGGCGCGGCGTCGCCGGCCCTCCAGTTCATCCAGCAGGTGCGCGATGAAGCCCATCGCTTCGCCATCACCGGCCACCGCGGCCGTCGCCAGAAGGCGCGGATGACCAGCAAGCTGGAGGATATCGCCGGTATCGGCCCGCGCCGCCGCGCCAGCCTGCTCAAGCATTTCGGCGGTCTGGTCGGCCTCAAAGCGGCCGGCGAGGCGGAAATCGCGAAAGTGGAGGGCATCAATGACGCCCTCGCTGCACGCATCTACGCTAACCTTCATGGACTGCCCACGCCCGACGCGGCGGGCGAGTAGAGAGACGCAATGAAGTTGACCCTCCCCACCTGGCTGACCCTGCTGCGGATCGTGATGATCCCGGTACTGGTGCTGGTGTTCTACCTCCCCTACAAGTGGACCAATTTCGCCTCCGCGGCGATCTTCGGCCTGGCGGCATTGACCGATTGGCTGGACGGCTGGATCGCGCGCCGCTACGACCTGGCCTCGGCGTTCGGCGCCTTCCTCGACCCGGTCGCGGACAAACTGATGGTGGCCGTGGCGCTGTTCCTGATCGTGCAGGGCCATCCCACGCCGTGGATGGCGTTCTGGGCGGCCGTGATAGTCGGCCGCGAAATCGCCGTGTCGGCGCTGCGCGAGTGGATGGCCGAGATCGGCCAGCGTGCCAAGGTGCGCGTCGCTCTGATCGGCAAGATCAAGACCACCGCGCAGATGGTGGCATTGCTGTGCCTGCTGTACTCGGTGGCGCCGCATACGCCGATGCGCGAGATATGGATGGGCGAAGTGGTGTTCCACATCGGCGACTGGACGCTGGCGATCGCTGCCGTGCTGACGCTGTTCTCGGGCCTGCAGTACCTGCATGCGGCCTGGCCGAGCCTGCGTGAAGACGAACGTGCCGCGCGTGAAAGCGCCAAGGCAAAAAAGAATGGCTGAGGGCTGTTGACAGCACCGCGTTTGGCTGTAGAATTTCGCCTCCCAAGCGGGAATAGCTCAGTTGGTAGAGCGCAACCTTGCCAAGGTTGAGGTCGCGAGTTCGAGTCTCGTTTCCCGCTCCAGATATCGGTTTTCAAGGCGATTCATCGCACTGGACACCAACAGAAAAAGCGACCGGAAGGTCGCTTTTTCTGTTTCTGCCGTTGGCTTTGACAGGCACCCTTACGGCGTCGTGCGCGACGCCGCAGCGCAATCGTCCTCCAGCCTCAGGCGTTCGTCATCAATGCCCACGCAGCGCTGGACGAGCGTGTCCTCCTGGAGGGCCGCAAAGCTCATCAGCCACGGTGCCGGCAGAGGATGGAACGCACTGGCGGGGCCGTCGGCCAGATCGATGGCCATGTCGATCGAATCCAGGCAGCTCTGCAGCATCACGAGGTCGAGTTGGACCAGCGCGCCGTTGCGCACCGCAAGCAGCAACAGCCCATCTTCCTGACCCGCGCCGCAGTAGCCCATCGGCATGCCGGGACGCGACGCGGCGCTGATGAACAGCACCAGGCTGGTGTCCGGCTCGGTCGCGGTGGCGTGGCGGCCCACCGCGAACAGCGTGTCCGAACGGGTCAGCGCATCGCGCAGTGTCGGATTTACCCGCAGAACGGTCGTGCCCGCAGCGGACAGCAGCTGGGCGCTGCCGGTGGCACCGTCGATGCGCAGGCGTGCACCGCTGCCGTCCGCCAGTGGCAGGCTGAGGGGCGGCGGTGCAGCCAAGGCAGGGCAGCAGGCACCTGCCGCGGCCACGGCGGTGCACAGGCCCAGTAGCCGGGTGAGAAGGCGTTTCATGGCGCGGATTGTCACATGGGGGCCATGCGGCCCGCTGCGGGCGTGTCGCTTCATACCCGCTTCACCGGTACTTCATGGCCGCTCCGCCGGCGACCTCGATCCTGCACATCTCGCCTGCGCAGGACCACGCCACCAATGCAAACCGCTTCTTCCGCCGACGACTGGGACCTGGTCGTGGTCGGCGCCAGCTTTGCCGGCGCAGCCTGCGCGCTGGCGGCTGCCCAGTACGGCCTGCGTGTGTGCGTACTCGAGCGCAAGGCCGATCCCGGTGCGCGCCTGCATACCACCGGGATCATCGTGAAGGAGGCGATCGAGCAGACCTGGCTGCGACGCGTGCCCGATGCACTGATGCAGCGGGTGGAGCACGTGCGTATGTATGCCCCGTGCCTGCGCAGCGTGCTGCTGGCCGCGCCGGGCTATTACTTCATGACCACCGATACGCCGAACCTGCTGCGCTGGCTGGCCAGCGAACTGCGTGCCAGCGGGGTGGCGCTGCGCCTGGGTCAGTCGTTCACCCATGCGCGGCGCGAGGGCGTGGGCTGGCAGGTGGAGGGCGTGGGGCGCACCCGCTATCTGGTCGGTGCCGACGGCGCCACCTCGCGCGTGGCGGAGCGCACCGGGCTGGGCCGGGTGCGGGACCATCTCTATGGCGTGGAGCAGGAGTTTGCCGGCGTGGTGTTGCCCGAGGCCGGCGCGCTGCACTGTTTTGCGAGCCGGCGCTTCGCGCCCGGCTACATCGGCTGGGTCGCGCAGAACCCGACCGGCGTGCAGGTCGGGCTGGCACTGCGCCACGATCCCGCGCGGGCGCGGCAGCCGGACCGGGACGGCTTCCTGGCGCACGTCCGCGACGTGGTCGGCCTGCCCGCCACCGCCCAGGCCAGCGCTACCCGCGCCGGCCTGGTGCCGTGCGGGCTGCCGGACGGCCCGATCACCGCGCCCGGCGTGATCCTGACCGGCGACGCGGCCGGCATCGTCTCGCCGCTGTCGGCCGGCGGCATTCATTCCTCGTGGCGGCATGGATGGACCGTGGGCGATGCAGTCGCGCTGCATCTGCGCGGGCAGGGGCCGGCAGCGGAGGGCGTTGCCGCCGGCGCAGCACCGCGGTTCCGGGCCAAGCGGGTTCTGCGCTGGGCGATGGACCATCTGCAGATGGACTGGCCGCTGGATCTGGCCCTGCAGTCGGGTGTGATGCGGCGGGTGGCCGAACAGATCTATTTCCATCGACGCGGCATGCGCGTGTGAGGGCGGTTCACGGTGAACGCGGCCATTCCACACCGGCTGAACAAGCATGTTGACGGCGTGAAGGAATCCCGACACAATAGCGCTCCTTCGACGCAGGTCGAGGGGCCGGCAGCCTCCAACACCCCCGGGTGTGATGCGGTCGGGGCAGGCGAAAGTCTGCGGGAATAGCTCAGTTGGTAGAGCGCAACCTTGCCAAGGTTGAGGTCGCGAGTTCGAGTCTCGTTTCCCGCTCCATATTTCGACAGGGCCCCCTTGGGGCCTTGTTTTTCTCCGCGATGGCACGCGGGCATCCTGAGCGGCCCGGTCGTTGCGGATGTGAAATAAAGTGTGAAAAGGCTGGTGTGTTACTCGCGGTTTCGGTAACATATGCGCCTGATTTTGCGGGAATAGCTCAGTTGGTAGAGCGCAACCTTGCCAAGGTTGAGGTCGCGAGTTCGAGTCTCGTTTCCCGCTCCAAATCCTGACCAGGCCCCGTTCTCGGGGTCTTGTCATATAGGGTCACCGGCCTGGTGGCAGAGTGGTCATGCAGCGGACTGCAAATCCGCGTACGCCGGTTCAATTCCGACCCAGGCCTCCATCTTGATTCAAACGATCAGCCCGCCAAAAGCGGGCTTTTTGTTGTCTGCGCGATGCGTACAGGTTGTACGCTCAGGGGCACCACGCGTTGAACAGGAGTGCTGCATGGGTGTGCTGGACATCATGGTTGCCCTGGCTGTTGCCGGCCTGTCGATGCCAGCCGGCGCTTCGGGCGGTGCTGAACGCCCCACGCCGCGCTACGAAATTTCCGTCGAACGCCTGCAGGTTGCCGCGGCTACGGGGAAATCGGCGGGCGATGTGCTGTCCGACAACAACCTGAAGGCGCAGCTCGAATCACGGCTTGGCGACACCGACGTGGTGCGCGCGATCGTTGGCGATGCGGTACTGGCCGAGATGGTGGAGGCCAGCCATGTCCCGACCTACACGCCAGACCGTGACGGGCGCACCGTGCTCACCGTGCGGCTGATTCTGGACGACCGCAGTTCGCTCGACTTCCGCCTGCCGGTTCGCAGAACCACCGCTGACGCGCTTGAGGACACCGCACGTACCGCAGGCGGCGCGCGCATCGCCCCGGGCGCGCAGTAGCCTGCGCGCGTCTTCCCGTGCTCCGTGTGCGCAGGGCTTTGCCGATCCTGTCGGTATGAACGCTTCAGACGCCGCCTGCTTCCCGTGGCGGGAATCGTGCCAGCATGATGCTCTGCTTCAACCTGGATACACCCGATGCCCCTGCGTGCGATCGCCTATGTCAGTGAGGCACGTTCCGACCTCTCCACCGCTGCGCTGGAGACACTGGTCGAGGACGCCACACGCTTCAATGGCGTGGCCGGGGTCACCGGCGTGCTGCTGTACGACGGCGGCCGCTTCCTGCAGTACTTCGAAGGGCCCGATGACGGTGTGTCGGCGGTGTACGAACGGGTGCTGCAGGCGCGCAGCCATGAGCACCTGGTTGAACTTGCGCGCGGCCACGTCTCCAGCCGTGCCTTTCCGTACTGGGGCATGCGCTGGCTCGGTGTCGAGCCCAGTCTGATCCGGCAGTTGAGTACCGGCGACTGGCTGGGGTTCGCACACCACCTGCATCAGGGCCCTGCGGTGACCGCCGGCATGGGGCTGCTGGTGCAGGTCGTCGCACCGCACGTGCCGCCGTCGCTGCTGGATCAGTACGCGCGGTAGTGCACGGACGGTGGCAGCGCGCCCGCAGATTCGTCCGTGTCCGATGGAGCATGTGCCTGCCGGCCGGTAGCGTATCCCCGTCGGCGCACCATCCCATGCGCCGGCCTCCGGCGCGCATCCGACTCTCCCTGGTCGCTCCCTGCGCGTGACGCCCCGCTGGGCATCGTCGTGACCGGACCTTCTGCGTTGGCCGCCCGTACCGTGGCGGCGTGGGCCACGGGGCTGACATACCGCTGTCAACGATCAGGGGAGATGATGGCGCTGGGCTGACGGATCATCCTGAACGGTTCAGGCGTATTGCTGCGGGGACTGTCGCGGCCATTGACGTGGCGCGAAGACCGTGCAAGCTTGGGGTGAACCAGGGGTGAAACGTACGTCTACGGCGCAATCACGCGGTTTATCGACACCACGCAGGGCAAGTCCACCGGAGGTCGTATGCAATACGGCGCACATGGCTTGGCTGAGGGAGTGCGGACCGAGTTGGAAGCCAGCTATGTGAAACATGGCTGCGGTCCGGAATTCTGGACGACGTACCAGCGGGTGCTCGACCGCCTGGTGCCACAGGGCACCTCGCGTACGCGGGTGACCAACGAACTGGCCCTGATCATCGAACAACTGGGTATCGTGCGTCGCGCACAGATGGTGCCGCCGCGCAGCCCGGGGCGCCCGCGCGCACGTTGACCACCGGACGGGGGAGTCCGGAGCGCAGGGGAACTCACCACCATTGCCAACCGATGCAGAGCAGCGCCACCAGGCATGCGCTCGCCGCGAGCGTGCGCGGACGCCACCAGCGCGGCCGCTGCTGCAGGGCGCGACGCGGGCTCACGTAGCGGATCAGTCCCTGCGGGAACCGCCACTCGCGCATCTGCCGGTTGCAGGCATCCACGCAGGCGCCACAGGCGATGCAGTCGGGTTGCGGACCGGAGCGGATGTCCAGCCCCATCGGGCAGGCGCGCACGCATGCGGCGCAGTCCATGCAGTCGCCGAGCCGGTCGGCGCTGAAGTGCGGCATCGGGCCGGCGATGTCGGCATGCGCGGCGCGGAAGGCGTAGTCGCTGGCGCTGACCGGGTCGAGCAGGCCGCGGCCGCGTTCGATCACGCCGCCCTGGCCGGGCAGCCGGGGACCCCGCGGTTCGCCGCGGCGCGCGTCGTACTGCATGCGCGGGGTGTCGTCGTCGCAGAACACCGCGTGCACCCGCGCGTACGGGCACAGATGGCGGCACACCTGTTCGCGCAGGAAGCCCGCATTGCCCCAGGTGGCAAGCGCATAGAACAGCACCCAGAACCGCTCCCAGCTGCTCCATGCGGGCTGCCACAGCGTGGCGACCAGCGTATCGACAGGGGTGAAGAAGCCCACGAAGGTGATGCCGGTCCATAGCGCCACGGCCGCCCACAACACGTGCCGGATCACCCGCGCGGCCCCAGGCCAGGGCACCGCGCGTGCGGTGGCGCGGTCGATCCAGCCGAACAGGCGGCTCCACAGTGTCTGCGGGCACCCGTACCCGCACCACAGCCGGCCGCCGACGTTGGTCAGCAGCACCAGGCCGGTGGCCAGCACCGCCAGCGCGCCCAGCACCACCCAGGCGTCCTGCGGCCACAGCGTCACGCCGAACAGATCGAAACGCCGTGCAGGCAGGTCCAGCAGCAGCGCCTGGCTGCCGCGCCAGCGCAGCCACGGCAGGGCATAGAAGATCGCCAGCAGCGCCAGCGACAACAGCGGCCGCCAGCGCAGCGGTGCACGCCGACGGCCGGGATGGGCAGGCGCCGGAGCCGGTGCCGCGTCCACCAAGTGCAGGGGAACCCGTCGCGGCATGTTCATCCCAGCGGCAGATCGTCGTCGTCGCGGCGCGGCGGCCGCAGCAGGAAGCCAGTCAGCGTGCTGGCGGCGGCGGTCACCCCCCAGAACATGAAGAAGCCGACGGTATAACCCAGTTCGCGGCTGATCGCATGCTGGGGAAAGCTGATCTCGCGCAGCCGCAGCGGGTCCACGAAGGCGAAGAACACCAGGCTGGCCAGGCCCGCAGCGATGAAGCTGGGCCACAGCACGGCACCCCAGTGCTGGATCAGCCGTTGCCGGCGGGCGGGGTCGGGCGAGTCGTGCGGATCGTACATTGCGGCCCCGGTCAGGAGAGAGGGGCAGGGCGCGTCTATACTTCGCGCCACCGGAGGTCGGGGACGCCGCTGCGCGCATCCTGCAGGTGCGCTCAGCCTAGGCGGGGTCAGTGCCGGCGACATTGATCCTGATCAAGGCGTCCAGCCCCCTCGACCCCGACCCTGCTTCCCGTCCGCACCTGTTGGCCGCCCATGCTGGATCTGTCCGAAAACCCGTTGCCCGTTGCTGCGCCCGAGCTGTGCAGCGAAGCCGAGGTCACCCGCCTGGTGCAGGACTTCTACGCCCGGGTGCGCGCCGAACCGCGCCTGGCGCCGGTGTTTGCCGCACGCGTGGACGACTGGGACGCGCACCTGGCCCAGCTGGTGGATTTCTGGTCGGCGATGCTGCGCGGCACGCGGCGCTTCAAGGGCGCCCCCATGCCCAAGCACATGGCCATGAAGGAGCTGGACCGCGATCTGTTCGACCGCTGGCTGTGCCTGTTCCGGATCACCACGGCCGAGTGCGGCAATGCGCCCATGCAGCGCCTGGCCGATGACGTGGCCACCCGCATCGCCGATACGTTCTGGCGGCGCTTCCAGATGCTGCATTGGCCGAGCCTGCCGATGCTGGGGCAGCCCCGGCTGGATTGATCTGGCGCAATGCGGCCGGGCCCGGCACGGGGCACGCTGGCGGCATGAACACGACATCGCCCGCCGCTGCCGGCCTTGCCTGGCACTTCGACCCGGAACTGCTGCGCCGCCACGACCGTCCCGGCCCGCGCTACACCTCGTATCCGGCTGCGCCGCATTTCCACGATGGTTTCGACGCCGCCGCGCTGGAAGGGGCCATCGCCGCCAGCAACGCCACGGGGCGCGCGCTGTCGCTGTACGTGCACGTGCCGTACTGCAGCAGCCCGTGTTTCTACTGCGGCTGCAACCGGGTGATCACGCGCGACCGCAGCAGGGGCGAGGCCTACGTCGCCCGCGTGCTGCGCGAGGCCGACCGCATCGCACCGTTGTTCGATCCCGCGCGCGAGGTGATCCAGCTGCACCTTGGCGGCGGCACGCCCAACTTTCTAGATGCGGCGCAGCTGCGCGCGCTGATCGACGGTCTGCGCAGCCGTTTCCGTTTCAGCGCGTCGGCCGCGCGCGATTTCTCGATCGAGCTCGATCCGCGCTTCATCGCGCCGGCGGATATCGCCGTGCTCGCCGAGCTGGGCTTCAACCGGGCCAGCCTGGGCATCCAGGACTTCGACCCGCAGGTGCAGCAGGCGATCAACCGCGAACAGGGCGTGGAACCGACACTGGCGATCCTGCAGGCGTGCCGCGCATACGGGCTGCGGTCGGTCAACGTCGACCTGATCTATGGGCTGCCCCGCCAGACCCTGACCGGCTTCGCACAGACCCTGGAAACCGTGCTGCGCGAGCGCCCCGACCGGCTGGCGGTGTACGGCTATGCGCACCTGCCGCACCTGTTCAAGGCACAGCGGCAGATCGCCGACGCCGACCTGCCGACACCGGAGCAGAAGCTGGCGCTGCTCGGCCTGGCCGTGCAGCGTCTGGGCGATGCCGGTTACCAGTACATCGGCATGGACCACTTCGCGCTGCCCGACGAGGATCTCTCCCGCGCGCAGCGCGCCGGCCAGCTGCACCGCAACTTCATGGGCTACACCACCCACGCCGATACCGACCTGGTCGGATTGGGCGCGAGCGCGATCAGCCACATCGGCCCGCACTACAGCCAGAATCCGCGTGAGCTGCCCGCCTGGGAACAGGCCGTGGATGCCGGGCAGATACCGGTATGGCGCGGCCTGGCGCTGGACGCCGACGATGCGCTGCGCGCCGAACTGATCGGCCAGCTGATGTGCCAGGGCGAGGTGGATGGGCGCGCGGTGGCCGCGCGCCACGGCGTGGATTTCGACACCTACTTCGCCGAGGGCCTGGCCGCGCTGGTGCCCCTGCAGCAGGACGGCCTGGCCGAGCACGACGGCGGCATCGTGCGCGCCACCGGACGCGGCCGGCCGCTGCTGCGGCTGCTCGCGATGTGCTTCGACCGCTATCTGGCCCGGCCCGACCAGCCGGTGCGCTATTCGCGCGCGATCTGAACGGCGCGCATTCCAAATCCGGGCGCGATCAGGCACCCTATGGCCGCGGCCCGGATGGCGAAACTGGTAGACGCATCGGACTTAAAATCCGCCGGGGGCAACTCCATGCCGGTTCGATTCCGGCTCCGGGCACCAGCCACCGAAACTCCGTGCCCGGCACAGCGGGCATCACGCATTTATCTTGTCCGGTCCCTGGCGCGGTGCTACAAGGGAGCGTCACAGTGAAGTGACGACAACGGAGTTCAATCGATGAGGAAGTTGATTGGAAAGGCAGCGGTCGCGCTGGTATTCGCCGTTCTGTTCGTACCCACGCTGCACGCGGACCCGCCGCCGCCGCCGCCCTGCACGGGCAACCCGATCTGCATCGGGGTGGATGGCAATGGCAATCTGGTGGTATGCGGGCCCTCCGGCTCGTGCATTCCACTGGAGACCTCGCAGCCGCCGCTCCAGGACTGATCAAGCGGCATTGCGGTATCAAGGCGCCCGCATCTGCGGGCGTTCTTACGTCGGCCCCTCGCCCAGCGCGTGCAGCGCGTGCGCGTATTTTTCCGTCAGGCGCTGCGCCACCGCGTCGGGCAGGTACACCAGGCGTGCCGGGTCGCGGTTGTCGGCGATGTCGGCCAGCTTGACCTTCAAGGCCAGTGGATTGGCGCGGATGGCCGCGTAGTAGGCGTCGGCCGTGAGGCCATCGCGGCGGGTCAGGCACTGGACCGCGGCCACGATCGGCGCCGGAAAGGCGGCCACCTCCTCGGCGAAGTCCGGGCAATCCTCCACCACATCGTGCAGCCACGCCACGGCTTCAGCATCCGGGTCGCCGTGCACCCGCGCGGCGACGCGGGCCACATGGCCAATATAGGGACGCCCGGCTTTATCGACCTGGTCGGCATGCGCACGGCGGGCAAGCGCGGCGGCACGAAGCGCGATATCGATGACGCATTCTCCTGTAAACCCGAACCCCATTATGCGCGGGGAACGGCAGCGCGCCGCAGAACGCAAACTTTACGCAGTGCCTTCACGGGCGCATTACGCTGCGCGACACACATCATCATCATGGACCGTGAAACATGGCAAAGGCGACACGTGCAGGGATGGCACTGATGGGGGCGCTGCTGGCATGGACGGCTGCGGTGCATGCGCAGTCGCCGCAGTCGCCGCAGTCGCCGCCGCCGGTGGTGGACATGGCGCCGGTGCTGGTCTCCGGCGCGCAGCCCGGTCCCGGGCTGTGGAGGGTGTCGTCGAGCGACGGGCACACGCTGTGGATCCTGGGCACGGTCAGCCCGTTGCCGGCCAAGCTGGAGTGGCGGTCGGACGAGGTCGAAGCTGTCGTCGCCGAGGCGCAGCAGATGTTGACCGCCCCCGGCTGGACGCTGGACGCCGACATTGGCTTCTTCAAGGGCCTGACCCTGTTGCCGTCGGCGATGAAGGCCGCGCGCAGCCCGGACGGGCGTCGCCTGCAGGAGGTGCTGCCGCCCGCGCTGTACGCGCGCTGGGAAGTGCAGAAGAAGCGGTACATCGGCCGCGATGGCGGCATCGAGAAGGATCGTCCACTGGTGGCGGCAGCCGAGCTGTACCGTGAGGCGTTGAAGAAGGTGGGCCTCAAGCAGCGTTCGGCGGTCTCGGAGGTGCTGGACAAGGCGGCCAAGGCGCACGGCCACACACCGGTATCGACGCAGCTGGTGATCCGCATCGAGGACCCGCGCCAGGCGCTCAAGGAAGTGCGCGGCAGCAGCATGGACGACGTGGCGTGCTTCGAGCGCACCCTCGACGTGGTGGAGAACAAGCTGCCGCTCCTGGTCGAGCGCGCGAACGCATGGTCGGTGGGCGACATCGATGCCCTGCAGCGGATGGCCGTACAGAGCCGGTACGGTGCGTGCGTGGACGCGGTGGAGCGCAGCGAGTTTGGCCGCCGCCGCGGCCTCACCGACCTGGACCAGCGCGCGCAGGAGAAATGGCTGGGCCACGCGCGCGATGCCCTGAAGCGCAATACCGTGACGTTTGCGGTGGTGCCGGTGTTTTCCCTGCTCGCACCCGGTGGCTACCTCGACGACCTGCGCCGGCTGGGTTACGAGGTGGAAACTCCCTGAGCGGCTGCGACGGTTTTCTGACGCGCGGGGCGGTCGGGAGTGTCGCATAGGTCATCTATCAACGCATAAACGTTCATGGCATAGTCAGGGAAACTCCTTCGGATACTCCTTCATGCCGCTGTGTGCGATTGCGTACGTAAGTGACGCTGTCGATGGGATTCAAGCTTCCGATATAGATCAGATACTGGCGGCGGCCGGCAGCTTCAATAAGGTCGCCGGGGTGACGGGCGTGCTGATGTTCGATGGCCACCATTTTCTCCAGTACTTCGAAGGTCCGGACGACGGCGTCAATTCGGTTTACCAGCGGGTGCTCAATTCGCGCACCCACCGCAATCTGCGCCAACTGCTGCACGCCCGGATTCCGGCCCGCAACTTCCCGCGGTGGACGATGGCGTCGGCGGCGATCGAACCGGAAGTGCTGGCCAGCATCGCCGACGGCGCGTGGGCGGGGTTTGTGATCGAGCCGCCCGCGGCGGACGGCCGCAGTGTCGGGTTCACCCGCTTGCTGGAGCTGTGGACCGGGGTACATGGCGAACTGGAGCCGGCCGCACTCACGCTGGGGTCGTAACACAATGATCACGGTTGACTGTCTAAGCTTCACCTACCAGCTGTGATCAGTCATGCGGGGTACCACCCTGGGGCTGTCTGAAAGGGTAGTAACCGCAGCTGGACCATTTTGCAGGCCGTCGTCCGTACTCTCCACGGGCGGCGGCCATTGTTTTTTCAGGGCCCGCGCGACGGCGCAGCACGCCGGGGGTAGACTCGAAGACGTTTTTGGTTCGAGGAACGCCATGCACCGGTATCTTGTCTACCTGCTCGCCATCCTGCTTTTCCCGGTCTGCCTGTGGCTCGCCGGCATCTGGCCCGCCTGGTACTGGGGCGTGGGCATCACGGCCGCCGTGGCGGTGCTCGGCACCTGGGACCTGCTGCAGAAGCGCAGCACGCTGCGTCGCAATTATCCGGTGATGGCGCACTTCCGCTACGGGCTGGAATCGATCGGTCCGGAGATCCGCCAGTACTTCGTGCAGAGCGACCTGGAGGACGTGCCGTTCTCGCGCCAGCAGCGGGCGCTGATCTACCAGCGGTCCAAGAACGAAATGGACGTGGTGCCGTTCGGCACGCTGCGCAGCACCTATGCGGTGGACTACGAGTGGATCAACCATTCGCTTGCGCCGACCTCGATCGGCCACCACGACTTCCGCATCCTGATCGGCCCCAACTGCGCCAAGCCGTACTCGGCCAGTGTGTTCAACATCTCGGCGATGAGCTTCGGTTCGCTCTCGGCCAACGCGATCCGCGCACTCAACGAAGGCGCGCGGCGCGGCAGTTTCTACCATGACACCGGTGAGGGCTCGATCTCGCCGTACCACCGGGAAATGGGCGGCGACCTGGTCTGGGAGATCGGCTCGGGCTACTTCGGGTGCCGCGACGAAGCCGGCGGTTTCAGCGAAGAGAAGTTCGTTGCCAACGCCACCCACGATCAGGTCAAGATGATCGAGATCAAGCTGTCGCAGGGCGCCAAGCCCGGCCACGGCGGCGTGTTGCCGGCGGCCAAGGTCAGCGAGGAGATATCGATCACGCGCGGCGTGCCGATGGGCGTGGACTGCGTGTCGCCGTCCCGGCATTCGGCCTTCAATACGCCAGTGGAACTGCTGCAGTTCGTGGGGCGGCTGCGCGAGCTGTCCGGTGGCAAGCCGGTGGGATTCAAGCTGGCCATCGGCCATCCGTGGGAATGGTTCGGTATCGCCAAGGCCATGCAGGAAACCGGCCTGCTGCCGGACTTCATCGTTGTCGATGGTGCCGAAGGCGGCACCGGCGCGGCACCGGCCGAGTTCATCGACCATGTGGGCGTACCGATGCACGAAGCCCTGCTGCTCGTGCACAACACCCTGGTCGGCCTGGACCTGCGCGATCGCATCCGGGTTGGCGCGGCGGGCAAGGTCACCAGCGCCTTCGAGATCGCACGCACCATCGCGCTCGGGGCGGACTGGTGCAATGCCGGTCGCGGTTTCATGTTCGCGCTGGGCTGCATCCAGTCGCTGAGCTGCCACAGCGACAAATGCCCCACCGGCATCGCCACCCAGAACCCGCATCGCTGGCGTCACCTGGACGCGGCCGACAAGGCGTCGCGGGTGCACAACTACCACGAGAACACACTGCGCGCGCTGAGCGACCTGTTGTGCGCGGCGGGCCTGAACGATCCTGCCGAGCTGGGCCCGGAGCACATCCTGCGGCGCGTATCGCCGGTGGAGATCCGCTCGCTGGCGTCGCTGTACCGCTATCTCGCGCCCGGCGAGCTGCTGCGCCAGGTGCCGGACCACGCGGTGTTCCACGATTACTGGGCCGACGCGCGCAGTGATTCCTTCCAGCCGCCCGCGCGCATCCAGGCGTTGCGCGCCAGCAAGTCACGTTGAAGGATGCGCATGCAACTGCGCCGTGGGCGGACCGACGAAGCCGACGTTCTGTGGGCGCTGCGCACACGCTGTGTGCGTGAGCTGTGCAGCACGGCCTATCCACCGGACGTGATCGGGCCGTGGGCGGCGTCGCCTCCGCCGGCGCACTACCGCGCACTGATCGGGCAGGGCGGCTGCATCGTCGCCGAGGATGCGCACGGCGCGCTGCTGGGCTACGGCGTGATCGACCAGGCCGGCAATGAGATCGATGCGCTGTTTGTCGATCCCGACCAGGGCGGTCGGGGCATCGGCATGGCGCTGATGGAGGCACTGGCGGCGCTGGGCGATCCGCTGCGCCCGCTGGTGTTGTCAGCCTCGCTCAACGCCGTGCCGTTCTACCGGCGTGCGGGCTTCCAGGCGCTGCGCGAAGAGGCCTACGCGCATCCCAGCGGTGTAGCGCTGGCCTCGGTGCGCATGCAGCGCGGGTAAGGCCGGCCGCTGGCCGGCATTACGCCAGGTAATCGATCACGCCGCGCCCGGCGCGCAGTCCGCTGGCATAACAGGCGGTCAGCAGGTAGCCGCCGGTAGGGGCTTCCCAATCCAGCATTTCGCCGGCGCAGAAGGTGCCTGGCAGGTCGCGCAGCATCAACTGCGCGTCCAGCGCCTCCAGGCGTACGCCGCCGGCGGTGCTGATCACCTCGGCCAGCGGGCGCGGGCGCAGCGGCGAGAGCGGCAGGCGCTTGAGCGCTGCGGCAATCCGCTCGGGCGGCAACTGCCCTGCATCCTTGCCCAGCACTTCGAACAGCAGCGCCGATTTGACCCCACCCAGGCCGAGCTGGCGGCGCAGGTATTCGCCGAAGCTGCGTCCCTGGCGCGGGCGCAGCAGCTTGTCCAGCACCTGTGCCTCGGTCTGGCCGGGCAGCAGGTCCAGCTGCAGCTGCACCTGCCCATCGCGGGCGAGGGTATCGCGCAGGTCGGCGGCCAGGGCATAGATCAGGCTGCCTTCGATGCCGTTGGCGGTGATCACACACTCGCCCTGCAGGGAGCGCGGCTGGCCGTGCAGGTCGGTCCAGTGCGCCACCACCGGCTTCAACGGGGCACCGGCCTGGCGTTCGCTGAAGTACGCGGTCCAGTCCAGATCGAACCCGCAGTTGGCCGGCTGCAACGGTGCGATGTCGATGCCGCGCGCGGCCATCGGCACCGTCCAGACACCGTCGGAGCCCAGCTGGGGCCAGCTGCCGCCGCCCATCGCCAGCACCACCGCATCGGCCGCCACGGTGTGCGTGCCGTCCGGGGTGTCAAAGCACAGGTCGCCGTGCGCATCCCAGCCCGTCCAGCGGTGCTGCACATGCAGGCGCACGCCCTGTTCCTTGAGCCGCCGCACCCAGCCCCGCAGCAGCGGGGCGGCTTTGCGATCCACCGGGAAAACCCGGCCCGAGCTGCCCACATAGGTCTCCACGCCGAAGCCCAGCGCCCAAGCGCGCAGCGCCTCGGCATCGAAGTCGGCGAGCCAGTCGCCGACTTCGGCCGCGCGCTCGCGGTAGCGCGACACGAACAGGTCGTGCGGATCGGAGTGGGTCAGGTTCAACCCGCCCTTGCCGGCGATCAGGAACTTGCGCCCCGGCGAGCCCTTGGCTTCGTACACGTCCACCTGATGCCCTGCGGCACGCACGGTCTCGGCGGCCATCAGGCCTGCCGGCCCGCCACCGATGATCGCTACCCGTCGCGGGGCGCTGCGTTCAATGCTCATGCGCAACGATCAGCGCGGGGTGACGTCGAGCAGCTCGACATCGAACACCAGCGAGGAGCCCGGGGCGATCGGCCCCGCGCGGCGGGCGCCGTAGCCGTACTCGGCGGGAATCATCAAGGTGCGCTTGCCGCCGACCTTCATGCCGGCAAAGCCTTCGTCCCAGCCCTTGATGACCTCGCCCTTGCCGAGCGTGAAGCTGAAGGGCTCGCCGCGATCGACCGAGCTGTCGAACTTCTCGCCGTGCTTGTCGGCGGTGCGTTCGTCGTAGATCCAGCCGGTGTAGTGCACGCTGATGCGGCTGCCGGGCGTGGCCTCGGCACCGCTGCCGGGCTGGGTATCGATCTTCTGGAACTGCGCGATGCTGCCACCGGGCGGCGGGCCGGGCGGGGTGCAGCCGGCCAGCAGCGACAACATCAACGGGATGAGCAGGCGGCGCATGGCGGCTCCAGGTCAGGAAAACGGGACGCAAGGGTAGCGCATCGCCGGGCGGTATCATGGGGGCATGTCGAAACTGCTGCTCAACCTGCGCCATGTCGCGGACGATGAAATCCAGGACGTGACCGCCCTGCTGGATCAGGCGGGCATTGCCCATTACCGCACCGAACCGAGCCCGTGGGGCATCTCCTGGGGCGGCATCTGGATACGTGACAACGAGGACCATCCGCGCGCCAAGGCCTTGATGGCCGAGTACCAGCAGGCGCGCGGCGAGCGGGTACGCGCCGAGCGCCAGGCGGCCCTGCGCGACGGCAGCGCGGAAACCTTCGCGACCCTGGCCCGTCGGCGCCCGCTGTTCGTGGTGGCGATGCTGCTGGGCATGGCGGCGGCGGCGGCCCTGGTGCTGCTGCCGTTCATGCTGCTGCGAGGCTGAACGCGGGGCGGCGCCACAGCGGGGGAGGGGGCGGTAAAATGGCGGCATGATCGCCAATATCGCCGCTTACCATTTCACCTCCATCGCCGACCCGGATGCGCTGTGCGCGACCCTGCTGGCACGCGCTACCGCCGCGGACCTGCGTGGCACCGTGCTGGTCGCCGGGGAGGGCATCAACCTGTTCCTGGCTGGCCCGGAAGCCGGCATCGACACGTTCTACGCCGCGCTGCGCGACGATCCGCGCTTTGCCGACCTGCGGGTGAAGACCAGCTACAGCCAGATGCAGCCGTTTGCCCGGCTCAAGGCCAAGGTCAAGCCGGAGATCATCAGCTTCCGCATCGACGACGGCCAGCCGCTGGCCTACCCGCGCGCGCCGTCGGTGGACCCGGCCACGGTGCAGCGCTGGCTGCGGCAGGGGCATGACGACGCCGGCAAGCCGGTGGTGATGCTGGACACCCGCAACACCCAGGAGATCGCGTACGGCACCTTCCAGGACGCGCTGGTGCTGCCGATCACCAAATTCACCGATCTGCCCGAGGCGCTGGCGCCGCACCGCGAGGCGCTGCGCGACAGCACCGTGGTGAGCTTCTGCACCGGCGGCATCCGCTGCGAAAAGGCGGCGCTGTGGATGCGCAACGACGGCATGGACAACGTGCTGCAACTCGACGGCGGCATCCTGGGGTACTTCGAGGCCGTGGGCGGGGAAGGCTATGACGGCCGCTGTTTCGTGTTCGATGAACGGGTGGCGCTGGACGCGGACCTGGCCCCGCTGGTCGATACGCCCGCCGTTTAACCGCTGAACGCGAAAATCAGCGTCCCGCTGCCGGGCATGGCGGCGCCGGGAATCGGCCCCATCTGAAGGGGATACCCTTTGATGGAACGTGTCCATGCACCTGTCGATTCTTGATCTGGCCCCGGTCTGCGAAGGCAGCGATACCACGCAGGCCTTCGCCAACATGCTGGACCTGGCCCAGCACGCCGAGGGCTGGGGCTACCACCGCTACTGGCTGGCCGAGCACCACAACATGCCCGGCATCGCCAGCGCTGCCACCGCCGTGCTGATCGGCCACGTCGCCGGCGGCACCCGGCGCATCCGCGTGGGCGCCGGCGGCATCATGCTGCCCAACCATTCACCGCTGCAGGTGGCCGAGCAGTTCGGCACGCTGGCCTCGCTGTACCCGGACCGCATCGACCTCGGCCTGGGGCGCGCCCCAGGGACCGATCAGCCGACCGCTCGCGCACTGCGTCGCTACTTCGACAGCGCCGACCAGTTCCCGCAGGACGTGCGCGAGCTGCTCCACTACTTCCAGCCGGCCCAGCCCGGCCAGGCGGTGCGCGCGGTCCCCGGCGCAGGTATCCCCGTGCCGGTCTGGCTGCTCGGGTCCAGTCTGTTCAGTGCGCGCCTGGCGGCGGCGATGGGGCTGCCGTTCGCCTTCGCCTCGCATTTCGCCCCGGATGCGATGGACGAAGCGCTGGCGGTGTACCGCCGCGAATTCCGCCGTTCCGAGCATCTCGATGCGCCCTATGCGGTGCTGGGCCTGAACGTGGTGGCGGCCGATTCGGAGGCCGAGGCCAAACGCCTGTTCACCACCCAGCAGCAGAGCTTCGTCAACCTGCGTCGCGGCAAGCCGGGCCTGATTCCGCCGCCGATCGACGACATCGAGGCCTTCTGGCAGCCGCACGAAAAACTCGGCGTGGAGAACGCACTCGCGTGCGCGGTAGTGGGTGACCTGGGCCAGGTGCGCGAGGGCATGGCGGCCTTCGTGGCGCGGCACAAGCCGGACGAACTGCTGCTCACCGCCAACATCTACGACCATGCCGCGCGCAAGCGTTCGTTCGGGTTGGCGATGCAGGCGCACCGCGACGGCACCGCTACGTCGTAAGGCGTGCATCCGCGAAGGCGGCGTGACCAGTCGGTTCACGCCGCCGTAGCCGGCGATCCGGTGTGATGGAGTTCCTTTTGCAGGAGTCCTCCCATGCCAGAACACGACCGCCAACAGCACATCCGGCAGCTGGCCGAGATGATCCGCGGCATCGACATCGCCATGTTCACCACCGTCGGTGTCGACGGTCGCCTGTACAGCCGTCCGCTGGGCACCCAGGAAGTCGAGTTCGATGGCGACCTGTGGTTCGCCACTGCGGCCGACAGCCCGAAGGTCGCAGAGATCGCGCTGAATCCGCGGGTCAACGTGGCGTACGCCTCGACCTCGGGCAACACCTATGTGTCGGTGGCCGGTACCGCACGGGTGATCGATGACCGCGCCAAGGCCGAGGAACTGTGGTCGCCGGCCATGAAGCTGTTCTTCCCCGGCGGTCCGGACGACCCGAACCTGCGCCTGATCCACGTCAGCGCCGAATCGGCCGAATACTGGGATGGCCCCGGCGGCCTGTTGGGCAGCGCCCTGAGTTTCGTGTTGTCGGCAATGAACGACGAGCCCGGCGCGTTGTCCGACAACGGCGTGGTCGATCTGCGCTGAGCCCGGCGCGGGGGTCTGACGAGGCAGGTCCCGACCGTTGGTCGGGACACCTCAAAACCATTTGTGGAACAGCTCCACCGTATAGCTCACCAGATGGCCCGAGCTGAAGCCGAAGAACAGCACGGCGGCCACCGCGCCGATCCAGTTGGCCAGCATCAGCGCGCCATCGCGCTCGAGCAGGGCCAGGGCGAACAGCAGCAGCTGGAAGCCGAACAGGTAGTTGGTGAACGGGATCGGCAGCGACAGCAGCACCCCCACCAGGATCAGCAGCAGGCCGGTGAAGGCATGGGCCGGCAGGGGCGACAGCAGGCCCGGCAGGCGCGGCTTGAGCAGCCGGTCCAGGCGGCGCAGCGCGCCATCGATACGCGCCAGGAAGCGGTGCATGGTGCCGCGCTTGGGGCCGCGGTTGGCAATGAAGCCCGGCAGCCACGGCCGCCGCAGCCCGCACAGCATCTGCACCCCGATCAGCAGGATCAGCGGCCCGCTGACCGCGCCGCCAATGCCCGGGATCGGGATGAAGGCCGGCAGGATGGCCACGAACAGGAACACACCGAACGCGCTTTGCTGCAGGTTCTGCAGGATCTGTCCCAGCCGCAGGCGCTCGTCCGGATCGCCGTGGTCGAACATCGCCAGCAGCGTGCGGATGCCCTCGTTGCGATACTCGGGCCGGTCCTGGTCGGGTGGGGTGGGATCAGCCGGTGAGTTCATCGGTCTCTTCTTCGGACAGCGTGCGCAGCAGCAGCTTGTCCACGCGTGCGCCGTCGAGGTCGACGATCTCGATGCGCCAGCCGGCCCAGTCGAAGTACTCGCCCGCATGCGGGATGCGTCCGAAGAAATGGATGCACATGCCGGCCAGGGTGTAGTAATCGCCGTCTTCGGCATCGGGCAGTTCGGCATTGCCCATCAGCTCGCGCAGGTCCTCGATCGACAGTGATCCGTCCACCAGGTACGAGCCGTCCTCGCGGGTCACCACCAGGGCGTCCTCGTCCACGTTCTCCACCGACTGCAGCCGGCCGACCACCGCGCCCATCAGGTCGCTGATGGTCACCAGGCCCTGGATCTCGCCGTACTCGTCCACCACCAGCGCCATCGACTGCTGTTCCTCGCGGAAGATTTCCAGCAGCTTCATCGCATGGGTGGATTCGGAGACGTACAGCGGCTCGCGCAGGTTCTGGAACAGCGAGTGGTCGTCGCGCACCAGGCGCGTCACCAGACTCTTCACCTCGAGCACGCCGACGATGTCCTGGTCGTTGTCGCGGTAAACCGGGTAACGCGAGAACTCGTTCTCGCGCATGGTCGCGATGTTTTTCTCCGGCTCGGCCACGGTGTCCAGCCAGGCGATCCGGTTGCGCGGCGTCATCAGGCTGTCGGCGGTGCGGTCGCCCAGGCGCATCACCCGGTTCATCATGTCGCGCTCGTGCGCGTCGATCACGCCGGCCTCGTGGCTCTCGGCCACCAGCATGCGGATCTCTTCTTCGGTCACGCTCGCGGCTTCGTCCTTGCCCAACCCCAGCAGGCGCAGCACCAGACGGGTGGTATGCGAAAGCAGCCAGACGAAGGGGAAGGCGATGCGGGCCAGGCCGCTCATGGGCAGCGCGACCAGTCCGGCGATGTCCTCCGAACGGGTGATGGCGAGGCGTTTGGGTACCAGTTCGCCGAAGATCAGCGTCAAAAAGGTGATAAGGGCCACGGCAAGGGTCTTGCCGATCACCGCCGACCAGGGCTGCGGTTCGTTGAACAGGGGGAAGTTGGCCGACAGCGCCGGGAACAGGTCCTGCAGGTGCAGGGCAATGGCGCTGCCAATGGCGTCGCCGCCGTACACACCCGTCAGGATGCCGATCAGGGTGATGCCGATCTGCACGGTGGAGAGGAAGCTTTCGGGCTTCTCGGACAGTTCCAGCGCGCGCTGGGCACGCTTGCTGGTGGTGGCCATCTGCTTGAGCCGGCTCTTTCGCGAGGTCATGACCGACATTTCGGACATGGCGAAGAAGCCATTGAGCAGGATCAGGGCCAGGACAATCAGAAGTTCAAACACGGGCGTCGTCCCCGGTTGGTGGCAGGGAGGGCGTGTTCAAGCGATGTCGGCTACCGGGGCGCGGGGGGGCGCAGCGGCGCGGAGGGGGATAAGGGTCGTCGTCCATAGAGTGCACCCGAAGGTGCCCGCGCATCTTAACAAAAGGCCGGGGCAGTGAGGCAAACAGAGTCGTTCAGGCAGGGCCACCCGGGCGTGAAGATCGGGGGGGAGTACCCGCAATGGACATCAAACCGTCATAATTCCGCCCGGTGCCGTCCTTCCTCGACGGCGAATAGGTTTCTCAATGTTCTCTCTGCAGACCATTTTCGGCTCCGGCAAACAGTTCTACACCCTGCTGGACGAGGCTGCGCAGGCCGCCCAGGACAGCGCCAAGGCGCTGCACGCGATGCTGCGCGCGGCCGATCGCCAGCCGGCGCTGGACGCCTTCAAGCTGGCCCGCCTGCGCGAGCGCGCCGCCTCGGACAAGATCAGCCAGGCGCTGGTGGACAGCTTCATGACCCCGATCGAGCGCGAGGACATCGAAGCGCTGGGTTCGGCCCTGTACAAGATCCCCAAGCAGATCGAGAAGTTCGCCGATCGCTACTCGCTGGCCACCACCCACCTGGAGCACATCGACTTCGCGCCGCGCGCGGCGATGCTTGAACAGGCCGCCAGCGTGGTCGTGGAAATGGTCAACGACCTGCGCCACATGAACCTGGACCGGATGACCGCGCTCAACGAGAAGCTGCGCTCGCTGGAGAACGAGGCCGACCGCCTGATGCTCGAGCTGTACCGCGACATCTATTCCGGCCGCCTGGACAATCTGCAGATGTTCCTGCTCAAGGAGTTCTTCGAGATCCTGGAAAAAGCCATCGACCGTTGCCGCGAGGCCGGTGTCGTGGCGTACCAGATCGTGCTGAAGAACAGCTGACGGACGCCACAGCATGCTGACCCTTGTCCTGGTGGTGATCCTGGCCGCGCTCGTCTTCGAGTTCATCAACGGCTTCCACGACACCGCCAACTCCATCGCCACCGTGGTGGCGACCAAAGTGCTCTCGCCCGGCTGGGCGGTGATGCTCGCGGCGTTCATGAACCTCATCGGCGCCCTGACCGGCACCGCCGTGGCGCTGACCATCGCCTCGGGCCTGCTCAACACCAACGTGGTCGATGTGACGCCGCAGGTGATCCTGTGCGCCCTGCTGGGCGGCATCATCTGGAACCTGATCACTTGGTGGAAGGGCCTGCCGTCGTCGTCGTCGCATGCGCTGATCGGCGGCCTGTGCGGTGCCGGCCTGGCCGCCGCCCACAACAACTGGGATGCGCTGATCTGGTCTGAACGGATCGGCACCTGGGCCCAGAACAAGGGCCTGCTGTGGAAGGTGTTCCTGCCGATGATCACCTCGCCGATCGCCGGCTTCCTGCTCGGCATCGTGGTGATGCTGCTGCTGTGGGCGATCATCGCCGGCATGGCCAAGGCCGGCGGCTGGCTGGGTCGCATGGCGCGTCCGCGCATCGTCAATGCCTTCTTCGGCAAGGCGCAGATCGTGTCGGCGGCGTACATGGGCTTCGCCCACGGCCACAACGACGCGCAGAAGACGATGGGCATCATCGCCATGACCCTGATCGGTGCCGAGGCGACCGGTGCGCTGAACGACCTGCCGTCCTGGCTGGCCTTCATGCACCCGGACGCGCACGCCGGTGACGGCATCGCGATGTGGATCGTGCTGACCTGTGCGGTGGTGATGGCCGCCGGTACCGCGTCGGGTGGCTGGAAGATCATCAAGACCCTGGGTCACAAGATGGTCAAGCTGCATCCGATCCACGGCTTCGCCGCGGAAACCAGCTCGGCCACCATCCTGACCCTGGCCGCGCATTTCGGCATGCCGGTCTCGACCACGCACAGCATTTCCACCGCGATCATGGGCGTGGGTTACGCCAAGAACCCGCGTTCGCTGCGTTTTGGCGTGATCGAGCGCATCGTCTGGGCCTGGATCCTGACCATTCCGGCGGCAGGCGGCTGTGCCTACCTGATCCTGAAACTGTTCGAGCTGGCCGGCTGGGCGTAAGCGCCGGGCCCTGCCTGACTGGAAGAAAAAGCCCGCCAACCGGCGGGCTTTTTCGTTTGGCTCAGCCCGCGCGGTCGCGGGCCAGCAGACCGTACAGCGCCGAATCGGACAGTTCGCCTGCGATGCACCAGCGTTCGCGCAGCAGGCCCTCGCGCTGGAACCCGAGCCGCTCCAGCACCGTCGCCGATGAGGCGTTGCGCGGGTCGATTTCCGCTTCCAGCCGGCGCAGGCCGCGTTCGTCGAGCAGGTAGGTCGCCAACCGCGCCAGTGCCTCGCGCATGTAGCCCTTGCCCTGCGCGTGCGGCGCGAGGTTGTAGCCGATCTCGGCACGGCCGGAGTCCGCGTCGATGGCGAACACCACGCAGATGCCCAGCAGCGGCCCTTGCGCGCTGTCGCGGATGGCCAGTTTGAGCTGGACGCCGGTCACCATCGCCGCCAGGTCGTCGGCGATCTGCGCATGTGCCTGGGCGATATCCGTCCACGGCGCGTGGTTCCAGTAACGCATCACGTCGGGATCGGACTGGATCGCGAACAGGGCGGGGGCGTCGTCCGCGCGGATTGGGCTCAATACCAGGCGGGCGCTGTCCAGGCGCAAGGTCGAATCGAAATGCATGCGGGCTCCACCACACGAGGGACCGCCACGCTACCCGATCCGCTGGCGCGCAGGATGAAGGGGCGATGTCCGTGCCCGGCCCACAACGAAACAGCCCGCCGGAGGGCGGGCTGTTTCGCGGCAACACGGTCGGATCAGGCGTCCAGCGAGGCCAGGTCGCCCTTGTTCTCCAGCCACTGCTTGCGGTCGCCGGCGCGCTTCTTGGCCAGCAGCATGTCCATCAGCGAGTGGGTCTGCTCGCCATCGTCGATGGTCAGCTGCACCAGCCGGCGCGTGTCGGGGTGGATGGTGGACTCGCGCAGCTGCTGCGGGTTCATTTCGCCCAGGCCCTTGAAGCGGGTCACGCTGACCTGGCCCTTGATCTTCTCGCGCTCGATCTTGTCCAGCAGGGTGCGCTTTTCTTCCTCGTCCAGCGCGTAGAACACCTGCTTGCCCACGTCCACGCGGAACAGCGGCGGCATCGCCACGAACACATGGCCGGCATCGACCAGGGCCGGGAAATGCTTGAGGAACAGCGCGGTGAGCAGGGTGGCGATGTGCAGGCCGTCGGAGTCGGCATCGGCCAGCACCACCACCTTGCCGTAGCGCAGGCCGCTGATGTCGTCCTTGCCCGGGTCGCAGCCGATGGCGATGGCCAGGTTGTGCACTTCCTCGGAGGCCAGCACGCTGCCGGAGGAGACTTCCCAGGTGTTCAGGATCTTGCCGCGCAGCGGCATGATCGCCTGGAAATCCTTGTCGCGGGCCTGCTTGGCGCTGCCGCCTGCCGAGTCGCCTTCGACCAGGAACAGCTCGGTGCGCGACAGGTCCTGGCTGATGCAGTCGGCCAGCTTGCCGGGCAGGGCAGGGCCCTGGGTGACCTTCTTGCGGGTCACCAGCTTTTCGGTCTTCAGGCGCGCGCTGGCGCGCTCGATGGCCAGCTGGGCGATCTGCTCGCCCAGTGCGACGTTCTGGTTCAACAGCAGGCTGAAGGCGTCATGCGCGGCGCCTTCGACGAAGCCGGCGGCCTGGCGCGAGGACAGGCGTTCCTTGGTCTGGCCGCTGAACTGCGGGTCGGTCATCTTCAACGACAGCACGAACGACACCCGGTCCCAGACGTCTTCCGGGGCCAGCTTGACGCCACGCGGCAGCAGGTTGCGGAAGTCGCAGAACTCGCGCAGCGCCTCGGTCAGGCCGGTACGCAGGCCATTGGCATGGGTGCCGTGCTGGGCGGTGGGAATCAGGTTGACGTAGCTTTCCTGGACCAGCTCGCCTTCCGGCAGCCAGGCCACGGCCCAGTCCACCACCTCGGTATCCTTCTTCAACTGGCCCACGAACAGCTCGGCCGGCAGCATCTCGCGCTCGCCCAGCTCGGCCCTGAGGTAGTCGCTCAGGCCATCCTCGTAATACCAGGTGTCCTGCTCGTCGGTGGCCTCGTCGCGCAGCTTGACGGTCAGGCCGGGGCACAGCACCGCCTTGGCGCGCAGCAGGTGGCGCAGGGCGCGCAGGTTGTACTTGGGCGTGTCGAAGTACTTCGGGTCGGCCCAGAAGCGCACGCGGGTACCGGTGTTCTTCCTGCCGACGCTGCCGACCACTTCCAGCGGGGTGGCGCGGTCGCCATTGCGGAAGGTGATGCGGTGTTCGCTGCCATCGCGCTTGATGTGCACTTCCACCAGGGTGGACAACGCGTTGACCACGCTGACGCCGACGCCATGCAGGCCGCCGGAGAAGGTGTAGTTCTTGTTGTTGAACTTGCCGCCGGCATGCAGCCGGGTCAGGATCAGTTCGACGCCGGGGATCTTCTCCTCCGGGTGGATGTCCACCGGCATGCCGCGGCCGTCATCGCTGACCTCGCAGCTGCCGTCCTTGAACAGGGTGACCTCGACCGTGCGGGCATGGCCAGCCAGCGCCTCGTCCACGGCGTTGTCGATGACTTCCTGCGCCAGGTGGTTCGGGCGCGCGGTGTCGGTATACATGCCTGGGCGGCGCTTGACCGGGTCCAGGCCGGACAGGACTTCAATATCGGCGGCGTTATAGCGGGCGTTCATCTGTCTTCATAAAGCGCAAAGCGACGGCGAAGTTTGCGGTCTGGGCAGCTTTTTTGCACGCCACACGTTCAGGGGGCGGCCGACCGGGGCGCGATAGACTGTGCAGGCTGGAACCGGACCCCGGTCCCCGCACCCAAGCCGATATCGCGAGGAGCACCCATGAAGAAGTTGCTGACCATCGTTGCCATTGCCGCTGCCGTCGTGGCCGTGCCGCTGGCGCTGGCCCAGAACGCCGGACAGGGCCAGCCCGCGCCGCAGCAGGGCGAGCAGGCCGACAAGGCGCAGTCCGAGGCCGAGGCCAAGGCCAAGCGCCGGGCCGCCGCCACTGCCGAAATGAAGGCCAAGGGCGACCAGGCCCCGCAGAAGGAAGAGGAAGAGGAAGCGAAGAAGAAGCGCTGACCTCTTCCTGGCCGACAAAGGCGCCCCGGCACTGCCGGGGCGTCTTTTTTTTGTGAAGGCCGCCAACCAGCCCTTGGGCTGGAGGCCTTCAATCTGTAAACTATGGCTTTCCGGGAGCAGTGCGTGTCATCCATCAGCGAATGGACTGGCCTGATCGTGCGCGATCGCCAGCAGGGTAGGCAGGAGGTGACGGTCCGCACGGCGACCGGCACGGCCCCCCCGACCTCGCCGACCGGCCCCCGCACCGCTCTCCCGATCCAGCCCCCGGCGCGTGAATCTTCCGCAGCCAGCGGCCGGACCTCCCCCGATTTCCCCTTCACGTCGTCCGTCGCCCCGCGCGCCGGCGTCGTCTCCCCCTTCCTGACAGGACACCCCCAGCCATGACTCCCTTGATCTTCGTAACCGGCGGCGTAGTGTCCTCGCTCGGCAAAGGCATTGCCGCCGCGTCGCTCGCCTCCATCCTTGAAGCCCGTGGCCTGCGGGTCACCATGATGAAGCTTGATCCCTACATCAACGTCGATCCGGGCACGATGAGCCCGTTCCAGCACGGCGAGGTGTATGTCACCGACGACGGCGCCGAGACCGATCTGGACCTGGGCCACTACGAGCGCTTCGTGCGTACCCGCCTGAGCCGCAAGAATTCGGTCACCACCGGCCGCATCTACGAGAACGTGATCCGCAAGGAGCGCCGCGGCGACTATCTGGGCGCCACCGTCCAGGTCATCCCGCACATCACCGATGAAATCCGCCGCTGCATGGACGAAGCCACCGAAGGCTTCGACGTGGCCCTGGTGGAGATCGGCGGTACCGTCGGTGATATCGAATCGCTGCCGTTCCTCGAGGCGATCCGCCAGGTGCGCACCGAGCGCGGCCCGGAGAAGGCGCTGTTCATGCACCTCACCCTGGTGCCGTACATTGCCGCCGCCGGCGAGCTGAAGACCAAGCCCACCCAGCATTCGGTGAAGGAACTGCGCTCGATCGGCATCCAGCCGGACGTGCTGCTGTGCCGTTCCGAGCAGGTGGTGCCGGAGTCCGAGCGTCGCAAGATCGCCCAGTTCACCAACGTGTCCGAGCGCGCGGTGATCAGCGTGCCGGACGTGGACGTGCTCTACCGCATCCCGATGGGCCTGCATGAGCAGGGCCTGGACGAGATCGTGATCAACCAGTTCAAGCTGGGCGACAAGGCCGGCCCGGTCGACCTGTCCGAGTGGGAAGCGGCCGTGGATGCCACGCTGCACCCGCTGGACGAAGTCACCATCGCCGTGGTCGGCAAGTACGTGGACCACCAGGACGCCTACAAGTCCGTCGGCGAGGCACTCAAGCACGGCGGCCTGCGCCAGCGCACCCGGGTCAAGCTGAAGTGGCTGGAAGCGCAGGACCTGGAAGGCACCGACATGGCTGCCCTGAAGGACGTCGACGGCATCCTGGTGCCGGGCGGTTTCGGTGACCGTGGCTTCGAAGGCAAGGTGCTCACCTCGCAGTTCGCCCGTGAGCAGAACGTGCCGTACTTCGGCATCTGCTACGGCATGCAGGCCGCGGTGGTCGATTTCGCCCGCCACGTGGCCGGGCTGGAGGGGGCCAACAGCACCGAGAACGACCGCCAGTCGCCGAACCCGGTGATCGGCCTGATCACCGAATGGCGTACCGCCACCGGCGACGTCGAGAAGCGCGACGAGCGCTCCGACCTCGGCGGCACCATGCGCCTGGGTCTGCAGGAGCAGCGCCTGAAGCCGGGTACGCTGGCGCGCGAACTGTATGGCAAGGATGTGGTGTCCGAGCGTCACCGCCACCGTTACGAGTTCAACAACCGCTACCGCACCCAGCTTGAGGACGCCGGGCTGGTCATCGCCGGCAAGTCGATGGACGACACGCTGGTCGAAGTGGTGGAACTGCCGCGCGACCAGCATCCGTGGTTCCTGGCCTGCCAGGCGCACCCGGAATTCCTGTCCACCCCGCGCGATGGCCACCCGCTGTTCATCGGCTTCATCCGGGCCGCGCGCGAGCGCAAGGCCGGCGGCGCGCCGCTGCAGGCATGACGCTGGACCCGTGGGCGGCGCTGGAAGCGCGCCGCCAGCGGCGTCACTGGCGGGCCTGGCCGTGGGGCTGGGCCGCGCTGGTGCTCGGCATCGGCGCGTGGGGGTGTGCCTTCATGCTGACCATCCTGGTGATGGCCAGCGTCGGCATGCCCGGCGACGGCAGTCACGCCATGCAGGCCACGCAGCCGTACCTGCTGTTCACCCTGGCCCTGTCGGCGGCGGTGGTGCTGGCTGCGCTCATCTCCATCGTGCTGTCGTTCCGGCTGCGCCGGCAACCGGCCGGCGGTGGGGTAGGCCTGGTGCTGCTCGCGCTGCTGGCGGCAGTTCTGCTGCTGCCCGCACTGCTGGCGCGCACCGCGTCGTCCACGCAGGTGCTGATCGGCGATGTCACGCCGATTTGGCAAGCGGGGGGCGGGCAGGGATAATCACGCGGCACGTTTTCGGCGCTGCACTTTGGCGTTTCCCCTTTCTGACTGGTAACCGGCCCGCTATGACCACGATCCGCAGCATCCACGCCCGTGAAATCCTCGACAGCCGTGGCAATCCCACGCTGGAAGCCGAAGTTGTCCTGGAGGACGGTTCGTTCGGCCGCGCCGCGGTTCCGTCGGGTGCCTCGACCGGCACCAAGGAAGCGGTGGAACTGCGTGACGGCGACAAGACCCGTTACCTGGGCAAGGGCGTGCGCAACGCCGTGTCCAACGTCAACACCACCATCGCCAGCGCGCTGAAGGGCTTCGATGCCGCCGACCAGGAAGGCCTGGACCGTCGCCTGATCGATCTGGACGGCACCGAGAACAAGGGCCGCCTGGGCGCCAACGCGCTGCTCGGTGTTTCGATGGCCAACGCCCATGCCGTGGCCGCGTCGAAGAAGCAGGCACTGTGGCAGTACCTGGCGCAGGGCCGCGACGTGACGCTGCCGGTGCCGATGATGAACATCATCAACGGCGGCGCGCACGCCGACAACAACGTGGACTTCCAGGAGTTCATGGTGCTGCCGGTCGGTTTCCCCTCGTTCTCCGAAGCGCTGCGCGCCGGCACGGAAATCTTCCATTCGCTCAAGTCGGTGCTCAAGGGCCACGGCCTCAGCACCGCCGTCGGCGACGAAGGTGGCTTCGCCCCGGACTTCCGCAGCAACGTCGAAGCGCTGGACACCATCCTCGAAGCGATCGGCAAGGCCGGCTACACCGCCGGTGAAGACGTGCTGCTGGGCCTGGACGTGGCGTCCAGCGAGTTCTACGAGAACGGCAAGTACAACCTGGTCGGCGAGAACAAGCGCCTGACCTCCGAGCAGTTCGTCGACTTCCTGGCCGACTGGGCTGCCCAGTACCCGATCATCACCATCGAAGACGGCCTGGCCGAGAACGACTGGGCCGGCTGGAAGCTGCTCACCGACCGCATCGGCAACAAGGTGCAGCTGGTTGGCGACGACCTGTTCGTGACCAACCCGAAGATCTTCAAGGAAGGCATCGAGACCGGCACGGCCAACGCGATCCTGATCAAGGTCAACCAGATCGGCACCCTGACCGAGACCCTGGAAGCCATCGCGATGGCGCACAACGCAAACTACGCGGCGGTCGTGTCGCATCGTTCGGGCGAAACCGAAGACACCACCATCGCCGACATCGCCGTGGCCACCACCGCCACCCAGATCAAGACCGGCTCGCTGTGCCGCAGCGATCGCGTGGCCAAGTACAACCAGCTGCTGCGCATCGAGGAAGCTCTCGGTGCCGGCGCGCGTTACGCCGGTCGTGACGCGTTCGTGTCGCTGAAGCGCTGATCCCATGCGCGACTGGCGCTGGCTCCTGCTGGTGCTCGCGGTACTGCTGGCATGGCTGCAGTACCGCTTCTGGTTCGGCCCGGGCAATTCGGGGGAAGTAATGACGCTCGAAGCCCAGGTCGAATCCCAGAGGCGCGACAATGCCGGCCTGCAGCAGCGCAACGACGCGCTGGCTGCCGAGGTCAAGGACCTCAAGGAAGGCGAGGCGGCCATCGAAGAGCGTGCGCGCAGCGAACTGGGCATGATCAAGCCCGGTGAAAAGTTCTACCGTGTGGTCGAAGACGCGCCGGTGGCGCCACCGCGCGCGCCCACCGCCGTGGCCGACCCGGACGCCCCGCATCAGGAAATACCCTGATGGGCAGCGTATGGGCGGTGGTTCCTGCCGCCGGGCGCGGCACGCGCTTCGGCGGTGCCACCCCGAAGCAGTATCTGCTGGCGGGTGATCGCGTGCTGCTGGCACATACCCTGGAGGCGCTGTTGTCGCATCCGGTGGTGGCCGGGGTGATGGTGGTGATCGCCGACCAGGACCAGGACTGGCCTGGCTGGACCTCGCTTGCCGACAAACCGATCCTGACCTGCATAGGCGGCGCAACCCGCGCCGGCTCGGTGCTGGCCGGCCTGCAGGCGCTGCCCGACAGCGTGCGCGCCGACGATTTCGTGCTGGTCCATGACGCCGCGCGCCCCAATCTGGCCGCTGCCGATCTGGGCCGGCTGCTCGAGGTGGGCCGCAACGACCCGGTCGGCGCGATCCTGGCCGCACCGGTTCGCGACACCCTCAAGCGGGCCGGCGATGACGGTGGCATCGATGCCACCGAGCCGCGGGCGCGCCTCTGGCGCGCACTGACCCCGCAGCTGTTCCGCCGCCATCAGTTGGCGCGCGCGCTGCAGGAGGCCGCCGATGCCGGCATCGAGGTCACCGACGAGGCGATGGCGATGGAGCGGCAGGGCCTGCGGCCGTTGCTGGTGGAAGGCAACGAAGACAACTTCAAGGTCACCACCCCGTCGGATCTGTCCCGTTTCGAATTCGTGTTGTCGCGTCGCGGAAGCTGATTCCGCACGTCGCTTTCATCTTGCCAAGCCGGGCAGAGCCCGGCGCTACAATCAGGTTCACGCCATGAACACCCCGTTTCCTCCCGTCCGCATCGGACAGGGCTATGACGTCCACGCCTTCGGCGCGGGCGACCACATCATGCTGGGCGGCGTCCGTGTGCCGCACACCAGCGGCGTGCTCGCGCACAGCGACGGCGATGTGATCCTGCATGCGTTGTGCGATGCCATGCTCGGCGCGCTTGCGCTGGGCGACATCGGCCAGCACTTTCCGCCGTCGGACATGCGCTGGAAGGATGCCGACAGCAGCCGCTTCCTCGAGCACTGCAACAGCCTGCTGCGCGAGCGCGGCTGGCAGGTCGGCAATACCGACATCACCGTGATCTGCGAACGCCCGAAGGTGGGCCCGCATGCGCTGGCCATGCGCGAACGCATCGCCGGCCTGCTCGGCATCGCGCTGGATGCGGTCAGCGTCAAGGCCACCACCTCCGAGCAGCTCGGCTTCACCGGGCGCGGCGAAGGCATTGCCGCCCAGGCCACCGTGCTGCTGGTGGCGCTGTGATCCCGTTGCCGCTGGCGTTCGGCGCGCCGCTGCTGACCGCGAAGATCCGGACCACGCCGGAGGATTTCCAGGTCGACGAACTGCCGGCGTTCGAGCCGAGCGGGGAGGGCGAACACCTGCTGCTCACCCTGCGCAAGCGCGGTGCCAACACCGTGCATGTGGCCAAGGTGCTGGCCCGTTGGGCCGGACTGCCGGACATGGCGGTCAGCTACGCCGGCATGAAGGATCGCCATGCGGTCACCACCCAGCGCTTCAGCGTGCACCTGCCCAAGCGGGTCGCGCCGGATCCGGCGCTGCTGGCCTCCGATGAGATCGAGGTCGTCGATTCGACCTGGCACAACCGCAAACTGCAGCGCGGTGCACTCGCCGGCAACCGTTTCAAGCTGGTGCTGCGTGACGTGCAGGGCGATGCGACGGCCATCGACGAGCGCCTGTCGCTGATCGCGGCGCGCGGCCTGCCCAACTGGTTCGGCGAACAGCGTTTCGGTCGCGACGGTGGCAACGTGCCCGCGGCGCTGGCGATGTTCGGCGGGCGCCGCATGCGTCCAGACCAGCGTTCGCTGCTGTTGTCGGCCGCGCGCTCGGCGCTGTTCAACCAGGTGCTGGCCGAACGGGTCCAGCAGGGCAACTGGGATGCGCCGGTGGACGGCGAGGTGTGGATGCTGGACGGCAGTCGCAGCGTGTTCGGCCCCGAGCCGTTCACCGACCTGCTGGCCGACCGCCTGGCCCGTTTCGACATCCATCCCAGCGGCCCGTTGTGGGGCGAGGGCGAACTGCGCAGCAGCGGCGACGCTGCGGCGCTGGAGCTGGGCGCGATCGCCGACGACCAGTCGCTGGCGCTGCGTGCCGGCCTGGAAGGAGCGCGCCTCAAGCAGGAGCGTCGCGCGCTGCGCCTGCGCCCGGCCATGCTGCAGCACCGCTGGCTGCAGCCCGACGTACTGGAACTGAGCTTCGCCCTCCCGCCCGGCTGCTATGCCACCGCGGTCCTGCACGAACTCGGCCCGGTACACGACGCCAGCCAGACCGACGCCCCGCTGCCCGGCTGACCGCGCAGCCGGGCTCTGCCCGGCTATCGCACACCCGTAGAGCCGGGCTCTGCCCGGCTGACCGCACCCCCGTAGAGCCGGGCTCTGCCCGGCTATGGCACCCCCGTAGAGCCGGGCTCTGCCCGGCTGACCGCACCCCCGTAGAGCCGGGCTCTGCCCGGCTAGCGGTTGCTCAACAACACCAGCACCGCGCCGGTGCCGCCCTGTCCGGCGGGCGCGGAATGAAAGGCCAGCACGTCATTGCGCAGGCGCAGCAGGCGATCCACCAGGTTCTTCAGCACCGGCGCGCCGCCATCGGACTGCAGCCCCTTGCCATGAATGATGCGCACGCAACCGTAGTCATGCGCATGCGCCTCCTGCAGGAACTGGCGCAGCATCGCGTCGGCTTGTGCAACCGTGGCGCCATGCAGGTCCAGTTCGTCCTGGACCGAATACTGGCCGCGCTTGAGCCGCTGGAACATGCGCGCCGGCAGGGTATCGCGCCGGTAGCTGGCGGTGTCGCCGGCCTCCAGCGGGTTGCTGTCGCGCAACAGCCGGGCAAACTCGCCGCGGGCCGCCTGGTCGTCCTGCTCGGCCATGCGCGCGCGCGGTTTCGGCCGCGGCGTGGCCGGCGGCGGCGCGGCCGGTTTCTTCAGGGGGGTGACCGCCCCGATCGCCGCGCGGAACAGCGCCGCCGGATCTTCGTCTTCAGGATGTGACATGCGTACAGCGTAATGCGAGGCGATGGCCGCTGCCTACCGTCTGCGGGGTAGGACGATCTGTCCGCATGCGGCACAATAGCTGACGCACTTGCGCGGTCGATGCTCCCCGCACGGATGAGCATCGACCCCGCCAACGCTGGAAAGTGATGGAATCGAAGTCTTGAAAAATCAAGCGGTTAAATCGCAGATGCGGATCCTGGTCAGCAATGACGACGGTGTCGATGCCCCGGGCATCCGGATGCTTGCCACGGTGCTGCGTGAGGCGGGCCATGAAGTGATGGTGGTCGCCCCCGACCGCGATCGCTCCGGGGCCAGCAACTCGCTCACCCTGGACCTGCCCATCCGGCTCAAGCGCATCGACCACTACACCTGTTCAGTGGCCGGGACGCCCACCGACTGCGTCCACCTGGCGCTGACCGGGCTGCTCGAGTACGAGCCGGATATCGTGGTGTCGGGCATCAACAACGCCGCCAACCTGGGCGATGACGTCATCTATTCCGGCACGGTATCGGCGGCGATGGAAGGGCGGTTCCTCGGTCTGCCGGCGGTGGCGGTATCGCTGGTGACGCACAACCACGAAGCGCGCAATTTCGAGACCGCCGCGCGCGCCGCGGTGGAAATCGTGGCGCGGCTCAAGGCCGATCCGCTGCCGGCCGACACCATCCTCAACGTCAACGTCCCGGATCTGCCGTGGGAGCAGGTGCGCGGCTTCGAAGTCAGCCGCCTGGGCAACCGCCACCGCGCCGAAGGCTGCATCCCGCAGCGCGATCCGCGCGGCAACGAGGTGTACTGGATCGGCCCGGCCGGTCGCGAGCAGGACTCCGGCCCCGGCACCGACTTCCACGCCGTGCGCAATGGCTTCATCTCGATCACCCCGATCCAGGTCGACCTCACGCGCTACCAGGCGCTGGAAAAAGTGGCCAGCTGGGTGGGTGGGCTGACAGCCGCGCTGGACCGTCCGGCATGACCCAGCGCCTGCGCCTGCAGCCCGAAGCGGTCGGCATCGGCATGACCTCGCAGCGTGTGCGCGACCGTCTGGTCGAACGCCTGCGCGAGGCCGGCATTGCTGACGAGGTCACGCTCAACGCGGTCCGCGTCGTGCCCCGGCATCTGTTCATCGATGAAGCGCTGGCCTCGCGTGCCTACGAAGACACCGCCTTGCCGATCGGCCACGGCCAGACCATCTCCCAGCCCTGGGTGGTGGCCCGCATGACCGAAGCCGTGCTGCAGTCGTCGCCGAAAAAAGTGCTGGAAGTCGGCACCGGCTCGGGCTACCAGGCCGCCGTGCTGGGCGCGGTGGGGCTGGAGGTCTATACCGTCGAGCGCATCGGCGATCTGCTGCGCCAGGCGCGCAAGCGTTTCCGCGCGCTCGGCATGAACATCCGCAGCAAGCACGACGATGGTCGCGCCGGCTGGGCCGAACACGGTCCGTACGACGCCATTGTGGTCACCGCGGCAGCCCCGGCGCTGGTGGATGCGCTGGTCGAACAGCTGGCCGTGGGCGGACGCCTGGTGGCACCGGTGGGCGGGCCTGGCGCGCAGTCGCTGGTGCAGCTCACCCGTCGCGACGACGGCAGTGTTGAACAACAGGTACTGGCGCCGGTCACGTTCGTGCCGCTGCTGTCTGGCATGCTGGATTGATTCCAAGGAGCGTTGCGTCATGAAGATCTTTGGCCCGCTGTACGAGCGGGCGATGAAGTGGGCAGCGCATGAGCGCGCGCCCACCTATCTCACGGTGTTGAGTTTCATCGAGGCGATCATCTTCCCGGTGATGCCCGAGGTGATGCTCGCGCCGATGTGCGTGGCCCAGCCCAAGCGCGGCTGGTGGTTCGCCACGCTCAGCCTGGCCGGCTCGATGGCCGGTGCGCTGGTGGGCTACGCGCTGGGGCATTACGCCTTCGAGGCGCTCAAGCCGGTGTTCGCCGCGCTCGGCATGCTGTCGAGCATCGAAGGTGGCATCGCGGTGGTGCAGGCCAAGATGGCCGAGTCGCCGTGGGCGGTGTTCACCTTCCTGGTCCTCGGCGGGTTCATGCCGATCCCGATGAAGGTCTTCACGTGGGCATCGGGTATTGTCGGCGTGCCGTTGCCGCAGTACTTCCTGAGCATGCTGATCGGGCGGGGCAAGCGGGTGTATGTCCTGGCGGCCGTCATCCGCATCGGCGGGCCGCGCGCGGAAGCCGCGCTGCGGCGTTGGATCGAACCGCTGGGCTGGGTCGCGACCGTGCTGGTGGTGGGCTTGGTTGCCTGGCTTGTATGGAGGTCGAAGTTCGCATGAGTGTTGATCGTATGAGCAAGGGAGTGCGCACCGGCGCGCTGCTGCTGGTGGTGTCCGCGTTGAGCGCCTGTGGCACCGCCACGGTGGTGCGCCCCTCGGGCAGCGGCGGCGGCACCGCCCACCCCACGCCGCAGAGCTCGGTGGCCAAGCCGGGGCAGACCGCGGTGATCCGACGTGGCGACACCCTGTACGCGCTGGCCCGCATCCATAACATCACCCCGCGCGACCTGGCGGCCTGGAACGGGCTGTCCGAGCCCTACACGATCTACCCCGGGCAGACGCTGCGCCTGTACCCCGGCGGCGGCGGCGGCCGTGCGCCGACCACGGTGGTGACCGCACCGCGCCCGGGCACTGCCCCCGCGCCGGCCCCGGCGCCCACCCCGTCGCCGACCACCGCGATCAAGAGCAACATCAGCTGGCGCTGGCCGGCCGATGGCGCGATCGTGGGCAAGTTCGTCGCCGGCGAGGCCACCAAGCAGGGCGTGGACATCGCCGGCAGCAGCGGCCAGCCCGTGCGCGCAACCGCCGGCGGCGTGGTGGTGTATTCCGGCGCCGGCCTGGTCGGTTTCGGTGAACTGATCATCATCAAGCACAGCGACCAGTGGCTGTCGGCCTACGGCCACAACCGCAAGCGCCTGGTCAACGAAGGCCAGAGCGTCAAGGCCGGCGAGCAGATCGCCGAAATGGGCCGCACCGGTGCCCCGCGCGACATGCTGCACTTCGAAATCCGCTACAACGGCAAGCCGGTCGACCCGCTGCTGTACCTGCCGCCGAAGTAACCACCGCACCGGGCGCGACAATCCGGGTAGAGCCGACCGTTGGTCGGCTGGCCGCGCGCAGCGCGGCAATGATCGAAAACAGCCAACGCGGCCGCCCGCATCCCCGCCCACAAAAAAGGCCGCCATACGGGCGGCCTTTCCTGAACGGATATCAGCACGTTCAGCCGGTCAGAATGAACGCTGCCGCCACCTTGCGACCCTCGCTGGCGAGGATGTTGAAGGTGCGCGCAGCGGCCGGGTTGTTCATTACTTCCAGCCCGATCCCGCGGGTCAGGCAGGCTGCCATCACCGCCGCAGGCGGGAACACCTGGGTGTCCCCGGTGCCAAGCACCACCAGCGCCGGATTCAGGGCCAGCACCGGCTGCAGGTGTTCGGGGGTCAGCTCGGCGATGGTGGCCACCGGCCACGCCTCGATCAGCGTGTCCGGCGCCAGGATGAAACTGGAGGCCAGCGTCCGCTCGTTCACCTTTGCGGTGCGGCCATCGGCGGCGCGCAGGGCATAGGCGTAGTCGGGGATTTCGTGGCTCAGCTGCATGGGGTCTTCCGGGTTCAGCCGCGCGGCAGGACGATCTGGCGCTGTTCCTTGCTGGGGCGGTACAGCACGGCCACGTGGCCGATGCGCTGCACCAGGGCGCTGCCGGAGGCCGACACCAGCTCGGCGATCATGGCGTCGCGCGCGTCGCGGTCTTCGCCGGCGACTTTGACTTTGACCAGTTCGTGGCGCTCCAGGACCTCGTCCAGTTCGGCCAGGAAGGCCGGCGTGACCCCCTTGCCGCCGATCTGCAGCAGGGCCTTCAGATCATGGGCGTGGCCGCGGAGGAAGCGGGTCTGGGACGAGGTCAGCGTGATGGACATTCAGGAAACAAGCGGTTATCTGGGGCGATCAGGGTATCATGACCACCCCATCCGGCCCGCATCCAATGGCAACGCGCAGCAAAAGCAGTCAACGCTGGTTGAAAGAGCACTTCTCCGACCCCTTCGTGAAGAAGGCCCAGGCCGAGGGCATGCGCTCGCGTGCGGCCTACAAGCTGGAGGAGCTGCTCGAGCGTGACCGGCTGCTGAAGCCGCACATGGTCGTGGTCGACTTGGGCGCCGCCCCGGGCGGCTGGTCACAGCAGATCCGGCGCCAGATCGGCGACACCGGCCGCGTGCTCGCCCTGGACATTCTGGAGATGCCGCCGCTGGCCGGCGTGGAGTTTCTTCACGGTGACTTCAGGGAGCAGGCCGTCCTATCGGAGTTCGAAGCCATGCTGGGGGATCAGCCGGTAGACCTTGTGCTCTCGGATATGGCCCCCAATAAAAGTGGTATGGACGCGGTGGACCAACCGCGGATGATGCACCTGGCCGAGTTGGCGATGGATTTCGCCGACCAGCACCTCAAGCCGGGTGGTGCGTTCCTGATCAAGCTGTTCCAGGGCGTGGGCTTTGACGACTACGTGCGCGAGATGCGCCGCAGGTACGACAAAGTGGTGATCCGCAAGCCTGAAGCCTCCCGAAAGCGCTCGCCCGAGGTTTACGCCCTGGGCCAGGGAAAACGCGCCCAGATCAAGTAAGCTCAACCATACGAATCGCGTCAGGAATTAAAGGAACACCGGAGCCAATGAGGATGAACGACTTGACCAAGAACCTCCTGCTATGGGTGGTCGTCGCCGTCGTGCTGATGGTGGTTTTCCAGAGCTTCTCGCCTAAGAGCAGCGGCGCTGGCGCACAGGGCACGACCTACTCGCAGTTCCTTGACCAGGTGGACAGCGGCAACGTCCAGAAGGTCACGCTGGGCGGTGACGCCCGTGGCGCGACCACCGAGATCTCCTACACCACCCGTGGCGGCCAGGCGGCCACCATCACCGCGCCCTACGATCGCGACCTGATCAACGTGCTGCGCGGCAAGGGCGTGGAAATCGCCCAGGAATCGCCGTCGAGCGGCATTTCCTTTGTGTCCATCCTGATGAATTTCCTCCCGGTGATCCTGATCATCGGCTTCTGGATTTTCATCATGCGCCAGATGCAGGGCGGTGGCGGCGGTGCCAAGGGCGCGATGTCCTTCGGCAAGTCGCGCGCCAAGCTGCAGGGCGAAGACCAGATCAAGGTCACCTTCGCTGACGTCGCCGGCTGCGACGAGGCCAAGGAAGAAGTGGGCGAACTGGTCGACTTCCTGCGCGATCCGACCAAGTTCACCAAGCTGGGCGGCAAGATTCCGCGCGGCGTGCTGATGGTCGGCCCGCCCGGTACCGGCAAGACCCTGCTGGCCCGTGCCATCGCCGGTGAAGCCAAGGTGCCGTTCTTCTCGATTTCCGGTTCGGACTTCGTGGAGATGTTCGTCGGCGTCGGCGCCAGCCGCGTCCGCGACATGTTCGAGCAGGCCAAGAAGCACGCGCCGTGCATCATCTTCATCGACGAAATCGACGCCGTCGGCCGCCACCGTGGCGCCGGTCTGGGCGGTGGTCACGATGAGCGCGAGCAGACCCTGAACCAGCTGCTGGTTGAAATGGACGGCTTCGAGGGTGGTGAGGGCGTGATCGTCATCGCCGCCACCAACCGTCCCGACGTGCTGGACCCGGCGCTGCTGCGCCCGGGCCGCTTCGACCGCCAGGTCGTGGTGGGCCTGCCGGACGTGAAGGGCCGCGAGCACATCCTCAGGGTACACATGCGCAAGCTGCCGCTGGCCGACGACGTCGTGCCGATGGTGATCGCGCGCGGTACCCCGGGCTTCTCCGGTGCGGACCTGGCCAACCTCTGCAACGAGGCGGCGCTGTTTGCCGCGCGCGGCAACGAGAAGGAAGTCCGCATGGACCACTTCGACCGTGCCCGCGACAAGATCCTGATGGGTGCCGAGCGCCGTTCGATGGCCATGAGCGAGGAAGAAAAGACGCTCACCGCCTACCACGAAGCCGGCCATGCCATCGTCGGCCGCCTGGTGCCCGAGCATGACCCGGTCTACAAGGTCACCATCATTCCGCGCGGCCGCGCGCTGGGTGTGACCATGTACCTGCCCGAAGGCGACCGCTACTCGATGAATCGGGTGGCGATCGAATCCCAGCTGTGCTCGCTGTACGGCGGCCGCGTTGCCGAAGAACTGATCTTCGGTACCGACAAGGTCACCACCGGCGCCTCCAACGACATCGAGCGCGCCACCAAGATGGCCCGCAACATGGTCACCAAGTGGGGCCTGTCCGACGAGCTTGGCCCGATCGCCTATGGCGAGGAGGACGACGAGGTGTTCCTGGGCCGTTCGGTGACCCAGCACAAGAGCGTGTCCGACGATACCGCGCGCCGCATCGACGAAGTCGTGCGCAGCATCCTGGACAAGGCCTATGCGCGCACCACCGAGCTGCTGACCGCCAACCTGGACAAGCTGCACACCATGTCCCAGCTGCTGCTGCAGTACGAGACCATCGACGTGCCGCAGATCGATGCGGTGATGGAAGGCCGCGATCCGCCGCCGCCGATGGGCTGGGAGAAGTCCAACAAGGACGGTGGCAGCAACAACGACAAGGGCGGCGACGCCCGTCCGCTGCCGCCGATTGCCGGTCCTGCCGAACAGCACTGAGCCGACAACGCATGAATGACGAAGGCCGGGGAAACCCGGCCTTCGTCGTTTCCGCGGGCCCCTGGCGCCGGGCGCGGGTCATAATGGCGCCCCGTTACCGTTTCCGTTCTGGAGTTGCCATGTCCCTCCCTCCGCCGCAGCCGATCTCGCACACCGCCGAAATGGTGATCGCCACGATCGTGGGCGTGGGCATCGGCCTGGCCCGCGACAACCTGCTGCTGGGTGCCGGCATCGGCATCGCGGTCGGCGTGCTGCTGAGCATCGCCAAGACCCTGTACGTGGAGCGCAGGCGCCGCCAGCGCTGATCGCCGACAGCCGATCCGGTACGCCGGCGTAAACTACACGCTGGCGTACTTCGTGGATGGCCCATGTTCGACACTTCTCCCCAGCTCGACTGCGCTGGCCGCGTACTGCGGCTGGATCGCCCGCGTGTGATGGGCATCGTCAACGTCACCCCGGACTCGTTCTCCGATGGCGGTGCGCACGACACGGTGGATGCCGCGGTTGCGCACGGCCTGCAGCTGGTGGCCGAGGGCGCCGACCTGCTGGATATCGGCGGCGAGTCGACCCGGCCCGGCAGTGCGCCGGTGCCGTTGGAGGAGGAGCTGCGCCGGGTGGTGCCGGTGATCGAGCAGCTGGCGCGCCAGACCACCGTGCCGATCAGCATCGACACCTTCAAGCCCGAGGTGATGCGCGCAGCGGTGGCTGCCGGCGCCGGGATGATCAATGACATCCATGCCCTGCGCCAGGATGGCGCGCTTGCCGCCGCCGCCGAGCTCGGTGTGCCGGTGGTGCTCATGCACATGCAGGGTGAGCCGGGCAGCATGCAGGACACCCCGCACTACGACGATGTCGTGGCCGAGGTGCACCGCTTCCTGGCCGAGCGGATGTTCTCCGCCGAAATGGCCGGCATCGCCAAGAAGAATCTGGTCATCGACCTGGGCTTCGGCTTCGGCAAGACCACCGGGCACAACATGACGTTGCTGGCGCGCTCGGCGCGTTTTCTCGAGCTGGGCGTGCCGATGCTGGCCGGGCTGTCGCGCAAGCGCAGCATCGGCGAGCTGACCGGGCGCGAGGCGCCGCGCGAGCGCGTGGCCGGCTCGGTCGCCGCGCACCTGATTGCCGCCCAGCGCGGCGCGATGATCCTGCGTGTTCACGATGTCGCCGCGACCGTCGATGCGCTCAAGGTATGGGCAGCCGTGGATGCCGTGCCCGCCGTGCGCGTGGACGCCGCGCCGGCCATGCCGCGCTGGCCGGACGAGGACTGATGGCCATCGATACCCGGCCGCTGGCGATCGCCCTGATGGGGCCGACGGCCTCGGGCAAGACCGCCACGGCCATCGCGCTGGCCCGTCAGCTGGATGGCGAGATCGTCAGCGTCGATTCGGCGCTGGTCTATCGCGGGCTGGACATCGGCTCGGCCAAGCCCGATGCCGACGAGCGCGCGCAGGCGCCGCACCACCTGCTGGACCTGCGCGACCCGTGGCAGACCTACTCGGCGGCCGAATTCGCCGCCGACGCCGCACGCGCCGTGGGCGATATCGTCGCGCGCGGCAAGCTGCCCATTCTTGCCGGCGGGACCGGGCTGTACTTCCGCGCCCTGCTGCAGGGTCTGTCGCCGATGCCGCAGGCCGACCCGGTGGTCCGCGCCGGCATCGCCGCCGAGGCCGCCGAACACGGCTGGGCGGCCATGCACGCCCAGCTCGCGCAGGTGGATGCGACCGCCGCCGCGCGTATTCATGCCACCGACCCGCAGCGCATCCAGCGTGCGCTGGAGGTGTTCCGCCTGACCGGTCGCCCGATCAGCGAGTGGCAGAAGCTGCCGGGCGTTGACCGTCTGCCGGTGCGCGCGTTGAAGCTGGTGCTGGCCCCGCGCGAGCGCAGCGTCCTGCACCAGCGGATCGCGACCCGCTTCGACGCCATGCTCGACCACGGTTTCCTCGACGAAGTGCGTGCCCTGCGCGCGCTGCCGGCAATGGGGGAGGTGACGGCCCCGCTGGACCTGCCGGCGATCCGCGCGGTCGGATACCGGCAGGCGTGGGAGTTTCTGGACGGGCAGGGCAGCGCCGCCGACTTCCGCGACCGGGGCATTTACGCCACCCGGCAACTGGCCAAACGGCAGCTGACCTGGCTGCGTGGCGAACTTGATGCCCGCTGGTTCGACCCGCATATCGACAGGGCCTCCCTGGCGGACGCGGTTTCGACCTTTGTCGGTCGCTGACACCGCGCCTTCACGCGCCCACCCCGTGTACCATCAAGGATTCCGGTGGGCGGCGGGGGCCGCAGCAACTGCTGGAAAACCATAAAAACAATAATCAGGAGTGTGCAATGTCCAAGGGGCAATCGCTGCAGGATCCGTTTCTGAATGCACTTCGGCGCGAGCGCGTGCCGGTGTCGGTGTATCTGGTCAATGGCATCAAACTGCAGGGCACGATTGAATCGTTCGACCAGTTCGTGGTCCTGCTGCGCAATACGGTCAGCCAGATGGTGTACAAGCACGCCATTTCTACCGTGGTGCCGGCGCGCAACGTGCGGGTCGGGCCGGGCGGTGGTTATGTGCAGTCCAATGAAGGTGGCGCCGAAGGCGTCCAAGGTGATGAAGACGTTGAGTGACAGGTTGAGCAACAAGGGAGAACTGCGTGTTTGATCGTTCCAAGCGAGGCGAACACGCGCTCCTGATCCAGCCGCATGCCGGCCGGCTCGAAGAAGACGTGCTGGAAGAGTTCACCGATCTGGCCCGCTCGGCCGGGGCCAGCATCGCGGCCACCCTGACCGCGCGCATCGATCGCCCCAATCCGTCGATCCTGATCGGCTCCGGCAAGCTGGACGAGATCAAGGCGGCGGCCGAGGCGACGGGGGCGGATCTGGTGCTGGTCAACCACGCGCTGTCGCCGTCGCAGGAGCGCAACCTGGAGCGGTTCCTGGAGCGGCGCGTGATCGACCGCACCGGCTTGATCCTGGACATCTTTGCCCAGCGGGCGCACAGCCACGAAGGCAAGCTGCAGGTCGAGCTGGCGCAACTGCGCCACATGGCCACGCGGCTGGTGCGCGGCTGGACCCACCTGGAACGCCAGCGCGGTGGTGCCATCGGCCTGCGCGGTCCGGGTGAAACCCAGCTGGAAACCGATCGCCGCCTGCTGCAGAAGCGGGTGGAGCAGCTGCAGAAGCGGCTTGAAAAGGTTGAAGTGCAGCGCACCCAGATGCGACGTGCCCGCGTGCGCAGCGAACTGCCGCGCGTGGCGCTGGTGGGGTACACCAATGCCGGCAAGTCCACCCTGTTCAATGCGCTGACCGGCGCCGAAGCCTACGCCGCGGACAAACTGTTCGCGACCCTGGACCCGACCGTGCGGCGCATTGCGGTGCCGGGCGGCAACGTGGTGCTGGCCGATACGGTGGGTTTCGTACGCGACCTGCCGCACGAACTGGTGGCGGCGTTCCGCGCGACCCTGAGTGAAGCACGCGAGGCCGACTTCCTTCTGCACGTGGTGGACGCGGCCGATCCGCATCGCGAAGAACGCATCGCCCAGGTCGACGAGGTGTTGAACGAGGTAGGCGCGGGCGAGTTGCCGCAGCTGCTGGTGTTCAACAAGATCGACCGCATCGAGGGCAGCGAAGTGCGCCACGACGCGCAGGATGGCATCCCGGACACCGCGCGCCGCGAGCGCGTCTGGATCTCCGCCCGCGATGGGCTGGGGTTGGACCTGCTGCAGTCGGTGCTGGGCAAGCGCCTGGGTCTGCAGCATGTCACCGGCCAGCTGCGTCTGCCGCCCAGTGCCGGCCGCCTGCGCTCGCGCCTGCACCAGCTGGAAGTGGTCCGCAGCGAGCAGGCCGACGAGGACGGATGGTTGCTGGGCGTGGAGATTCCGATCGCCGAGGCCGAAAAGCTGGCGGCGGGCGAGGGCGGAGAGCCGATCCGCGCGCTGCTGCCGGAGAAAGTGCCCGAATGGTGACGCCGCGACACAGCGTCGCACCGTCGTGGCACGACAGCCCCGCTGTTTTCGGCTAAAACGGGGGCTGTGTCCCCCCGTTGATCCTGGATCCCCATGACCGTTCCTTCCGACGCCGACCTCGGCGTTCTCGCCCGTGACGTCGGGCAGCGCCTGCAGCAGGCCGCGCTGCAGCTGGTCACCGCTGAAAGCTGCAGCGGCGGCTGGATCGCCAAGGCGATGACCGATGTGGCCGGCTCGTCGGCGTTCTTCGACTGCGGAATGGTCGTCTACAGCTACGAAGCCAAGCAGCGCCTGCTCGGCGTGCGTGCGCAGACGCTGGAGCAGTTCGGCGCGGTCAGCCGTGAAACCGTGCTGGAAATGGTCTCCGGTGCCCTGGTCAATTCCGGTGCGGGGATGGCCGTGGCGGTCACCGGCATCGCAGGTCCCGGCGGCGGCAGCCCGGACAAACCGGTGGGCAGTGTCTGGATCGGCTGGAAGCAACGCGGCGGCTATGCGCGCGCCCAGCTGTTCCAGTTCGACGGCGACCGTGATGCCATACGGCGGCAGACCGTGCACCAGGCGCTGACGGGAATTTTCCCGCCGGTGTGACATCCTGAGCGGGTGTGCCGACAGGAGTGTGCGCAATGTGGGAAACGCTGGGAACCGTGCGCGACCTGGGACGATTGCAGGAAATCGCCTCGGTCCTGATCCGCTATGGCTTCGGCGACCTGGTGCGCCGGATCGGCCTGGCCGACGTGCTCGAACGGGCCGGGCGCCTGCTGCACTGGAACGACACCCAGCAGATGCTGCGCATGACCGCCCCGGTGCGGGTGCGCCGCGCGATGGAAGACCTCGGCCCCACCTTCGTCAAGCTGGGCCAGGTGCTGGCCACCCGCGTGGACCTGTTCCCGCCCGACTGGATCACCGAATTCTCCGAACTGCAGAACGCCGTGCCGGCGCTGCCGTATGCCCAGGTGCGCGATCAGCTCGAACGCGACCTCGGCGCACCGGCCACCGAGGTGTTCGCCTGGCTCGATGAAACCCCGATGGCCGCCGCGTCGCTGGCGCAGGCGCATCGCGCGACCCTGCATGACGGCTCGGCCGTGGTGCTGAAAATCCGTCGTCCCGGCATCCGTGAGGTGATCGAAGCCGACCTGCGCCTGCTGGCGCGCCTGGCCGAGATCGTCGAAGCGCGCCTGCCGGACCTGCGCCGCTACCGTCCATCGGAGGTGGTGCAGCAGTTCCAGACCTCGTTGCGGCGCGAGCTGGACTTCGCCGCCGAATGCCGCAATGCCGAACGCATCGCCCGCAATTTCCAGGGGCGGCAGGACATCTTCATTCCGGCCGTGCACTGGCAGTGGACCTGCGAAAGCCTGAACGTCCAGGACTTCGTGGATGGCATCCCCGGGCGGGATCTGGCCGCCGTCGACGCCGCCGGCCTGGACCGGGTGCAGCTCGCGCGCACCGGCGCCGGCATCATCCTCAAGATGGTGCTGCAGGACGGCGCGTTCCACGCCGACCCGCACCCGGGCAACATCATCTACCTGCATGATGGCCGGATCGGGGTCATCGACTTCGGCATGGTCGGCGCACTGTCCGAACAGCGTCGCTTCCAGGTCGCGCAGCTGCTGCATGGGCTGGTGGCGCAGGAGCCCGAGCCGGTCATGGACGTGCTGCTGGACTGGGCCGGCGGCGTGGACGTGGACGAAGCCCGCCTGCAGCAGGACATCAGCACGTTCGTCGACCAGTATCGGGGCGTGCCGCTGAAGGACCTGCACATGGGCCTGATGCTGGGCGATGTGACCCAGCTGCTGCGCCAGTACGCGCTGACCCTGCCGGCCGACCTCGCGCTGATGATCAAGACGTTCCTGACGCTGGAGGGCATGGGCCGCCAGCTCGACCCGCAGTTCGACATGGCCAGCGCCGCGCGCCCCTACCTGGAGCGGGTGATGTGGCAGCGCTACGCGCCGGCGGCGATGCTCAAGCGCGGCAAGCGCAGCCTGCTCGGGGCAATGGACCTGATGGGGGACCTGCCGCGCGACGTGCGCCGGCTGCTGCAGATGGCGCGCAACGGGCGGCTCCAGCTCAAGGTGGAAACCCGCGCCCTCGAGGGGTTTGGCGACCAGGTCAACCGCGCCGCGAACCGCCTGGTGATGGGTATCGTGACGGCCGCGCTGATCATCGGCTCCTCCATCGTGATGCACAGCGTGGGCGGGGTCTCCAGCCGCTGGCTGCTGGCGCTGGGCGTGGCCGGCTTCGTCGGTGCGGGCTTCTGCGGCGTGTGGATCCTGTTCTCGATCTGGCGCTCCGGCCGGAACCCCTGACGCGACGGCCGCCCATCGTCGGCAGGCACTTGCGTGCGCAGGGTGTTAGTAGTAATACTACTAATCATGGACCTGACCGACACCCAGCAGGCGATCCTGCAGTTGATCGCCGAGCGCATCCAGACCGATGGCGCACCGCCCTCCCAGGCGGAAATCGCCCGTGCCTTCGGCTTCAAGGGCGTACGCGCCGCGCAGTACCACCTGGAGGCGCTGGAACAGGCCGGGGCGATCCGTCGCATCCCGGGCCAGGCGCGCGGCATCCGGCTGGTGCAGGTACCGCCGCTGCAGGAGGGCCTGCCGGCCTCGCTGCCGGCCACCGCGCTGCCGGACCATGTGCTGCGTCTGCCGGTCCTCGGCCGGGTCGCGGCCGGTCTGCCGATCGGAGCGGACATCGGTTCGGACGATTTCGTGGTGCTGGACCGGGTGTTCTTCTCGCCCGCGCCGGACTACCTGCTCAAGGTGCAGGGCGACTCGATGATCGACGAGGGTATTTTCGACGGCGACCTGATCGGCGTGCACCGCACCCGCGACGCCCGTTCGGGGCAGATCGTGGTGGCCCGTATCGATGACGAGATCACGGTCAAGCTGCTGAAGATGGGCAAGGACCGCATCCGGCTGCTGCCACGCAACCCCGACTACAAGCCGATCGAGGTCCTGCCCGACCAGGACTTCGCCATCGAAGGCCTCTATTGCGGACTGCTGCGGCCCAACCGCTAGGTCCTGATGCTGTTGAAACACGCGCGGTCTTTGTGGCGATTCTCTGGTTCTGCTGAGGTTGGTACGGATGTCCGATAATTTTTTTTCGAGAGCCGGGCAGAATCTCAGCCTGTGCGATACGCCAACCTTAAAGTGACCCCGTGGCCAAGAAGACTCCCAAAGAAAGCACCTCCAACGACATGACCTCTGCAAGGACCAATACGATGGACGAGAACAAAAAGCGTGCGCTGACCGCCGCCCTGAGCCAGATCGAGAAGCAGTTCGGCAAAGGCTCGGTCATGCGCATGGGCGACCGTGTCATCGAGGCGGTCGAGGTCATTCCCACCGGTTCGCTGATGCTGGACATCGCGCTCGGCATCGGTGGCCTGCCCAAGGGGCGTGTCGTGGAGATCTACGGTCCGGAGTCCTCGGGCAAGACCACCCTCACCCTGCAGGCGATCGCCGAGTGCCAGAAGAAGGGCGGCACCGCTGCCTTCATCGACGCCGAACATGCGCTGGATCCGATCTACGCCGCCAAGCTGGGCGTGAATGTCGATGACCTGCTGCTGTCCCAGCCGGATACCGGCGAGCAGGCACTGGAAATCGCCGACATGCTGGTGCGCTCCGGCTCGGTGGACATCGTGGTGGTCGATTCGGTCGCCGCGCTGACCCCCAAGGCGGAAATCGAAGGCGAAATGGGCGACCAGCTGCCGGGCCTGCAGGCCCGTCTGATGAGCCAGGCGCTGCGCAAGCTCACCGGCAACATCAAGCGCTCCAACACCCTGGTGGTGTTCATCAACCAGCTGCGCATGAAGATCGGCGTGATGATGCCGGGCCAGAGCCCGGAAGTGACCACCGGCGGCAACGCCCTGAAGTTCTACGCCTCGGTGCGCCTGGACATCCGTCGTATCGGCGCCATCAAGAAGGGCGACGAGATCATCGGCAACCAGACCAAGATCAAGGTCGTCAAGAACAAGCTGGCGCCCCCGTTCAAGCAGGTCATCACCGAGATCCTGTACGGCGAGGGCATCAGCCGCGAGGGCGAGCTGATCGACATGGGCGTGGAAGCCAAGCTGGTCGAGAAGGCCGGCGCCTGGTACAGCTACGGTGAAGAGCGCATTGGCCAGGGCAAGGACAACGCCCGTGGTTACCTGCGCGACAACCCGCAGGTTGCCCAGCGCCTGGAAGCCGAGCTGCGCGAGAAGTTCCAGCCGGCCGAAGCGGTCCGCGAGGGTGGCGACGACGACAGCGACGACGCCGAGTGAGTTTCCTGCGGGGCAGGGCGGCGCCGTCAGTGACGCTTGCCCTGTCCCGCGGTTTCAGTATTCCCCCGACGGGGGGAGCGCCAGGGACGGCGCATTTCATCGAAGGTGGTCATGCACGATTCCGACGCCCCGGCACCCGGCCGCAAGCGCCGTGTCCGCGAACAGACCCCGGTCCAGCGTGCGCTGGGCCTGCTGGTCCGCCGTGAGCACTCGCGGAAGGAGTTGACCCGCAAGCTGCAGGCCCGCGGCATCGAGACCGAGGCGGCAGAAGCGGCCGTGGACAAGCTCAGCGAGGCCGGCTGGCAGGACGACACCCGGTTCGCCGAGAACCTGGTGCGGGTCCGTGCCAATACCGGTTACGGCCCCCTGCATATCCGCGCCGAACTGGGTACCCACGGGCTGGACAGCGAGCAGGTCGCAGCGGCGATGGCGACCTTCGAGGGCGACTGGACCGAGAACGCCCGCGATCTGGTCTGCCGGAGGTTCGGCGACGCCGGGCCGCAGGAGCTGCCCCAGCGGCGCAAGGCGGCGGATCTGCTGGCCCGCCGGGGGTTCGATGGCGACAGCATCCGCCGGGCGACCCGTTACGACCCAGAGGACTGAGCGGCCCGGGCCTGATACCCTTTGTGGTTTCGGCGGTCCCGCGAGGGACTGGCCGGCCCGCACAAAGCCAGCCCCCATGAACGCATCCGTCAAATTCACTACCTCCCAGATCCGCAGCGATTTCCTTGAGTTCTTCAAGGGCAAGGGCCACACCATCGTGCCGTCGGCACCGCTGGTGCCGGGCAATGATCCGACCCTGCTGTTCACCAATTCCGGCATGGTGCAGTTCAAGGACGTGTTCCTCGGTGCGGAGAAGCGCAGCTACGTGCGCGCCGCAGACGTCCAGCGCTGCCTGCGCGCCGGCGGCAAGCACAACGACCTGGACCAGGTCGGCTATACCGCGCGGCACCACACCTTCTTCGAAATGCTCGGCAACTGGTCGTTCGGCGACTACTTCAAGAAGGACGCCATCGCCTGGGCATGGGAACTGCTGACCCAGGTCTGGAAGCTGCCGGCCGAGCGCCTGCTGGTGACCGTGTACCAGACCGATGACGAGGCCTACGCGCTGTGGCGCGACATGGTCGGCATCCCGGAAGCGCGGATCGTGCGCATCGGCGACAACAAGGGCGCCCCGTACGCGTCGGACAATTTCTGGCAGATGGCCGATACCGGTCCCTGTGGTCCGTGCACCGAGATCTTCTACGACCACGGCGACCACATCGCCGGTGGCCCCCCGGGCTCGCCGGACGAAGACGGTGATCGCTACATCGAGATCTGGAACCTGGTGTTCATGCAGTTCGACCGCCAGCCCGACGGCACCCTGGTGCCGCTGCCGGCGCCGTGCGTGGATACCGGCATGGGCCTGGAGCGCCTGGCTGCGATCCTGCAGCACGTGCACACCAACTACGAGATCGATCTGTTCCAGGCGCTGATCCGCAAGGCCAGCGAACTGACCGGCATGACCGATCTGGAGAACAAGTCGCTGCGCGTGATCGCCGATCACATCCGCGCCTGTTCGTTCCTGATCGTCGATGGCGTGCTGCCGTCCAACGAAGGTCGCGGTTACGTGCTGCGCCGGATCATCCGCCGCGCACTGCGCCACGGCTGGATGCTGGGTGTGCGCCAGCCGTTCTTCAGCAAGCTGGTGCCGACCCTGGTCGAGCAGATGGGCGAAGCCTACCCGGACCTGCCGGCGCAGGCCGACACCGTCGTGCGCGCCCTGCAGGCCGAAGAAGAGCGGTTTGCCCAGACGCTCGATTCGGGCATGAAGATCTTCGACGACGTTGCCGCGCAGGTGACCGATGGCGTCATCCCCGGTACCGACGCGTTCCGCCTCTACGACACCTATGGTTTCCCGCTGGACCTGACCCAGGACATCGCGCGCGAGCGCGACCTGACCGTGGACATCGACGGCTTCGATGCCGCGATGAAGAAGCAGCGCGATGACGGCCGCAAGGCAGGCAAGGGCGGCGCAGGCGTGGTCCTGTCCGCCGAGCTGGTCGCCACCCTCAAGCCCACCGTGTTCCTGGGCTACGACCGCCTGCAGGCCGATGGCCTGACCGTGGTGGCCCTGCTCAAGGACGGTCGCCCGGTGGACGCCGTGCAGGCCGGCGACGAGGTCATCGTGCTCACCGACCAGACCCCGTTCTACGCCGAATCCGGCGGCCAGGTGGGCGACACCGGCACGCTGTCGGGCAAGGGCGTGCAGCTGCAGGTCAGCGACACCCAGAAGTTCGCGGGCCAGTACCACGGCCATGTCGGCCAGGTGGCCGGCGGCAGCCTGAAGGTCGGCGACGTGCTCAGCGGTGAGGTCGACGGCCAGCGCCGTGGCGCCACCATCCTCAACCACTCGGCCACCCACCTGCTGCACGCCGCGCTGCGTGAAGTGCTGGGCACCCACGTGCAGCAGAAGGGCTCGCTGGTGGCACCGGACCGCCTGCGCTTCGACTTCTCGCACTTCCAGCCGATCAGCGCCGACGACCTCGCCGTGATCGAGCGCAAGGTCAACGAACAGGTGCGCGCCAACAACGCGGCCGAAGTGCACAACATGGGCATGCAGGAAGCCCTCGATTTCGGCGCGATGGCATTGTTCGGCGAGAAGTACGGCGAACACGTGCGCGTGCTGAAGATGGGCGACTACTCGACCGAACTGTGCGGCGGCACGCACGTGGGCCGCACCGGCGACATCGGTCTGTTCAAGATCACCGCCGAAGGTGGCGTGTCCTCGGGCGTGCGCCGCATCGAAGCGGTGACCGGGCAGGGCGCGCTGGACTACGTGGCCCATGAAGAAGCGCAGCTCGCCGAAGCGGCGGCACTGCTGGGCGGTACGGCTGCCGACGTGGTCGAGAAGATCCGCCAGCTCGGCGAGCGCCAGAAGAAGCTGGAACGCGAACTGGAGGGATTGAAGGCCAAGCAGGCTGCCGGCGCCACCGCCGACCTCGGCGCATCGGCCGTAGAGGTCAATGGCGTCAAGGTGTTGGCCGCGCGTCTGGAAGGATTCGACGCGAAGGCGCTGCGCGATGCCGTGGACCGTCTCAAGCAGCAGCTGGGCGACACGGTGATCGTGCTGGCGGGCGTGCAGGACGGCAAAGCGGCCCTGGTCGCCGGTGTGAACGGCAGCGCAACGGGCAAGGTCAAGGCCGGGGAACTGTTGTCGCACATCGCCAGTCAGATCGGGGGCAAGGGCGGCGGTCGCCCGGATCTCGCCCAGGGTGGTGGTGAGGACGGGCCCGCCCTTGCCTCGGCCCTCGCTGCCGTAGTGGATTGGGTCACCCCGCGTATCTGAACGTCGTAAGCCTTGGCTGTCCTGCTCCTTGATGGCGTGGGACGGCTGACGGTACTATGGCGAATCCTTTCCCTTTGTCGTGGGGCGTTCCTTGGCTGGGCGCCAAGCCGGTGGGGAAACACCACCGGTTCCATGGAGACTTGCAAAAATGTTGATCCTGACTCGCCGCGTAGGCGAAACCCTGATGATCGGTGATTCGGTCAGCGTGACCGTGCTCGGCGTCAAGGGCAACCAGGTCCGTATCGGTATCACCGCTCCGAAGGACGTGGCCGTGCACCGCGAAGAGATTTACCAGCGCATCCAGCGTGGCGACGAGCCGAATGCCGCTGGAAGTGAAAATTCTTCCGATTAAGGCTTTACCTGAGGGCGCGGAAAACGTTATTATTCGCGCCCCCGCTGAGATGAAACAACGCAGCGGCGGAACAAGAACACTGGAGCGGTGCCCGAGTGGCTGAAGGGGCTCCCCTGCTAAGGGAGTATAGGGTCAAAAGCTCTATCGAGGGTTCGAATCCCTCCCGCTCCGCCAGTTATGCAAAAGGCCTTCGTACGCAAGTACGAAGGCCTTTTTGTTTGGGCGCGCGGCGCACCCGGTACGCCTCAGTCGGGGACGAAGGCGCGCTCTTCGTACGCGATGCGCTCCAGCCGCTCGCCCGTCCACAGCAGATACTCGATCCGGTCGGGATACCCGTAGCCGTCGTTGTGGGTGACGATCAGCAGGCGACTGTCGCGCCGGTGTGCGAAGCGCCCGTTGTTGAGGGTCTGGCCGGGATGGACCTGGCCATTGACGCGATCGATCAGGACGTACTCGATGCAGCCGCTGCCGCAGCCGGCCAGGTAGACGGTGAAGCGGTCCGCGAAGTCGAGGTCGCCGTCCTGGCTGTCGCCGCGCAGGTACATGTCCATTTTCCAGGTCACCCCGTCATGCGGAGGCCGGGTCGGGGCGAAGTGATCGATCCGGGTCAGTTCGACCGGGTAGTCGTCCAGTTGCGGCGGGGCAGCCGTGCCGGCGAGGGCCAGCATCAGCGATGTCGCAAGCGCGATGTACATCCGTGTTCCTTCTGCAGGGCATCCAACTGCGCAAAGCATCGCATGTCCGCAGGATGTAGAATGCCGCTGCCGCGGAGGCACTGCCGTGCTTTCCGCCCCCCCCCTTATTTCTCCCTCGAGCCGCCGCCAGAGGATTCCTTTCCTTTCTGGAGGCGTTGCCGTGTCCGATCCCGTGTTCCGTGTTGCCCAGGCCCGTTCGGGTCGCGTTCGTGCCGTTCGCCGGTCGGCGCCGTCGATGTCCCTGCTCACCCTGGCCATGAGTGGCGTGCTCGGGTTGGGCCTGTGTGCGCCCGCCGCGCAGGCGGAGGAAGCGCCGGCACCGCCCAAGGAGGGCGCCCAGACCCTGCAGACGGTGCAGGTCACCGCCAACCAGCTGGGTACGGTGACCGAGGGCAGTGATTCGTACACCCCCGGTACCATCGCCACCGCCACGCGCCTGGTGCTCAGCCCGCGGCAGACGCCGCAGTCGATCAGCGTGATCACCCGTCAGGAAATGAACGACTTCGGGCTCAACGGCATCGACGACGTCATGAAGGTCACCCCGGGCATCAGCATCGTGACCTACGACAGCGAGCGCACCGAGTACTACGCGCGCGGCTTCGCGGTGCAGAACTTCCAGTACGACGGCATCCCGATGGCCCGCGATTCGGCGTACTCGGCGGGCAACACCCTGAGCGATACCGCCATCTACGACCGCATCGAGGTGCTCAAGGGCGCGACCGGCCTGCTGACCGGCATGGGTGACCCCGGCGCAACCATCAATCTGGTGCGCAAGAAGCCGACCCGCACGCTGGCCGGCAGCGCCACGCTGGGGGTGGGTTCGTGGGACAGCTACCGCGCCGAAGTCGATGTTGGCGGCCCGTTGACCGAAAGTGGCCGCGTCCGTGGGCGCGCCGTGGCGGCCTACCAGGACAAGCATTCCAACGCCGACCACTACCAGCGCAGCAACGAGGTCTTCTACGGCATCCTGGAAGCCGATATCGGCGACAGCACGCTGCTGACGGTGGGTGCCGACTACCAGGACAGCGATCCCAAGGGGTCCAGCTGGGGCGGCATCCCGCTGCTGGACAGCGAAGGCAACTTCAACAGCATGCCGCGCTCGTTCAACAATGGCGCACGCTGGAGCCGTTGGGGCCAGTACGCGCGCACCGGGTTTGCCACGCTGGAACACACCTTCGCCAACGATTGGGTCGCCAAGCTGCAGCTCAACCACCAGGTCAACGGCTACGACGCCTCGCTGGGGGCGGCGGCCGGTGGCAATCCCGATCCGGTCACCGGCGAGGGCGTGATGATGTGGCTGGGCCAGTACATCGGCAAGACCACCAGCAATGCCGCCGATCTGTATGTGAGCGGCAAGTTCGAGTGGTTCGGCCGCCAGCACGAGCTGGTCGTCGGTGGCAGCGTGTCGCGCAAGCGCTGGGTCAACAACGGGTACTCGCCGCAGCCAGGCTATGTGACCGACGTGGACAACTACTACGCCTGGACCGGTGATGTGCCCGAACCGGAATGGCAGTGGGGCTACGGCGACAACCAGGTCACCCGCGAGAGCGGTGCCTATGTGGTGGGCCGCTTCGACCTGGCCGACCCACTGAAGCTGATCGTCGGCAGCCGTATCGCCAATTACAAATCCCCCGATACCGACGAGAGCGGCGTGGTCGTGCCGTACGCCGGCCTGGTGTACGACCTCAACCGCAACTTCTCGGTGTTCGCCAGCTACAGCACCATTTTCAAGCCGCAGGGCAACCAGGACGAACAGGGCCGGGTGCTGGACCCGATGGAAGGGCGCAGCTACGAGGCCGGCCTGAAGGCGGAGTTCTATGACGGTCGCCTCAACGCCAGCGCGGCGGTGTTCCAGCTGGAACAGGACAACTACGCGCAACCCACCGGCGGGCGTACGCCCAGCGGCGGCATCGCCTATGAAGGCCTGATGGGCGTGCGTACCAAGGGCTATGAGCTGGAGATCTCCGGCCAGCTCGCGCCGGGCTGGCAGGTGCAGGGCGGCTACGCGCACAAGATCGCGCGGCAGCAGTCCACCAAGGTCTCCACGCTGGAGCCGGAAGACCAGTTCAGCGTGCACACCAGCTACCGCCTCACCGGCGCGGCGCAGGGCTGGAGCGTCGGTGGTGGTGCGCGTTGGCAGGGCAGCACGTTCGGCACCATCACCAACCCCGCCACCGGTGGAAGCCAGGTGCATCGCACCGAGCCGTACTGGCTGCTGGATGCGATGGCGCGCTACCAGTTCAACGACCAGCTGTCGGCGACGCTCAACGTCAACAACCTGCTCGACAAGCGTTACTACACGATCTTCAGCTGGTACAGCACCTATACCTGGGGCGAGCCGCGCAACGTGCGCCTGACACTCAACTACAAATTCTGATCCGCGCAACGCACGACACCCCGGGCAACCGGGGTGTCTGCGTTTCAGTGCGGGTGATTACAGCGCCAGCTCAAAGACGATCACTTCGGCATCGTTGCCCTTTTCCAGCGTGACCTGCGCCTCGTCGCTGATCTGCAGCGCATCACCCGCTTCCAGGGTGATGCCGTTGACCTGGAGCTGGCCACGGGCGACCTGCACATAGGCACCGCGACGCGGGGCCAGCGGCAGGTGCACGCGGCCGTCGCCGTCCAGGATGGTCGCGTAGATGGTGGCATCCTGGTGGATCAGCAGCGAGCCGTCACGGCCATCGCGCGAGGCGATCAGACGCAGCTGGCCGCGCTTGGTTTCCGGCGCGAAGTGGGTTTCCTGGTAGCTCGGAGCGATGTTCTCCTGGTCGGGGAACAGCCAGATCTGCAGGAAGTGCACCGCCTCGTCTGCCGAGTGGTTGAACTCGCTGTGGCTGACACCGCTGCCGGCACTCATGCGCTGCACGTCGCCGTAGCGCAGCACCGAACCGGTGCCCATCGAGTCCTTGTGCTCCAGCGCGCCGCCAAGCACGTAGGAGATGATCTCCATGTTGCTGTGGCTGTGGGTACCGAAGCCCTGGCCGCCCTGCACGCGGTCTTCGTTGATCACGCGCAGTGGGCCGAAGCTGACATAGCGCGGGTCGTAGTAGTTGGCGAAGGAGAAGGTGTGCATGGAGTTCAGCCAGCCGTGGTCGGCCTTGCCACGGGTGTTGCTCTTGCGGATCTGCAGCATGGGAATCTCCTGGGTGTTCGATGGTTTCGATGGCGGTCCGGGGCGGCTGCTGCCGTTCCCTTTCCTGTTGCGGCCAGTATCCGCTTGCGCCACCGACTTGAAAAACGGATAGTTTTGCAAGCCATCATCGAAAAATTCGAATGCTCAAGCTCAGTCTCGATGCCCTGCAGATCCTGGACGCCATCGACCGCCGCGGTTCGTTCGCCGCGGCGGGCAAGGCGCTGCACAAGGTGCCGTCGACCATCTCCTATACCGTCTCCAAGCTGGAGGACGACCTGGGCGTCCAGTTGTTCGACCGGATCGGCCCGCGCGCGCACCTGACGGCGGCCGGCGAGGCGCTGCTGGAGGAGGGGCGGCACCTGCTGCGCGCGGCGCGCGAGCTGGAGATGCGGGTCCGGCGGGTCGCGTCCGGCTGGGAGGCGGAACTCACCGTGGCGGTCGACGCGATGTTCCCCCCGGCGCTGCTGGCCGAGGACGTGCGGGCGTTCACGGCGGTGGCCGAACAGACCCGGGTGCGGCTGGTCAGCGAGGCATTGTCGGGCACCTGGGAGGCCCTGCTGGACCGCCGGGCCGATCTGCTGGTCGGCGCGGCGGGCGAGGGGCCGAGTGGAGGCGGCTATGTGGTCGAGCCGATGGGGGTGGTGCGGTTCGTGTTCGCCGTGGCGCCCTCGCACCCGCTGGCGACCGCGCCCGAGCCGCTCGGGCGGGATGTGCTGGCGGCGCATTGCGCGATCGCCGTGGCGGACTCGGCGCGCCGGCTGCTGCCGCGCACGGTCGGCCTGCTGATGGGCCAGGACACGGTGACCGTACCCGATACGGCCAGCAAGTTCCGCCTGCAGTGCGCGGGCCTGGGCTTCGGTTTCCTGCCCGAGCCATACGTGCGCCAGGCCGTTCGCGACGGCCGGCTGGTCGTCAGGCAGGTCGAGGAACCCAAGCCGGATGAGACCTTCTGGCTGGCCTGGCGCACCGGCGAGGAGGGGGCCGGCTTGCGCTGGTGGCGTGAGCGCATGCAGCGGCCGCAGGTGCTCGACGCGTGGTGGCCGACGATGGCGGCGTGGCTCGGGCACGGCGCCTGAGCGGCCGGCCCAGCTGAACCGATGGTGCGCTGTCATGCCACCGTCATCCAGGTGCGATAGAGCGCCGGCGGCGCAGCCAGTACGCTGCCCGGCTCGTTGATGTCCGTACATGCCCATGAAACGCCTGCTGCTGTTGCTGCTGGCCGGGGCCGGCCTGTGGCTGGCTGCCTGCTCCTCGTTGACCCCGTCCGCGTCCACTTCGCTGAGCGATCGCCTGGTTGCGCCGGGCGGCGTGTCCACGCTGCTGGATACCGCGCGCATCGCCGAAGCGGTGGATACGGTGCCCAACCGCCACGGTTTCGTGACCGGCCGCGCCGGCGTGCCGATCTTCTGGCGGGCCTTCGATCCCGGCCAGTACGGGGTCCGTTACCACTACCTCGCCCAGCAGCACGACAACGGCCTGCCGCTGCAGACCGGCCTGCAGCTGGCGGTGCCGCACCCGTTCCGGCCGCAGGCGCCGCGCGGCACCGTGGTGCTGCTGCACGGGTGGATGATGAACGGCGATGCGATGTTGCCGTGGTCGATGCAGCTCGCGCAGGCCGGCTACCGTGTGGTCACCATCGACCTGCGCAACCACGGCCACTCTGGCGCCGGTCCGGCCGGCTACGGCACGTTCGAATCGGACGATGTGGTGGATGTGATCGGCGCGCTCCGCCAGCGCGGCGAGGTCAGTGGCCCGCTGTACCTGTTCGGCGTGTCCTACGGCGCGGCCACCGCGCTGTTCACCGCCGACAAGCTGGGCGACCAGGTCGCCGGCGTGGTCGCGATGGAGTCCTTCGCCAATGCCGGCGACGCGATCCGCAGCATGATTCCGCACCTGATGTCGTTGCAGCCCACCGGCTGGAAAGCGCAGGCGCTGGCCGCGTACGGGCGGTGGCGCTATGGCGGGCAGGACATCGACCAGGTGATCGCCGCCGCCAGCCAGCGGCTGGACCTGGACCTGGACCGCGTCGATGTGGCCCGCGCACTTGCCGACACGCAGGCCTGCGTCCTGCTGCTGCATGGCCAGGACGACCAGCATGTACGGGTGGAGCAGGGGCGTCGGCTGGCATCGTCCAGCCCGCGCGTGCACTACATCGAGATGCGCGGGGAGGATCACATCACGCTGCCGCTGCGCGTGGACCTGCTGGGCGGTGTGGTGGATGACTGGCTGGCGCGCGACGACCGTGCCGGTGGCGCGTGCCCGGCGCCGGAAGTGCCGGGCCAGGCCGACCGCATGGCGATGCAGGCGGTGCAGGTGCAGGTGCAGGTACCGCCGCGCGGATGACCGGCAGCGGGCAAAAAAAAACAGCAGCCGATGGCTGCCGTTTTCGTCGATGCAATGGTGCGCCCGGAGAGATTCGAACTCCCGACCGCCTGGTTCGTAGCCAGGTACTCTATCCAACTGAGCTACGGGCGCATTTGCATTGTCTGATTGTAGTGCTGCTCGCGATGCAGTGGTGCGCCCGGAGAGATTCGAACTCCCGACCGCCTGGTTCGTAGCCAGGTACTCTATCCAACTGAGCTACGGGCGCATGTGCATCGCGTTTTGTACTGCTGCTGCCAACGGCGGTGTTGTCAGCCTGTTGATGGTGCGCCCGGAGAGATTCGAACTCCCGACCGCCTGGTTCGTAGCCAGGTACTCTATCCAACTGAGCTACGGGCGCGTCAACAGGAGCGGAATTATGCGGATCGACGTCGCATTCGTCAACGCTTTTGTGAAGGTCTTCATTCAAATGAATGAAAAAGCGCGTCCACCACGGCCTGCGGCGCCTTCATCCAGGCGAAGTGATCGGCGCGCGCGCCCAGCGCGTCGGCCGACAGGACGGTCAGCGTTGATCGCACCTGCGGCAGCTTGGCCAGCAGGCCCTGCATCGACGTTGCCGGGGCCAGCCAGTCGTCGGCCATGACCACCGCCGTCGCGCGGCCGTGGACGGCGTGCATGGCCTGGTCCAGGTCCGGCACGATGCCCTCGCCGGTGTAGTGGTTGCTCAGGCCCACGCGCGCCCAGTCGCGGATCAGGCCGCGGGCTTCGGTGCCGCCGAAGCCCAGCCGGCGTCCGTGCAGCACGCCCTGGCGCTGGGCCAGCCACGGCAGAAAGCGGTAGATCAGTGGCAGGGTCCAGCCGCGCGGGGCGGGGAAGGTGCGCCAGTACGGCGTGCCGCTGGCGACCAGCCAGAAGCGGGCGAAGACGTCCGGATGCAGCCCCGCGAACGCACAGGCGAGCTGGCCACCGAGACTGTGGCCGCCGACGATCAACGGCGCGCTGCCCTGGGCCTGCACCTGCGCCAGGCTGGCGGGCAGGTCCCGTTCGAGGATCTCGCGGTAGCCCCAGTCCTGCGCGCGCGACGGGCGCAGGCTGCTGCTGCCGTTGCCGCGCCACTCATGCAGGTACACGGCGATGCCGCGCGCGGCCAGCGCCTCGGCCAGTGGCAGGTAATGACGTGCTGCCACGCCCAGCGCAGGCAGCCACAGCAGGCGCGCCTGCGGCGTGGCCGGCCGGCGCACCAGCAGGTCGATGCGGTGGCCGTCGTCGGCCTGCACCGGCAGCGTCAGGGCGTCGATCATGCCGAACGCGCCGCACCGAAATGATCGATCACCAGCACCTCGCTGCGGCCGGGGTAATACCCGCTCTGCAGGCCGCGTGCGACGAAGTCGATGGCCGCCTCGCAGGCATTCGGTACCGACAGGCCCTGGCACAGTTGCGCGGCGATGGCCGAGGCCAGCGTGCAGCCGGTGCCGTGCGCGTCCACCGGCAGGCGCGCGTGGATGAAGTCATCGCGGGTCACGCCGTCGAAGTAGCGGTCGATCACGCGCGCGCCTTCGTCCAGATGACCGCCCTTGAGCAGGACGGCACCGGCGCCCAGCGCCAGCAGTGCGCCGGCCGCATCTTCCGCATCATCGGCGGTGAGGATGCGGCGGCCGAGCAGCAGCTCGGCTTCGGGGATGTTGGGGGTGAGCAGCGTGGCCAGCGGAATCAGGCGGGTGCGCATCGCCTCCAGTGCGCTGTCCTCGAGCAGCTTGGCGCCGCTGGTGGCCACCATCACCGGGTCGAGCACCACGTGAGGGGGACGGTATTTCTCCAGGGCGTCGGCGACCAGCCCGATCACCTCGGCGTTGGCCAGCATGCCCAGTTTCACCGCGTGGATCTCGAAATCGGCGAAGCAGGCATCGATCTGCGCCTGCAGGAAATCCAGCGGCGGTACGTGTACGGCGGTGACGCCGCGGGTGTTCTGTGCGGTCAGCGCGGCAATCGCCGACAGGCCGTGCACGCGATGGGCGGCGAAGGCCTTCAGGTCGGCCTGGATGCCGGCGCCGCCACCGGAATCGGAACCGGCGATGGTCAAGGCGGAAACGGGGGTGGATGGGCTCATGCGCCGATTGTGCAGTGTTTGCGGCAGCGCTGCTGCCACCGGCGGTCAGCGCCGTTGCAGCTGTCGCCATTGCGCGTACAGCACGTAGCCCAGCCCGGTGACGCCGGTGAGCAGCGCCGGGGCGAGCAGGGCGTCGTAGCCGACGCGCAGGAACAGCCATGCGCCCAGAATGCCGCCCGCCAGGAAGCCGCTGACGATCAGGCCGCTGAGGGTCAATCGACGGATCGGCAGCGGCAGGCCGCGCAGCAGGTGGCCAAGCCCGATGCCCAGGTCGGTGAACATGCCGCTGAGGTGGGTGGTGCGCACCACCGCACCGCTGAAGGTGGTGGCCATCGCGTTCTGCAGGCCGCAGGCCATCGCGGCGGCCAGCGCACCCCAGATCTGCTGCTGTTTGAACAGCGGAATGGCGATCAGCAGCAACAGCGATTCCAGGGTCAGCACCACGCCATAGCGGCGGCCCAGCTGCAGGGTGCTGTCCTGCACGATCATGCCGCTGAGCATGGCCCCCAGGCAGAACGCGATGAGCAGGCCCCAGAGGTGCCCGACAACCCGCCAGTCGCCCTGTGCCAGGGCCATCCCGAGCTGGCTGGTGGTGCCGGTCATGTGGCTGACCGCCTGGTGCTCGAATCCGAGGAAGCCCACCACATTGACCATGCCGGCCACGCACGACAGTGCGATCGCGCCGATCCACACCCATGTGGGCAGCCGGATGCTCATCGGCGGTGGGCAGCCCGTATCACGCGGGCCTCAGCGGCCCGCAGGCGGGCCGTTGAACTGCACATCGGAGAACTGGCCGCTGGCCGGGTCGAAGACCGCGCCCCAGAACTGTGCGCCGCCATCGCAGACACGGATCGCCTCGCGCGCCGGATCGATGTCGCTGCCATCGGGCAGATGGAAGGCGTTGAGGTAGATCACCTGGCGACCGTCGCGTTCGATGCCGACGTACTGGCGGTCGAAATCGCCGGCCTTGGGCACCTGTGCCTCCAGCGTGGGCAGCGCGGCTTCGAGCTGCTCGACCTGCTGGCGGCTGGGCGCCCAGTAACCGGTGACCCGCCCCGGCTCGCGGCCGGGGCTGGTGCGCGAGCAGGTATCCAGGACCTGGGCGGCGATGACGGGGCGGGTGACCACCCAGGACTGGCCGGTCTTGACCGCGGTCGGGACGGTGCTGCCCGGGCGGGTATTGGACGGCGTGCAGGCCGCCGCCAGCGCAGCGAGCGCCAGCGGCAGGACGGCACGGGACAGGGAACGGTTCACAACACCTCCGAGGCGTAATCGGCCAGGCGCGAGCGCTCGCCACGGCGCAGCGTGACGTGGGCGCTGTGCGGCCAGTTCTTGAAACGGTCCACCGCGTAGGTCAGGCCCGAGGTGGTTTCGGTCAGGTACGGGGTGTCGATCTGTTCGACGTTGCCCAGGCAGACGATCTTGGTGCCGGGGCCGGCGCGGGTGATCAGCGTCTTCATCTGCTTGGGGGTGAGGTTCTGCGCCTCGTCCAGGATCAGGTAGCGCGACAGGAAGGTGCGCCCGCGCATGAAGTTGAGCGAGCGGATCTTGATCCGGCTGGCGATCAGGTCGTTGGTCGCCGCACGTCCCCAGGCACCGCCTTCCTGGGTGTGGGTGAGCACTTCCAGGTTGTCGGTGAGCGCGCCCATCCACGGCGTCATCTTTTCCTCTTCGGTGCCGGGCAGGAAGCCGATGTCCTCGCCGACACTGACCGTGGCGCGGGTCATGATGATCTCGCGGTAGCGCTGCTGGTCCATCGTCTGTGCCAGGCCGGCGGCGAGCGCCAGCAGGGTCTTGCCGGTGCCGGCGGTGCCGAGCAGGGTGACGAAGTCGATCTCCGGGTCCATCAGTGCGTTGAGCGCGAAGTTCTGCTCCCGGTTGCGCGCGCTGATGCCCCAGACCGCATGGCTGCCGTGGCGGAAATCGTTGACCAGCGACAAGGTGATCCTGTCGCCATCGACCTTGGCCACGCGCAGTTCGACTTCATCGTCGCCGGGCAGGTAGGCGTACTGGTTGGGATGCCAGTTCTCATCGTCGCTGGCGAGGATTTCGTAACTGGTGCGGCCCTTGTCGCTCCAGCTGCGCAGGTTGTCGGTGTGCTTCTTCCAGAAATCCTCCGGCAGCTCGGTGGCGCCGGTGTAGAGCAGGCTGAAATCGTCCAGCGCGCGATCGTTTTCGTAGTCTTCCGACACGATGCCGGCGATGGCCGCCTTGATCCGCAGGTTGATGTCCTTGGACACGAACACCACCGGGATCTCCGGGATCTGCTCCTTCAGCGCCAGGATCGCGCCGAGGATGGCGTTGTCCGGAATCACCGCGCCGAAGCTCTTGCCCGCCTCGAAATGACTGGTCTGGAAGCGCAGCAGGCCCACGCTCTGCTTGCCGCGCAGCTGCAGGCCGTTCGGACGCTGCAGCGGGATGCCGTCGGCGAGGTTGTCCAGGCCCGACGCCTGCACCAGCTCATTGAGGAAGCGGCTCACCTGGCGCGCGTTGCGGCTCGCCTCGGTGGTGCCCTTCTTGCCGTTGTCCAGCTCTTCGATCACCTGCATCGGCAGGTAGACATCATGCTCCTCGAACTTGAACAGCGCGGTTGGATCGTGCATGAGCACGTTGGTATCCAGTACGTAGATGCGCTTGCCTCGGGTCATCGTCATTTCCTGGTGGCAGAACAGGGACAAGCCATCACGGCCTGCGGGGCAGGGTGATGGCCATTGGGGGGTGCCGGGTTGGTCACTGGGTTTTCGCGGCCTTCAGGGCTTCAAGGACGGATGCGGCGTGGCCGGCGACTTTCACCTTGCGCCACGACTGCACGATACGACTGTCGGGTGAAATGAGGAAGGTGCTGCGTTCGATGCCACGCACCTGCTTGCCGTACATGTTCTTCAGCTTGATCACGTCGAACGCGGTGCACAGTGCTTCGTCGGCATCGCTGATCAGCGGGAACGCGAAGCCCTGCCTGGCGCAGAAGTTGTCGTGGGATTTGACCGAGTCGCGGGAGATGCCGAACACGCGTGCGTCGAGGTGCGTGAAGTCCGGCAGCAGGGCGTTGAAGTCGATGCCTTCGGTGGTGCAGCCCGGGGTGCTGTCCTTGGGGTAGAAGTACAACACCAGCCACTGGCCGGCGAGTGCGCCGAGGGTGGTGTGTTCGCCGCCGGACAGTGCCAGCGGAAGCGCGAGGGTGGTGCTGTCCAGGGTGTCGCCGTCGTTCATGAGGTCCTTTCCGGATCCTGGGGTACGTCTACTACAACTGCATGAAACACCGCGCGCTCGTGACGAACGCGCGAAGTCGTCAGAACTTCATCGGGTCCATGATCGCGTCCAGATTGAGGTGGTCGCAGAACTCGAGGAAATCGTCGCGCAGGGCGGCGATGTGCATGTTGGCGGGCACGCCGATGGTGACCTGCGCGGAGAACATTTCCGCACCGGTCTGCATGGCACGGTAACGCGTGCTCTGCAGGTTCTCGATGGTGATGCCCTGGCGGTCGAAGAAATCGGCCAGCTGGAACAGGATGCCGGGCTTGTCGGCGGCGATCACTTCCACGATGTAGGGCAGCAGGTTGGACTGCGCCTGCTTGGCACCGGTGCGGTACCAGACCAGCTTCAGGCCCTCCTCGCGCTCCAGGCGGGTGAGCATCGCCTCGAGCTTGGCGACCGAGTCCCACGAGCCGGTGGCCAGGGCGGTGACCGAGACATCGCGGCCCACGGTGGCCAGGCGCGCATCGACCAGGTTGCAGCCACTATCGGAGATCCGCCGGGTCACGGGCAGCAGGGGGGACTCCGGATGCGTCGTATAGGCGTTGATCAGGAGATGGTTTTCGGTCGGCGCAGGCCGCGGCGTGGTGTCGGTCAAGGTGGTTCCGGTAATGCAGGGTGAGTCTGAACGGTACCGGCGACGGCCCGTTCACCTGGGTCCAGCATACTTGCCCGCGCTTTCGACCCGCAAGTAACATGCAAAGTACATCCGGCCGGCGTTTAGCCCGGTCCGCCTCCCCCTCTCTTCAGAGCATCGTTTCCTTGTCCCTTTCCGGTCTCATCACCGCGCTGGCGACGCCTTTCCAGGCTGACGGCGCATTGGATCCCGACGGTTGGCAGCGCCTGCTGCATCTGCAACTTGAGGGTGGTGTCCACGGCGTGGTCGTGGCCGGTTCGACCGGCGAAGCGGCCACCCTGTCCGACGACGAGTACGACCTGCTGCTGCGCAGCGCGGTCAAGGCGGTCGGCGGCCGCATCCCGGTGCTGGCCGGGACCGGGCTGTCGGGAACCGCCAAAACCATCGAGCAGACCCGGCGTGCCGCCGCCAATGGCGCCACCCATGCGCTGGTGGTGACGCCGCCTTACGTGCGCCCCACCCAGGCCGGCCTGATCGCGCACTACCGTGCCGTGGCCGACCAGGGCGGATTGCCGGTGATCCTTTACAACGTGCCGGGGCGGACCGGTTGCGACATGCTGCCGGAGACCGTGGCCGAGCTGGCCCGCCACCCGAACATCGTCGGCATCAAGGAAGCGGTGGGCGACACCGGCCGCGTCAACGCGCTGCTGGCGCTGCGTTCGCCCGATTTCGCCATCCTCAGCGGCGATGACGGCACCGCCGCGCGTTCGATCCTGTCCGGCGTCGATGGCCTGATTTCGGTGGGTTCCAACGTGCTGCCCGGCGCGTATCGCCGCATGTGCGACCTCGCCGCCGCCGGTGAGCGCGAGGCGACCGAGTCGTGGGATGCACGACTGGAGCCGTTCCATGAATTCTGCGGTGTGGAATCCAATCCGATCCCGGTGAAGGACCTGCTGCGCCGGATCGGCATCGGCGACGGACTGCGTCTGCCCCTGCTGCCTTTGTCCGAAGCCCACCATGCCGCCGCCGGACATCTGGCCACCGACATCGGTGCGCTCGAAGCACTATCCAGCCACTGATCGACAGTGGCCTGACCCAGGAGATTCATATGCGTCAATCCGTTTCCGCCATCCGCGTGCTGTCCTTCGCGATCCTGGCCACCGCCACCCTCGTGGGTACCACCGGCTGCTTCAAGCGCGGCGCCAAGGGCGACTACGCGCTGGCCCCGGAAGTGCGTCCGCTGGAAATCCCGCCGGATCTGACCGTGCCCAGCACCAGCGGCGGCGCGCAGCTGCCGGCATTGGCATCGCAGGCGGCCAAGCCGGCGCCGGCCGCGGTCACCCAGGCACCGGCCAACACCGCCGGCTTCACCGTGCCGGGCAGCAAGGAAGACGTGTTCGCCAAGGTGGGTACCGCACTGGAGTCCGTTGACGGCGTGAAGATCGCCAGCAAGGCCCAGCTGCTGGGTTCCTATGACGTGGCCTACGAAGGCAGCGACTTCCTGGTGCGCGTGGTGACCGTGGAAGCCGGCGCCTACATCTCGGCGGTGGACCCGCGTGGCCTGCCGGCCACCGGCGCTGCCCCGGTCAAGCTGCTGGGCGAGCTGAAGGCCAAGCTGGCGCCGTAAGGTGCCGGCAGGTGGAGCCGGGCCATGCCCGGCTGCACCTGGTTCTGGTGGACACAAAAAAGGCGCCGCTGGCGCCTTTTCTGCGTTAACGCTCCAGGTACTGGAGCTTGTCCGGTTTGCCGTCCCACTCGCCGGCATCGGCGGGCGGATCCTTGCGCACGGTCAGCACCGGCCAGGCTTTGGCCAGTTCGGCGTTGAGGCCCACGAACACTTCCTGCCCGGCGGGCACGTCGTCTTCGGGGAAGATCGCATTGACCGGGCATTCCGGCTCGCACAGGGTGCAGTCGATGCACTCGTCCGGATCGATCACCAGGAAGTTCGGACCCTCATGGAAGCAATCCACGGGGCACACTTCCACGCAATCGGTGTGTTTGCACTTGATGCAGTTTTCGGTGACGACAAAAGGCATGGCTGGATCTGAATCCGACAGTAAGCCGGACAATTCTAGAACAGGTTGGGCGCTGGCGCGGGAATCGATCTCACTTGGTCGTGCAACCGCCTGCGCCGACGGTGCCCTTCACCAGCGGAACGGGGTGTCGGGCAGCCCGGCGATGCCGGTGTCCACGGCGAACACGCTGCCGGCGTGCGGGGCGGCGGCGAGCGCCTCGGCGCTGTGGTCCAGGCGCGAGCTGGTGACCATCAGCCGGGTCAGGTCGGGGCCACCCAAGGCCACGCAGGTCGGGTTCTTCACCGGCATCGGCACGATCCGGTCGATGCGGCCATCGGCGCCATAGCGCACCACCCGCGACGCGCGCCACTGCGCGTTCCAGAGCCCGCCTTCGGCATCGATGACGGCGCCGTCGGGTTCCCAGTCCGCCGATTCCAGCGCTGCGAAGCGGCGCGGGCGGTCGCAGCGGGCCTGTTCGGCGTCGTAGTCGCAGCACCACAGCTCCGGTCGCACCGAATCGCAGTAGTACAGCGTGCCGCCGTCGGGGCTGAAGCATATCGCGTTGGGAATCACCACGCCGGGCAGGCCGAGGTCGCGCAGGCCGTGGCGCGCGCTGTACTGGTAGAACCGGCCCAGCGGCGCCCGCGCAGGGTCTTCATTCATGGTGCCGAACACCAGGTTCCCGGCGCGGTCGGTGCGGCCGTCGTTGCTGCGGGTGCTGGCCACGTCGGGCTGCACGTCGGCCAGCCAGTGCAGGGTGGGCTCGCCGTTGGCGGTATCCAGGTCCATCCGCTGCAGGGAACCGGCCAGGACCAGCAGCAGCTGGCCATCCTCGCCTTCGGCCAGGCAGCCGGGGCGGTCCGGCAGTGCCCAATGCCGATGGGTGCCGGTCCCGGGGTGGTACTGCCACAGGCGTCGTTCGCTGATGTCCACCCAGAACAGGCACTGGCGGCGGGGCGACCACAGCGCACCTTCGCCGTGGGTGCAGCGGCTGTCGACCAGCAGGGTGGGGGTGCGGGCGTGGCGGGGAGGGGTATCCGTCATCGGCTCGGGGGCGTAGGCAGGGGCCCTGCATTCTGCCATTGCGGGCAGGCCCAGCCTGCGCTGGCGGCATGCGGCGGTGCACGATTGCGCCGCCGACGGCGCCCCGGCCAAGATGATGGCTGCCGGTGGACAGCGGATCCACTTCCTTCCTCTTCCTTGCGGATGCGCCCATGTCCACTGCGTCAGCCAGCCTCGCCATGCGCGGGGAGAACACCGCCTTCATCGTCCTGATCAGCTGCGTGGCCACCATCGGCGGCTTCCTGTTCGGCTTCGACAGTGGCGTGATCAACGGCACCGTCGACGGCCTCAAACAGACCTTCCACTCCAGCGAGGCCGGGATCGGCTTCGAGGTGGCCTCGATGCTGGTGGGCTGCGCGATCGGCGCGTTCTTCGCCGGGCGCCTCGGCGACCGCCTGGGCCGCCGCGGGGTACTGATCATCGCGGCGGTGATGTTCCTGTTCTCGGCATTGGGCGCCGGCGCGGCACACAGCTCGCTGGTGTTCATCATCGCGCGGGTGGTGGGCGGCGTGGCGGTGGGCGCGGCCAGTGTGATGTCGCCGGCCTACATCGCCGAGGTGGCCTCGGCGCGGTACCGGGGCCGGCTGGCCACGGTGCAGCAGATCGCCATCATCAGCGGCCTGTTCTGTGCGTTCCTGAGCAACTACCTGCTGGCGCGTGCGGCCGGCGCGTCCACCGAGGCGCTGTGGCTGGGCCAGGCGGCCTGGCGCTGGATGTTCTGGATGCAGGCGCTGCCCTCGGTGCTGTTCCTGGCCTTGCTGATGGTGATCCCCGAGAGCCCGCGGTTCCTGGTGGTCAAGGGGCGCCGGGAGGCGGCGCTGGCGGTGCTCACCCGGCTCTACGGGGCACAGGAGGCGCAGCTCAAGATCGCCGAGATCGAGGGATCGCTGGCCCAGGACCAGCACCGCCCGCGCTTCTCCGACCTGATGAGCAGGGCCACCGGCCGGCTGCGCCCGATTGTCTGGGTCGGCATCGGCCTGGCGGTGTTCCAGCAGCTGGTCGGCATCAATGTGGTCTTCTATTACGGCGCGGTGCTGTGGCAGGCGGTCGGCTTCTCGGAGAACGACGCACTGCTGATCAACGTGCTGTCCGGCGCGCTCAGCATCGGCGCCTGCCTGCTCACCGTGCTGCTGATCGACCGTATCGGCCGCCGCCCGCTGCTGTGGATCGGCTCGGTGGGCATGGCCGTGTCGCTGGCGCTGATGGTGGTGGCCTTCTCGAGCGGGACGCTGGTGGACGGCAGGCTGCAGCTGTCCGATGCAATGGGCAGGCTGGCCCTGGTGGCGGCCAACGCCTACGTGGTGTTCTTCAACATGTCCTGGGGCCCGGTGATGTGGGTGATGCTGGGCGAGATGTTCCCCAACCAGATCCGCGGCTCGGGCCTGGCCGTGGCCGGCGCGGCGCAGTGGACCTCGAACTTCGCCATCACCGTGACCTTCCCGATGCTGCTGGCGGGCATCGGCCTGGCCGGCGCCTACGGCATCTATACCGCCGCAGCGGTGGTCTCGATCTTCTTCGTGCTGCGCTACGTCAAAGAGACCAAGGGCAAGGAACTGGAGCAGATGGAGGGATGAGGAGACGGCTGAATATGCCGGGCCGCCTCGTGCGGCCTGGCTGGCGCGGGGGAGGGCGGCGGCCGGCGGCCCAACGCAAAAACCCCGCCGGAGCGGGGTTTTTGGCTTTTCTGCGCGACGACTGGTGCTCCCTAGGGGACTCGAACCCCTGTTTTAGCCTTGAGAGGGCCACGTCCTAACCTCTAGACGAAGGGAGCAGGCTTTGTCGCGAACTGCGCAGCGCGCTAGTATATTGACCTAGATGCCATTGGGCAATCCCGAAACTTCAACCGGAAGCGCCAACATCAATTCCTCTGCTACATCACCGTTCAGCCTGCGCGTGATCCCGCGCGACCAGCACAACATCTCCCGCAAGGACATCAGCCCCAACGCCCTGCGCGTCCTGTACCGGCTGCGCGATTCCGGGTTCGGCGCCTACCTGGTCGGTGGTGCCGTGCGCGACCTGCTGGTGAACGGAAACCCCAAGGATTTCGACGTCGCCACCGACGCCACGCCCGAGCAGGTCAAGCAGTTGTTCCGCAACTGCCGGCTGATCGGCCGCCGCTTCCGCCTGGCGCACGTGGTGTTCGGCCGCGAGATCATCGAAGTGGCCACCTTCCGCGCCAACATCGATGACGGCAGCGGCGACCGCGAGATGGAAAACGGCATGCTGGTACGCGACAACGTGTACGGCAGCATCGAAGACGATGCCGTTCGCCGCGACTTCACCTGCAACGCCCTGTATTACGCCATCGAGGACTTCTCGGTGCGCGACTACACCGGCGGCTTCGAGGACGTGCAGGCACGCCTGATGAAGCTGATCGGCGATCCCGAGCAGCGCTACCGCGAAGATCCGGTGCGCATGCTGCGCGCGGTGCGGCTGGCGGCCAAGCTCGGGTTCCAGATCGAGGACGCCACGGCCGAGCCGCTGCCGCGCCTGGCCAACCTGCTGTCCGAAGCCGCGCCGGCACGCCTGTTCGAGGAAGTGCTGAAGCTGTTCCTGTCCGGGCACGGCGTGGCCAGCTTCGAAGGGCTGGAACGCTATGGCCTGCTACAGGTGATGTTCCCGGAGAGTGCGGCCGCGCTGCGCAGCAACCGCAGCGGCGCGTTGCGCCGGATGGTCATCGAAGGCCTGCACAACACCGATCTGCGCGTGGCCAACGATGAGCCGGTGTCGCCGTCGTTCCTGTTCGCGCTGCTGCTGTGGCCGGCGTTCTGCCGCGCCCTGGCAACGCTGCAGAAGCAGGGTGTGGCGTTGGAAGAGGCGCAGCGTCGCGCCGCCGACCGCGTGACCCTGCACCAGCTCACCACGATCGCGCTGCCGCGCCGGTTCTCGCTGCCGATGCAGGAGATCTGGCTGCTGCAGGGGCGCTTCAGTTCGCGCCAGCGCAAGCGCGTGTTCCGCACCTTGACCCACCCGCGCTTCCGCGCCGCATACGACTTCCTGGTCCTGCGCCAGGTCGCCTCCAGCGAGCACCAGGCCGACGTGGAGTTCTGGCGCGAGGCCCAGCAGCAGTCCGGCAACGAGCTGGAATCCACGCTGGACGCAGCCCATGCCGATGCCGAGCTGGACGGGGAAGAGGGCGCGCCGCGCAAGCGCCGCCGCCGTCGTCGCCGGCCCGCCGGCGGTCCTGCCGCCAGCGAGTAAGCCGTGACCCTGGCCTGTATCGGGTTGGGCGCCAACCTGGGGGACGCCGCGCAGACCCTGCGCGATGCGTTCCAGGCGCTGGCGGCGCTGCCGCACACCACGCTGCGGGCGCGCTCGCAGCTGTACAGCACGCCGGCCTGGGGCAACCGGGACCAGCCGCCGTTCGTCAACGCCGCCGCGGTGCTGGACACCGCGCTGGCAGCGCCGGTGCTGCTGGATGCGCTGCTGGCCATCGAGCGCGACTTCGGCCGGGTCCGCGAGCCGGGTCTGCACTGGGGGCCGCGCACGCTCGATCTGGATGTGCTGCTCTACGGCGAGGAGGTCATCGACCTGCCGCAGCTGAAGGTGCCGCATCCCTACCTGCACCAGCGCGCGTTCGCGCTGTTGCCGCTGGCCGAAATCGCCGGCGAGGCGCTGATTCCCGGGCATGGCCGCGTGCGGAATGCTGCAATGCAGGTGGAGGCCTGCGGGATCGCTCCAATAGGAGGATAATGCCGGCCTTATCGCCACCGGTTATCAGCTCATGAGTACCCACGCAGACAGCAAGCCCTGGACCGTCCCCGCACTGGCGGAGGCCAAGCGCAACGGGCAGAAGCTGGTGATGTTGACCGCTTACGATGCTGGCTTCGCGCGCAGTTTCGATGCCAACGGGGTCGACCTGATCCTGATCGGCGATTCGCTGGGCATGGTGGTGCAGGGGCACGATTCGACCCTGCCGGTCACCACCGATGACATGGTCTACCACACCCGTGCCGTGGCCCGGGTGGTACAGCGCGCGCTGGTGATCGCCGACCTGCCGTTCGGCGCCGACGCCAGCCCGGAGCGTGCCTTCGAGGCTTCGGTGCGCCTGCTGCAGGCCGGTGCGGAGATGGTCAAGATCGAGGGCGCCGGCTTCAAGCTGGATGTCATCCGTTATCTGGTCGAGCGTGAGATTCCGGTCTGCTCGCACCTGGGGCTGACCCCGCAGTCGGTGCTGCGCCTGGGCGGTTACCGCGTGCAGGGGCGTGGCGATGCCGCCCGCCAGCTGGTCGAGGATGCCAAGGCCGTGGTCGAGGCGGGCGCCAGCATCATGGTGCTGGAGTGCCTGCCGACGCCGGTGGCCGCTGCGGTCACCGCCGCCGTGGCGGTGCCGACCATCGGCATCGGTGCCGGCCCGGAGTGCGACGGTCAGGTGCTGGTGCTGCATGACTTCCTCGGCCTGGACAGCGGCCATCGCCGTCCCAAGTTCGTCAAGGATTTCCTTGCCGAGGGCGGTTCCATCGCCGGTGCCGTCCGCGCCTTTGCCGACGCCGTGCGCGACGGCTCCTTCCCCGACGCAGAACACGCCTACGCCTCATGATCGACACCGTTACCGAACTGTCCCGTCTGCGCGCCGTCGTCAGCGGCTGGAAGCGTGAAGGCCTGCGCGTCGCGCTGGTGCCCACGATGGGCAACCTGCATGCCGGCCACTACTCGCTGGTGACCCTGGCGCGGCAGTATGCCGACCGCGTGGTCTCCAGCGTCTTCGTCAACCCGACCCAGTTCGGTCCGAACGAGGACTTCACCCGCTACCCGCGCACGCCCGAGGCCGATACGTCGGGCCTGGAGCAGGCCGGCTGCGACGTGCTGTGGCTGCCCACGGTCGAATCGATGTATCCGTTTGGCGTAGCGCTGGCGGCCAGCGTCAACGTGCCGGGCATCAGCGGTCTGCTGGAAGGCGCGCACCGCCCGGGTCACTTCGACGGCGTCTGCACCGTGGTCTCGCGGCTGTTCAACCAGGTCCAGCCGGACGTGGCTGCGTTCGGCAAGAAGGACTACCAGCAGCTGGCGGTGATCCGCCAGATGGTGGAAGACCTGGCCTTCCCGATCCAGATCGTCGGCGGCGACATCGTGCGCGAGACCGACGGGCTGGCCATGAGCTCGCGCAACCAGTACCTCAATGGCGAGCATCGCCAGGTCTCGACCACCATCCACCAGGTGCTGCTGGCGATGCGCGAAGGCTTCATCGCCGGCAAGACCCGCAGCCTGATCGAAGCGGAGGCGACTGCCGCGCTGCAGGCCGCCGGCTTCCAGGTGGACTACGCCGTGGTGCGCCTGCCGGACCTGTCCGAGCCGGCCGACGCCAACGACGGTACGCGCGTGGCCCTGATCGCCGCCCGCATCGGCACCACCCGGTTGATCGACAACCTGGAGTTCTGAGCCGTGGTGCCGGCCGCTGGCCGGCGCCACCCGCTGCCGTCATTTGCCTGAACCGCCGGCAGCGGGCAGGGGGCAGCCCCTGCTGGCCGGCGGCCGGGTGCTAGAATTTCCCTTTCCTTTACCGTTGTCGCGTGCCATGCACCTCTCCCTGCTCAAGACCAAGATCCACCGCGCCACCGTCACCCACTCCGAGCTGAACTACGAAGGTTCCATCGCCATCGATGACAACCTGCTGCAGGCCACCGGCATCCGTGAGTTCGAACAGGTGCATATCTGGGACGTCACCAACGGTGCGCGTTTCTCCACCTATGCCATCCGTGCCGAAGCCGGCAGCGGCGTGGTCTCGCTCAACGGTGGCGCCGCGCGTCACGTGCAGGTCGGCGACATCATCATCATTGCCGCCTTCGCCAGCATGAGCGAAGAAGAAGCTGACAGCTTCAAGCCGAAGTTGGTATATGTGGACGGCAAGAACCAGATCTCCCACACCAACGACACGATCCCGACCCAGGCCGCATGACACAGCACAACGGATTCGACCCGCTTCATTCCCATGCCCAGCGCCTGCGCGGCGCCAGCATCCCGTCGCTGCTTGCCGCCGAACCGGAGCGGGCACGAACGTTGGGGCTGCGGGTCGGTCCGTTGTACGTCAATTTCGCGCGGCAGAAATACGACCGCGCGGCGTTGGATGCATTGCTGCAGCTGGCTGCCGGGCGCGACGTCGCCGGTGGCCTGCAGCGCCTGTTCCGCGGTGAAACGGTCAATGTGACCGAAGGCCGCGCGGCGCTGCATACCGCGCTGCGTGGCGATCTCAGCGGTGCACCGGTGGCCGGCGAGGCGTTTGCCACCGCCGCCCAGGTGCGCGCGCAGATGGGCGAGCTGATCGCCGCATTGGAACAGACCAACGTCACCGACATCGTCAGCGTCGGCATCGGCGGATCCGACCTGGGCCCGCGCCTGGTGGCCGATGCGCTGCGCCCGGTGACCGGGGCGCGCTTCCGCGTGCATTTCGTATCGAACGTGGACGGCGCTGCCATGCAGCGCACGCTGGCCACGCTGGATCCGGCGACCACCGCCGGCATCCTGATCTCCAAGACCTTCGGCACCCAGGAAACCCTGCTCAACGGGCAGATCCTGCACGACTGGCTGGGTGGCAGCGACCGTCTGTACGCGGTCAGCGCCAATCCCGAGCGCGCCGCCAAGGCGTTCTCGATCGCTGCCGGCCGCGTGCTGCCGATGTGGGACTGGGTGGGCGGTCGTTATTCGCTGTGGTCCGCGGTCGGTTTCCCGATCGCACTGGCGATCGGCTTCAAGGGCTTCGAGCAGCTGCTCGACGGCGCGGCGCAGATGGACGCGCATGCACTGAGCGCCCCCTTGGACCAGAACCTGCCGGTACTGCATGCGCTGACCGACATCTGGAACCGCAACCTGCTCGGTCATGCCACCCATGCGGTGATGACGTACGACCAGCGGCTTGCGCTGCTGCCGGCCTACCTGCAGCAGCTGGTGATGGAAAGCCTGGGCAAGCGCGTGCAGCTCGACGGCAGCCCGGTCACCACCGACACCGTGCCGGTGTGGTGGGGCGGGGCGGGCACCGATGTGCAGCACAGCTTCTTCCAGGCGCTGCACCAGGGCACCAGCGTGATCCCGGCCGACTTCATCGGCTGCGTGCACAACGATGATCCTTACGTGGTCAACCACCAGGCGCTGATGGCCAACCTGCTGGCGCAGACCGAGGCGCTGGCCAATGGCCAGGGCAGCGACGACCCGCACCGCGATTACCCCGGTGGCCGCCCGAGCACGATGATCCTGCTCGATGCGCTCACCCCGCAGTCGCTGGGCGCCCTGATCGCGATGTACGAACACGCCGTGTACGTGCAGTCGCTGATCTGGAACATCAACGCCTTCGACCAGTTCGGCGTGGAGCTGGGCAAGCAGCTGGCCAGCCAGCTGTTGCCGGCGCTGCAGGGCGAAGCCGCAGCCATCACCGACCCGGTGACGCTGGAGCTGCTGGCCCGCCTGAAGGCCTGATAGCACCCCAACCGGTAGAGCCGACCGCTGGTCGGCTACCGCGCGCAGCGCGGGATGGTGATCGGCCCCCGGGTAGAGCCGACCGCTGGTCGGCTATCGCGCGTAGCGCGGGACGGTGATCGGCTCCCCGGTAGAGCCGACCGTTGGTCGGCTATCGCGCGCAGCGCGGGATGTTGATGTTCGTCGCGAAGGGCAGCCGACCAACGGTCGGCTCTACCGATCTGCGCCTGTTGTTGATGTTCGATGCGAAGAGCAGCCGACCAACGGTCGGCTCTACCGAACTGCGCCTGGTGTTGATGCCCGTCGCGAAAGGCAGCCGACCAACGGTCGGCTCTACCGGCTGGGGTCGCGTTCGGGGCTGGGGCGCTTGGCGAGCTTGCGCTGCAGCGAGCGCCGGTGCATGCCGAGCAGGCGGGCGGCGGCGGAGACGTTGCCGCCGGTTTCGTGCATGGCCTGCTGGATGTGCTCCCACTGCAGGCGGCTGATCGGCGTCATCGCATCCGGCGGTTCCAGGTCGCCGTCATCGGCCGGGCCGTCGTCTTCTTCGCCGAGTGCACGCAGGATCATCGGCACCGTGGCCGGCTTCGGCAGGTAGTCGTCGGCGCCGAGTTTGATCGCTTCCACCGCGGTGGCGATGCTGGCGTAGCCGGTGACCAGCAGGATGCGCATGTCCTCGCGCAGCGCGCGCAATGGCTGGATCAGCGCCAGGCCGGATTCGGCGCCGAGCTTGAGGTCGATCAGCGCAAAGGCCGGCGGCTGCTGGCGCGCCAGCAGCAGGGCAGACGCGATGTCGCTGGCGGTGACGGTTTCCAGGCCCTTGCGCGCCAGGCTGCGCTGCAGCGTGCGCAGGTACAGTTCGTCGTCGTCGACCAGCAGGCCGTGGATGGCCGGCGCGGTGCCGGGTACCGGTGTGTAGGGGGTCATGTGGAGGTCTCCCGGGGGGACAGGGGCAGGCGGAAGCCGACGCGGGTGCCGGCACCGTGGGCCGGACGCATCCACAGTTCGCCTTCCAGTCGTTCGATGGTGGCATGCGACAGGGCCAGGCCAACGCCCATGCCCTCGGTCTTGCCGCTGTTGAACAGCGTGCCGGGCAGTACTGCCTGGCGCGCATCGAAGCCGTGGCCGTAATCGCGGACTTCGCCGATCAGGTCCTCGCCCTGGATGCGCAGCGTGAGGTCCACCTGCGGGCGCTCGGCCTTCTCGCCGGCGTCGGCGGCATTGTTGAGCAGCACCATCAGCAGATGGCCGATGCCGGGGTCCAGCGGCAGGTCGAGCGGGGCGTCGTCATTGCGCTTGAGCGCGATGGTCGGGCGTACCAGCCGCCACTGTTCCAGCACCTGCGGCAGGGTCACCCGGTCGCGGCCGGAGCTTTCGCCCGCCGCCGGCCGGGCCAGCGCCAGCACGCGCTCGCGGCATTGCACCAGCAGTTCGCGCAGGGTCTCCACGTCGTCGCGGACCTCGCTGCTGTCGGTCTGGTCGGCGATGTCGTCGGCGAGCAGGGTCATGGTCGCCAGCGGCGTGTTGAGTTCATGCGCCACCGAGGCGGCATGCGTGGCCAGCGCGACGATGCCTTCGTTGCGCACGAAGCGCTCGCGCAGCAGCGCCAGTTCGTGCTCGCGATGGCGCAGGGCGATGGCCAGCCGGGTGGCGAACACCAGCACCACCGTGGCCGACAGCAGGAAGTTGCAGACCACGCCCCACTGGTGCATCTGCATGGCGGTGAAGTAGCCGGCCGGCAGCGGCACGCCGAACAGGCCGCTGACCGCATAGCCGATCAGGCAGGCGGCGGCCACGGCCAGGGTCCAGCGCAGCGGCAGGGCGAGCGCGGCCAGGGCGATCAGGATCAGGAACAGCGAGCCGAACGGATTGGCGATGCCGCCGCTCCAGCCCACCATCCAGGTCAGGACGGTGACGTCGACCAGGATGTGGCAGAAGGCGGTGAGGGGCGCCGTGTCGGCGTCATGCACCCGCCACTGCGCGTATAGATTGAACAGCGCCAGCGCCGCCACGCCCGCCCAGAGCGGGCGCTGCGACAGCTCCAGCCCCAGAACCCACGTGGCGACAAGGATCGTGGCCGCCTGGCCGGCCACGGCCAGCCAGCGCAGACTGCACAGCGTTCGGAGAAAGGGGGCGTCGGGACCGGTCATTGCCCGCCCATCGTATGCGTTCGGCGGGCGGGCTGCCTGCGACAATCGGCCGCATCGGCCGACCCCGGCTGAAAATGAGTGCCGAGCAACGGCCAGCACCTACCTGCACGCTGGGCGCGCTAAAATGCCGGCATGCATGACGCCGTTACCCGACCGACCCAACCCTCCGACACCACTGTGTGGGCCCGCCGCCAGACCCAGGCCGTCCGCATCGGCAGCGTGGTGGTCGGCGGTGGCCAGCCCGTGGTCGTCCAGTCGATGACCAATACCGACACTGCCGATGTCGCCTCCAGCGTCAAACAGGTGGCCGAGCTGTGGCGGGCCGGGTCGGAAATGGTGCGGCTGACGGTCAACAACCCCGAATCGGCCGCGGCGATCCCGCGCATCGTCGAGAAGCTGCGGATGATGGGGATCGACGTCCCCCTGATCGGCGATTTCCATTACAACGGGCATCAGCTGCTGACCCAGGAGCCGGCCTGCGCCGAAGCGCTGGCCAAGTACCGGATCAACCCGGGCAATGTCGGCTTCGGCAAGAAAAAGGACACTCAGTTCGCGCAGTTGATCGAGTTCGCGATCCGCTACGACAAGCCGGTGCGCATCGGCGCCAACTGGGGGTCGCTGGACCAGTCGCTCGCCGCGCGCCTGATGGACGAGAACAGCCAGCGCGCGCAGCCGTGGGATGCCGGCCGGGTGCTGCGCGAGGCCTTGATCCGTTCTGCGCTGGATTCGGCCCATACCGCCGTTGAACTGGGCCTGCCGCGCGATCGCATCGTGCTCTCGGCCAAGGTCAGTGGCGTGCAGGAACTGATCGCGGTCTACCGCGACCTGGCCCAGCGCTCGGACTTCGCCCTGCACCTGGGCCTGACCGAGGCCGGCATCGGCAGCAAGGGCATCGTCGCCTCGTCGGCGGCGCTGGCGGTACTGCTGCAGGAAGGCATCGGCGACACCATCCGCATTTCGCTCACCCCGGAACCGGGGCAGTCGCGCACCGCAGAGGTGATCGTGGCCCAGGAACTGCTGCAGACCACCGGCCAGCGTGCCTTCACACCGCTGGTCACGGCCTGCCCGGGCTGCGGCCGCACCACCTCCGAGTTCTTCCAGGAACTGGCCAAGGTGGTGCAGAACCACGTGCGCGGCAAGATGCCGGAGTGGAAGGTGAGCCACCCGGGGGCGGAGAACATGACCCTGGCGGTGATGGGCTGCATCGTCAACGGGCCGGGCGAATCGCGCCATGCCAACATCGGCATCTCGCTGCCGGGCACCGGTGAAACGCCGGCCGCGCCGGTGTTCGTGGATGGCGAAAAGACGGTGACCCTGCGTGGCGACAACATCGCCCAGGACTTCGTGACGTTGATCGACGAATACGTCGAACGGAAGTATGTCCGACGTGTCGGATAAGCCCACGGTGCTGGCCGCACCGGAGCCGGCAGCCGGATTCCGCCAGTGGATGGGCCACAACGCGTGGCGCTTCGTGCTGCTGTTCGTGGGCGTGCTGCTGCCGCTGGCCGGCTTCGTCGCGCTGGCCGACGAAGTGCATGAACTGGAATCGATCTATTTCGACGCGCCGCTGCTGTGGAAGATGCATGGCCTGCAGTCGCCCGGGCTGGACCGGTTCTTCGTGCTGCTGTCAAAGCTGGGCTACGAATGGTTCCTGATCCCGGCCGATGTGATCATCGTGGCGGCGCTGCTGTGGTGGCGACGCTGGCGTGAAGCCAGTTTCGTGGCGATCTGCTTCGTTGGCTCGGCGCTGTTGAACCTGGGCAGCAAGCAGTTCTTCCAGCGCGACCGTCCCAGCCTGTGGGAGTCGATCGCCCCGGAAAGCACGTTCAGCTTCCCGAGCGGGCACGCGATGGGCTCGATGACGCTGGCCATCACCCTGATCCTGCTGACCTGGACGACCCGCTGGCGCTGGCCGGTGCTGATCCTGGCCGGCGGCTTCGCCCTGCTGGTGAGCGTGTCGCGGGTCTACCTGGGCGTGCATTACCCCTCCGACATCCTGGCCGGGTGGTGTGCCGCGGTGGTTTGGGTGGTAGGGTGTTTCCTGGTGATGTTCCGGCGCCGCCGCCCGTGGCGGCACCGCGGCTGATCCAGACACGGCACGTATCGCACCGGGGAGAGGTGCGGTGACGCGGGGAGGCGTCGATGCCGACAGGGCGCCGATAGGCGTAATAAACCAGGGTTGCCTTCTTTGAAAGGCAAGGGGAAGGGGCTTTCAAAACCGGATGTGATGTCGACACCAGAACGGACGATGCACTGCATGTTCATTCTTGTGATCGTCTTGTCCCGCCGTTAGGCTGGCCCCCGTTAGCAGCGTTTGAAGAGGTACGTGCATGACGATTCGAGTGTATCTGGTGGACGATCATGCGCTGGTGCGTACCGGCATGAAGATGATCCTCTCCAACGAGACCGACATCGACGTGGTCGGCGAGGCCGAGTCCGGCGAAGACGCACTGCCGGAAATCCGCCAGTTGCGCCCCGATGTCGTGCTGTGCGATCTGCACCTGCCCGGCGTCAGCGGCATGGAGGTCACCGAGCGCGTGGTCCGTGGCGATCACGGCACCCGCGTGGTGATCGTATCGGTGCTGGAAGACGGCCCGATGCCCAAGCGCCTGCTCGAAGCCGGTGCGTCCGGCTACATCGGCAAGGCCTGCGATGCGCAGGAACTGCTGCGTGCCGTGCGCGATGCCGCGCTGGGCCGCCGCTACCTGGGCAGCAGCATCGCCCAGAACCTGGCGCTGTCCAACGTGGAAGGCAGCCACTCGCCGTTCGATGCGCTGTCGCCGCGAGAACTGGAAGTCGCCCTGCTGCTCACCCAGGGCCTGCGCCAGGAAGACATCGCCAAGCGCCTCAGCCTGAGTGCCAAGACCGTCAACACGCACAAGGCGCGCCTGTTCGAGAAGATGGGCATCAGCGACAACATCGCCTTGGCGCGCATGGCCAGCCAGTACGGTCTGGTGGACCCGGCGCGACCGATGTAATCCGCGCCGGTGTTGCCGGCAGCCGGGCGATGCCCGGCTGCCGTTGCCTCAATGCGCGCGGACGCGTGCCACGATCTTCGCCGCCTGGGCCGCGCTCTCGCGCACCTTGTCCCATTCGCCGTTGTCGATCCAGTTGCCCGGCACCATCCACGAACCGCCGATGCAGACCACGTTCTTCTGCTCCAGGTACTCGGCTGCCGTGGTCTCGGTGATGCCGCCGGTCGGGCACAGCTTCAGGTCCGGAATCGGACCGGCCAGGCCCTTGATCATCGCCAGACCGCCCACCGCCGAGGCCGGGAACAGCTTGCACACCCGGAAGCCACGCGCATACAGCGCCAGCATCTCGGTCGGCGAGGCCGCACCCGGCACCACCGGCAGCGGCGCCGCCGCAAGCGCATCGGCCATGTGCGCCGGCGTACCCGGCGTCACCAGGAAATCCGCGCCGGCATCGATCGACTGCTGCATCTGCTCCACGGTCAGTACCGTGCCCGCACCCACCACCACGTCCGGCAGCTCGCGCTTGAGCATCGCCAGCGCCTCCATCGCCACCGGCGTGCGCAGCGTCAGCTCGATCGCAGGCAGGCCGCCTTCCAGCAGCGCCGCGCTGACCGCGCGTGCCTGGTCCAGGGTGTGCACGGTGACGACGGGCAGGATGCCGGCGGCGTGGAGGAGGGATTCAGCGCGTTTCTGGTGTTCGGCAATGCTCATGAAAATGTCTTCCTGTTGATCGGGTCGACCAGGTGTTGGCCGGAGACCCCAAAGGCCGGCCAGAGGCCGGCGCTACCGAATTGGCCGACGCCAACAAGGCGCCGCACTGTGTCGTGAGGCGGTTGGTGAATCGCGTAATGGTCGCGAATCAGCCAACAAAGCGCCGCACTGTGTCGTGAGGCAGCGGCGGGGGTCTCCGTAGGGACCGTAGAAAACAGGGATGTTTTCTACGAGCCTACATGGACGTATTCACGGCGTGTCCCGTAGGAGACCCCCGCCGTTGCCTCACCGCAGTGAAGCCCACCGCCGCTCTACACGATAAACCGTCAGGCATCCTTGGCCTCATGCGGCGCAAGCGCTGCCTCGGCGTCGTGCCCCAGCTCGTACTCCGCGTCGTAGTTCCAGATGTCGCCGTCGGCGGCAGCCGGCCCGCACGAGATCGAAATCGCGCCCTGGTCGGCCGGGCCCACCAGACGGCGGTTCATCGCGAACAGGTTGCGGCCCAGATCGTGTGCCGCCGGTGCCGTGTTCGGCGCCAGCGTGCGCGCCGCCCACTCGGCCGGATCGACCAGCACTTCCAGCGTGCCCGCCTCGCCATCCATCCGGATGATGTCGCCCTCGCGCACCCGCGCCAGCGGACCGCCGCGCGAGGCTTCCGGCGTCATGTGGATCGCGGCCGGGAACTTGCCCGACGCGCCCGACAGGCGGCCGTCGGTGACCAGCGCCACGCGCCGGCCCTGGTTCTGCAGCAGGCCCAGCAACGGCGCCAGCGAGTGCAGCTCCGGCATCCCGTTCGCACGCGGGCCCTGGTAGCGCACCACCGCCACGAAATCGTGCGGCAGCATCCCGGCCGCGTGCAGCTTGTTCAGCACCTGCGGCGCATCCACCACCACCGCCGGCGCTTCGATCGTGCGGTACTGCGGCTTCACCGCCGACAGCTTGATCAGCGAACGCCCCAGGTTGCCGCGCAGCAGGCGCAGACCGCCCTGTGCCTCGAACGGATCGGCCACGCCGCGCACCACCTCGGTGTCCGCGCTCTCAGTGATGCCGTCGATCCAGGTCAGTGCACCGTCGCGCAGCGCCGGCTCCTGCCCGTATTGACGCATCCCGCCGACCGCCACCGTTTCCAGGTCGGCGTGCATCAGCCCCGCATCCATCAGCTCGCGGAACACGAATGCCGTGCCGCCGGCCGCCGCGAAGCGGTTCACGTCCGCCTCGCCGTTCGGATAGACCCGCGCCAACAGCGGGATCAGCTGCGACAGCTGGTCCATGTCGTCCCAGGTCAGCACGATCCCGGCCGCACGCGCCACCGCGATCCAGTGGATCGTGTGGTTGGTCGAGCCGCCGGTCGCCATCAGCGTCACCACGGCGTTGACGATCGCGCGTTCGTCGATCAGGCGGCCCAGCGGACGGAAATCGTCGCCCAGCGCACTGATTTCCAGCGCGCGCGCGCCGGCATGGCGGGTCAGCGCATCGCGCAGCGGCGTATCCGGGTTGACGAACGACGCGCCCGGCAACTGCACGCCCATCGCTTCGAGCAGGGTCTGGTTGGAGTTGGCCGTACCGTAGAACGTGCAGGTGCCGGCGCCGTGATAGGACGCTGCTTCCACTTCCAGCAGTTCCTCGCGGGTCGCCTGGCCGGCGGCGTAGCGCTCGCGGACTTCGGCCTTCTGCTTGTTCGGAATGCCCGGCGTCATCGGCCCGGCCGGCAGGAAGATCGCCGGCAGGTGGCCGAAGGCCAGCGCGCCGATCAGCAGACCCGGCACGATCTTGTCGCAGACACCGAGGTAGACGGTGGCATCGAACATGTCGTGGCTCAGCCCGATCGCGGTCGACTGGGCGATCACATCGCGCGAGAACAGCGACAGTTCCATCCCGCCGCGGCCCTGGGTGACGCCATCGCACATCGCCGGCACGCCGCCGGCGACCTGCGCGGTGGCGCCGAGTTCGCGGGCGGTCTCGCGCAGTATCTCCGGGTAGTGCTCGAACGGCTGGTGCGCCGACAGCATGTCGTTGTAGGCGGTGATGATGCCCAGGTTCGGCGTCACCCCGCCGCGCAGGCGGCTCTTGTCGGTGGGGCCGCAGGCCGCGAAGCCGTGGGCGAGGTTGCCGCAGCTCAGGCGCGAACGGAACGGGCCGTCGCGCAGCGCGGCGTCGACGCCGGCCAGGTAGGCGGCGCGCGAGGCGGCGCTGCGCTGGACGATGCGCTCGGTGATGGCATGGAGTTTGGGATGCAGGCTCATTGGCTACCGGCTATGAGAAGGCGAACGGAATACCACCGGGGCGAGGTCAGTCGCACCAGTGCACGCGCAGCTTGGCGCCGCCGAGGTTGATCGCATTGAGGATGGGATAGAGGTGCGGGTTGTTGCTGTCCAGCGCCTGGCGCAGCACGTCCAGCTTCTGCTTGCCGCGCAGCAGCAGCAGGCGCTGCTGGCTCTGCCCGAGCCCGTGCGGGGTCAGGGTGATGCGCAGCGGCCACTGGTTGGCGCCCGGGCAGCCGGTGGCATCCAGCGCGGCATAGGGCAGGGTGCTTTCCACGGCGCGGGCCAGATCGCGGGAACCGGGGAACAGCGAGGCGGTGTGGCCGTCGTTGCCCATCCCCAGCACGCTCAGGCACGGCCGTTGGCTGTGCTGGGCCTGCAGGTTGGCGGCGTACACGCATTCGGCCAGCGGCTTGCCGACCCGCACCAGCGGATCGAAATGCGCGCCTTCGGCACGGGTGAGGAAGCTCTCGCGCACCAGCCAGGCATTGCTGTCGCGGTCCTGCGGGGACAACCAGCGCTCATCGACCAGGCTGACCTCGACACGGTCCCAGTGCACGTCCAGCTCGGCCAGCGCCTGGTAGACCGGCGCCGGCGTGGTGCCGCCGGAGAGCAGCATGCGTGCACGGCCGAACGCGGTGATCTCGTCGTTGAGAACCTGCGCCATCTCCGCGGCCACAGCCTCGATCCACGCCTCGGCATCGCCGTGGCGGATCAAGGTGAAACGGTCCTGCGTGTCCAGCGCGGTCATGCGGCGGCTCCCTGCAGATCGCGCTCGGCGTCTGCGGCATAGGCGGCGGCACCGAGCAGGCCCGCGTGAGGGTGCATCACCGCCAGCGAAGGCACCCGGGCCATGATCGAGGAGAAGCGTCCCTTGTGTTCGAAGCGCTGGCGGAAACCGGAGTGCTGCAATGAATCGAGCATCTTCGGCACCAGCCCGCCGGTCAGGAATACGCCATCCCAGGCGCCCTGGATCAGCACCAGGTCGCCGGCGATGGCGCCGAACACCGCGCAGAACACATCCACCGTCCGCATTGCCTGCGGGTCGCCGTGCAGGGCGCGCGCGGTGACGTCCACCGGTTGCAGCTGGCCCGGATCGATGTCGGCCATCTCGCAGACGGCGCGATGGATGTTGACCAGACCCGGCCCGCAGATCAGCCGCTCGTTGGAGACGCGGCCGAACTGTTCGGAGAGGATTTCCAGGATGCGGATCTCTTCCGGCGTGCCCGGCGGGAAGCTGACATGGCCGCCCTCGGTTTCCAGCGGATAGCAGCGGCCGTGGCGCAGGATCAGCCCGCCCACGCCCAGCCCGGTGCCCGGGCCGATCACCGCGTAGTTGCGCGGCTGGCCGGGCTTGCCCGGAACCCATGCCGCGCCGCCGACCTGGACCACGTCCTGCGGCTGCAGCAGCGAGATCGCCATCGCCTGGGCGGCGAAGTCGTTGATCAGGTGCAGCTCGTCGAAGCCGAGCATGTGCGCGGTGCGCGCCCGCGAGATCACCCACGGATGGTTGGTGATGCGGGCCTCATCGCCATCCACGCGACCGGCCACGGCGAACACGCCGCGGCGCGCCTCGGCGCCGATCTGGTCCAGGTAGTGGCGTGCCGCATCGCCCAGCGACGGGAAATCGGCGACTACGAACTCACGGATGCTGTCCTGCTGCAGCGGGGCGGCCTGCGCCGTGTCGGCCAGCGCGAAGCGCGCGTTGGTGCCACCGATATCGGCGACCAGCACCGGTTGCGACGCCGCGGTCATGCGCGATCCTTGCCGGCATCGGCGTCCACGTCGGCGGGCAGGAAGCCAATCGCCTCTTCCGGGCCCCACTGGCCGGCGGGGTAGGGCTGCAGCGGCAGTGCCGCCGCCTTCCAGGCGTCGCTGACACTGTCGATCCAGGCCCAGGCGGCGCGCACTTCATCGTCGCGCACGAACAGCGCGTGGTTGCCATTGAAGGCATCCAGGAACAGACGCTCGTAGGCGATGCGACGATGCAGCCCGGTGGGTACCGACAGCTCCAGTTCCAGCGGATGCAGTTCCAGCGCGCCCCATTCCGGGCCGGCCAGGCTGCTCATCAGGCCCAGTTCGATGTTTTCCTGCGGCTGCAGCTGGAAGGTGATGCGGTTGGGGGTGGCATTGCCGCGGTCCGGGCGCTCGAACAGCCAGTGCGTGACCGGCTTGAGCGTGACCACCACGCGGGTGGTGCGCTCGGCCAGGCGCTTGCCGGTGACCAGGTGGAACGGCACGCCGGACCAGCGCCAGTTGTCGATGTGCGCGGTGACACCGGCGAAGGTTTCCACATCGCTGCCTTCCGGCGGCTGGTAGGCCTGCGCGGGCTGGCCGTTGATGGTGCCGGCCGTGTAGCGGCCGCGCACGCTGTCGCGAGCGGCGTGCTTCGCATCCAGGGGGCGCAGGGAGCGCAGCACCTTGACCTTCTCGTCGCGGATGCGGTCGGCTTCCAGCGATGCCGGCGGCTCCATCGCCACCAGGCACAGCAGCTGCAGGATGTGGCTCTGGACCATGTCGCGCAGCGCGCCGGAGCGGGCGTAGTACGCGTCGCGGCCGTCCACGCCTTCGCTCTCGGCGACCAGGATGTGCACCGACTCGATGTAGTTGCGGTTCCACACCGCCTCCAGCAGCGTGTTGCCGAAGCGCAGTGCGATCAGGTTCTGCACCGCCGCCTTGCCCAGGTAGTGGTCCAGGCGGAACACGCGGTCCTCGTCGATCCACTGGCCGATGGTGGAGATGATCTCCTCGGCGCTGGCGCTGTCGCTGCCGATCGGCTTCTCCAGCATCAACCGGTGCGGGGCCGCCAGCGCGCCGCCCAGGGCCAGGCCTTCGCAGGTGGAGATGTACAGGCCCGGCGGGATCGCCAGGTAGCTCACGCACCGGCGATCGACCAGGTCGCGCACCGATTCGGCCACCGACTGCGGATCGCGCAGGTCCACCGAGCGGTAGTCGATGCGCTGCAGCAGCGACTGGATGTCCTCCTGGCTGGCCATCGGCATGGCCTGCTGCAGGCGCGGGCGCAGGATCTCGCGGAAGGCCTCGGTGTCGTGCGGGGACAGCGCCAGCGCACGGACCTTGAAGTCCTCGGGGAGCAGGCCGTCGCCGAGCAGTCGCAGCAGCGAGGGGAACAGATAACGCTGGGCCAGATCGCCTGTGGCGCCAAACAGGAAGAGGGTGTCGTGCATCGCTCGAGTTTCAGATCCGGGTGACATCGTTGTCAATCGCTTCTCGTCTATGTTCTCGGGGGTACGGGTGGGTACGTTGACCGCATGCAGCGGTCGCGGCATCGTCCACCCGACGGGCCTGGCGTGACGGCCTGACGACCCGGCGCGCAGGGGATGAAACCGCCCCGCTGGCGCCGACGTCGTTGCCGACCATCGGATAGTGCCACGTGAAAACGTTTACATGGCAGAATGCGCAGACTGTATTCGATTGCAGTGGTCGCCGTCATGCGGCACCACGCCATCGACCTGCCATCGGGAGGGCCGAAGGCAGTTCCGCATAACAGCCCGGAGCCCGGGCGGACTGGAAATGGTGATATGGCAAAAGTGCAGTTGCAGGGGGTTCGCAAGGTCTATGACAACGGTCAGGTGGCCGTGCAGGGCGCAACCTTCGAGGTGGCCGATGGCGAACTGATGGTGCTGGTTGGGCCGTCCGGCTGCGGCAAGTCGACCTTGCTGCGCATGGTCGCGGGTCTGGAAGAGATCAGCGGCGGTACGCTGACCATCGGCGACCGCGTGGTCAACGATGTGGCGCCCAAGGATCGCGATATCGCCATGGTGTTCCAGAGCTATGCGCTGTATCCGCACATGACCGTGGCCGAGAACCTGGCCTTCGGTCTGAAGCTGCGCGGCCACGACAAGGCCACGATCAGCAAGCGGGTCAACGAGGCGGCGCAGACCCTGGGCCTGACCGAGATGCTCGACAAGCTGCCCAAGGCGATGTCCGGCGGCCAGCGTCAGCGCGTTGCGCTGGGGCGGGCGCTGGTGCGCGAGCCGGCGGTGTTCCTGCTGGACGAGCCGCTGTCCAACCTCGACGCCAAGCTGCGCCACAGCGTGCGCACCGAGATCGCGCAGCTGCACCGCAAGCTGGGCACGACGATGATCTACGTCACCCACGACCAGGTGGAAGCGATGACGCTGGGCCAGCGCATCGTGGTGCTCAAGGACGGCATCATCCAGCAGATCGATACGCCGATGGCGCTCTACGACCGTCCGGCCAATCTGTTCGTGGCCGGCTTCCTTGGCAGCCCGGCGATGAACGTGCTGCGCGGCACCCTGCAGCGCGGCGACAGCGGCGTGGTGGTGCAGGAGGCGGCGCTGACCGCACCGCTGGGCCAGGCCGCGGTCGATCCGACCTGGATCGGCAGGACCATTGCCGTGGGCGTGCGCCCCGAGCACCTGCAGCCGGCGGTGGCCGGCGATGCGACGGGCTTCGAGGCGACCATCGACGGCATCGAGCCGGTGGGCAACGAAATCTTCGTGAACATGACCAGCGGCGGCCAGCCCCTGGTGATGCGCGTTGCACCGCAGGCATTGCCGCAGGTCGGCGAGTCGATCCGCGTGGCGATCCAGCCGAAGGGGCTGCATTTCTTCGATGCGGACACCGGCGAGCGGTTGAACCACGACGCGTGAGGTGCAGGGTGTGCGGACCAGCGGTCCGCACCCGCCCCGCGTTGGCGGGTGGCCCTGGACGGATTGCGGGGTTGCCGGCCAGCGGCCGGCACTACCAGTGGAATCCCGGCCGGATCGGGTAATGGCGGTGCCGCTGGACCGGGTAGTGCCGGCCGCTGGCCGGCTCCACGCATTGATGCGGTCACCACCGGCAAGCGGTTGAATCACGACGCGTGAGGCGCAGGGTGTGCGGACCAGCGGTCCGCAGCCACCCCGCGTTGGCGGGTGGCCCCGGACGGATTACGGGGTTGCCGGCCAGCGGCCGGCACTACCAGTGCCGCCAAATTGGATAGTGCCGATGCTGCCGGATCGTGTAGTGCCGGCCGCTGGCCGGCTCCACGCACTCACCGCGCCAGGCCGTCCAGCAGCGGCAGCGGGGCGGCCTCAACGCCGTCGATCGACAGCGGATCGCTGGCGATCTCCAGCGGCAGCACTGCCAGCGCCAGGTCGCTGGCCACGCTGGCCACGGTGCCGATCGCGGCGGCGTTCTGCTGCACCTGGGCGCCGCTGGCGATGTCTGCACCCACCCGCAGCAGCTGCAGGGCGCGCTTGGCCTTCCCCAGGAAGTGCGTGCGCGCCACGATTTCCTGGCCGGGATAGCAGCCTTTCTTGACGCTGTACCCGTTCAGTCGATCCAGGCCCAACTGCTGCGGCGTCCATTGCTCGCGCTGCTCGGCCTCCAGGCGTGGCAGCCCGTAGCGCAGGTCGGACTGGCGCCACGCCAGCGCGAAGGCGGGATCGTCGGGCAGCACCGTGTCGTGCAGCGCCGCAATGCGCAGCGTGCGCGGCAGTGCGTCGCTGCCGACATCCAGTTCCAGCGTCTCGCCGAGCATCGCGATGGCGGCGCCAGCGGCGGCTTCCGGCGCAGTGAAGCTGCCGGCCACACCCAGATCGGTGCGCACGGCCACCTTCACCTTCCGGCGGAAGACGAAGCGCTGCAACTGCGACGCAATCGCATCGGCATCACCATCGGCGAGCACCAGCAGTACCCGCGCATCGTCCACGCGAATCAGCTGAAACACAGCAATGGTGCGGCCTTTGGCGCTCAACCAGGCACTCCACTGCCAGTGCCGCAGGGGCAGGGCGGTGACGTCGCTGGCGAACTGGGCGTGTGCGAATGCGGCCGCATCGGGGCCTTCCAGGCTGAGCAGCTGGTGACCGGAGAGGGCCGGATATCCGACGAAAGCAGGGGGCAGGTTGTCAGGCACGTGAACGGGGTCTAAAATTTGTGCGTTGCGAGACCACCCATGATAGGCCAAACAACCCCCACTCCAGAATCCGACTCCCCAGCCCCGCAGGTCGAGCAGAAGCAGCCGCTTCCCGAGACCCCCGCGGTGCCCGTGGAGATTGGCGGCCGCGGCGGACTTGATCCGGTGCGGTATGGAGACTGGGAGAAAAACGGACGCTGCATCGATTTCTGATCAGCATTGAGCCAACGCGGCATTGTGCCGCCCAGCCGAGACAACGAGCCCAGCGAATGGCCGCCAGAGAACGTCCCCTTTCCCCGCACCTTCAGGTGTATCGCTGGCAGATTCAGATGGCCACCTCGATCCTGCATCGAGCCACCGGCATCTTTCTGTCTGTTGGAGCCCTGATCATCGCCGGCGGCCTGCTCGCCCTGATGATGGGCCCCGAATCCTGGAACTGCTTCACCGGCCATGCCGGCAGCTGGTACGGCAAGCTCTTCCTGTTCGCATGGACGTGGTCGTTTGCCTACCACCTGTGCAATGGCATCCGCCACATCGTGCAGGACTTCGCGATCGGCTTCTCCATTCCCGCCTTCGTGCGCAGCAGCTGGGTCTCGGTATTCGCCAGCCTGGTGATCACCGCGCTGGTCTGGGCGTATGTCTTTGCCGGAGCCGCCGCATGAACAAGTTCCGTACCCCGCTGAAGAACGTGCGTGGGCTTGGCGCTGCCAAGACCGGTACCGAGCATTTCGTGATGCAGCGCCTGACCGCCACCGCGCTGGTCGGCCTGACCATCTGGTTCCTGGTGTTCGTGCTGAGCCTGATCGGCGCCGATTACGTGACCGCCACCGAGGCAGTGTCCAAGCCGTGGAATGCGGTGCTGCTGGTCGGCTTCCTGGTCGCGATGTTCTGGCACGCCCAGCTCGGCCTGCAGGTCGTGCTGGAAGACTACATCCACAACTCGCTGCTGGCCCTGGCGCTGCAGACCACGGTGAAGTTCATCGCCGTGCTCGGCGCGATCGTCAGTGTTTTTGCGGTCGCCCGCATTGCGCTCGGCGTTGCCTGAGTCCAGGCACCAAGACAGGAATCCAGATTAGATGTCCGCTTACAAGATTACGGAACACAAGTACGACATGGTCGTGGTCGGCGCCGGCGGTGCCGGTCTGCGCGCCACGTTCGGTCTTGCCGCCAAGGGCCTGCAGACCGTCTGCCTGACCAAGGTCTTCCCGACCCGCTCGCACACCGTGGCCGCGCAGGGCGGTATTTCCGCCGCGCTGGGCAACATGGGCGAGGACGACTGGCGCTACCACTTCTTCGACACCATCAAGGGCTCGGATTGGCTGGGCGACCAGGACGCCATCGAGTACATGTGCCGCGAAGCGATTCCGGCCATCATCGAACTGGAACACTACGGCGTGCCGTTCAGCCGTACCGAAGAGGGCAAGATCTACCAGCGCCCGTTCGGTGGCATGACCACCAAGTACGGCGAAGGCCCGTCGGCGCAGCGCACCTGCGCCGCGGCCGACCGCACCGGCCACGCCATGCTGCACACGCTGTACCAGCAGTCGCTGGCGCACAACGCGCGCTTCATGATCGAGTACTTCGCGCTCGACCTGATCTTCGATGAGGAAGGCGTCTGCCGCGGCGTGCTCGCCCTGGACATGGCCGACGGCTCGCTGCACCTGTTCCGCGCCCACGGCGTGGTGCTGGCCACCGGCGGCTACGGCCGCGCCTACTTCAGCGCCACCTCGGCCCACACCTGCACCGGCGACGGCGGCGGTCTGGTCATGCGCGCCGGCCTGCCGATGCAGGACATGGAGTTCGTGCAGTTCCACCCGACCGGCATCTACGGCGCCGGCTGCCTGATCACCGAAGGCGTGCGTGGCGAAGGCGGCATCCTGCGCAACAGCAACGGCGAGCGCTTCATGGAGCGCTACGCACCGCACTACAAGGATCTGGCCTCGCGCGACGTGGTGTCGCGTTCGATGACCATCGAAATCCGCGAAGGCCGCGGCGTCGGCGAGCACAAGGACCACATCCTGCTCGACCTGACCCACCTCGGCCCGGGCGTGATCGACGACAAGCTGCCGGGCATCGCCGAAAGCGCGCGCATCTTTGCCGGCGTCGACGTGCACAAGCAGCCGATCCCGGTCATCCCGACCGTGCACTACAACATGGGTGGCATCCCGACCAACTACCACGGCGAAGTCGTGCGCAAGGTCGGCGACAACCCCGATGCGGTGGTGCCGGGCCTGTACGCCATCGGCGAAGCGGCCTGCGTGTCGGTCCACGGCGCCAACCGCCTGGGCTCGAACTCGCTGCTGGACCTGGTGGTGTTCGGCCGTGCGGTAGCCAACCGCTGCGCCGATACCATCAAGCCGGGCCAGCCGCACAAGACCCTGGCTTCCGATGCCTGCGACAAGGCGCTGGGCCTGCTGGACAAGCTGCGCTACGCCAATGGCGACACCCCGACCTCGGTCATCCGCGATCGCATGCAGCGCACCATGCAGAACGACGCGGCGGTGTTCCGTACCAGCAAGACCCTGCAGGAAGGCTGCAGCAAGATGGCCGAGATCTTCGACTCCTTCCAGGACGTCAAAGTCTCCGACCGTTCGCTGGTCTGGAACTCCGACCTGATCGAAACCTACGAGCTGAACAACCTGCTGCTCAATGCGGTGGCGACGATCAACTCGGCCGAACAGCGCAAGGAAAGCCGCGGCGCGCACGCGCACGAGGATTATCCGGACCGCGACGACGTCAACTGGCAGAAGCACACGCTGGTCAACGTCGACGAGAACGGCAAGTGCGAGTTCGACTACCGTCCGGTCCACATGTACACGCTGAGCAAGGACGTGGACGTGGTCCCGCCCAAGCCGCGCGTCTACTAAGAGACCTTCGGCATGACCTCCGGCCACGCAGTGTCTGCCACCTCCTCCGCCCGCACGGGCGGGGTGGTGCGCGCGCCGCTGGCCGGCGGTGTCGACTTCCTCATCTTCCGTGCTAGCCGCGCCTGCATCGCAGCGCGAGCCGCCTGAGCCAACGAGAACAGCCATGGCCGAGTTTTCCCTCCCCAAGAATTCCAAGATCGGAAAGGGCAAGCACTTCCCCGCCAAGAGCGGCGCGAAGAACACCCGTACGTTCAAGATCTACCGCTGGAATCCCGACGACGACAGCAACCCGCGTACCGACACCTACGAGATCGATCTGGACGCCTGCGGCCCGATGGTTCTGGACGCGCTGATCAAGATCAAGAACGAGATCGATCCGACCCTGACCTTCCGTCGTTCGTGCCGCGAGGGCATCTGCGGTTCGTGCGCGATGAACATCGACGGCACCAACACGCTGGCCTGTACCCGCGCCATCGCCGACTGCGGCAAGGCCGAAGTGCCGATCTACCCGCTGCCGCACATGAGCGTGGTCAAGGATCTGGTGCCCGACCTGACCCACTTCTACGCGCAGTACGCGTCGATCAAGCCGTGGATCCGCACCCAGACCCCGCCGCCGCCGGATCGCGAGCGCCTGCAGTCGCCGGAAGACCGCAAGAAGCTCGACGGCCTGTACGAGTGCATCCTGTGCGCCTGCTGCTCGACCAGCTGCCCGAGCTACTGGTGGAACGGCGAGCGTTACCTGGGCCCGGCGATCCTGCTGCAGGCCTACCGCTGGATCGTCGACTCGCGCGATGAGGACACCGGTGCGCGTCTGGACGATCTGGAAGATCCGTTCAAGCTGTACCGCTGCCACACCATCATGAACTGTGCACGGACCTGCCCGAAGGGCCTGAACCCGGCGCTGGCGATCGCCGAGATCAAGAAGCTGATGATGGCGCGCCGCGCCTGACGCGTGGCGGGCTCTGCCCGCAGATCCGTAGAGCCGGGCTCTGCCCGGCTGGACAGAACCGTAGAGCCGGGCTCTGCCCGGCCAAACGAAAAAGGCAAAGCCGAGCGATGCTCGGCTTTGCCGTTTCAAGGCTTTGCCATTCAAGGAGCCACACCGATGGATGAAGCAACCCTGCTGAAAAAGCTGCGCTGGCGCTGCCGCCGTGGCATGCGTGAGCTGGACCAGCTGTTCGAGCGTTACCTGGACCGCGAATGGGCCGGTGCACCGACCGAAGAGCGCGAGGTTTTCCTGTTCCTGCTGGAATGCGAGGACGATAGGCTGTGGCGGTGGTTCATGGGTTACGAGGAATGCCCCCATGCCGAGCCGGCCGCTCTCATCGCCAGGATCCGCGCCCTGCCGGCTTGAATGGCGCCCCTCGCGCTGGCAGTGCCGCGCGCAGGTCCTGCTCGTCGCCCTGGTTCCCTGGGCGCTCGCGCTGAGCGATCTGCCGGGGCCGCGCTGGCAGATGGTCGCGGCGGCGGCGGTGCTGGTGGGCGTCGCCGAGGCCCGCTGGCAGGTGCGTCGGCCGTGCCGGCGCCTGCTGATTCCGCCCGGCGATGCGGCCGTGACCGTGGATGGCAGGCCGGTCGAGGCGTTTGCAGCACGGTTCCGTGGCCCGCTGGTCCAGCTGCGCTGGCGGCAAGGCTGGCGGCGGCATGCACTGTTGTTCTGGCCCGACACCCTGCCGGCGGCGCAGCGACGTGAACTGCGACTGGCCGTCGGCAACCGCTGCATTTCCCGTTCACGTCGTGCAATGGCACCATAGCCTGAATTGTCCGGCGCACCTGCATGTTCAAACCCATACCTGTCGCAATCGGCCTGCGCTATCTGCGTGCCAAACGCCGCAACGGCTTCATCTCCTTCATCTCGATGGCGTCCATTCTTGGCATCGCGCTGGGCGTGACCGTGCTGATCACCACCCTGGCGGTAATGAGCGGCTTCCAGAAGGAGATCCGCGACCGCCTGCTGCAGATGTCCGCGCATACCACCATCACCAGCGACGGCGCGCCGATGGCCGACTGGCCGCGTACGGTGGACCTGGCGATGAAGGACCCGCGCGTGGCCGGTGCCGCGCCGTACATCGAGATCCAGGCAATGCTGAGCGGCCCGCGCGTACAGGGTGCGATCGTGCAGGGCATCGACCCGGCGCTGGAGCCGACGGTCTCGGTGATCAACAAGAAGCTCAAGCGCGGCAGCTACGACAGCCTGACCCCGGGCAGCTACAACCTGCTGCTGGGCAGTGAGCTGGCGATCTGGCTTGGCGTGGACGTGGGCGACACCGTGGTGGTGACGCTGGCCGAAGTGCAGGGCACGCCGATGGGCGCGATGCCGCGGCTGAAGCGCTTCACCGTCAGCGGCATCTTCGAGGCCGGCTACAACGAGATCGACCGCGGCGTGGCCTACGCCAACATGAGCGACCTCGAGCGCGTGCTGCGCATCGATGGCGCCACCGGCGTGCGCCTGAAGCTGCATGACATGGACAAGGCGCTGGACGTTGGCCTGGACCTGGCGCATGCGCTGCACGGCGCGTACCGGGTCAGCGACTGGACCCAGCAGAACGCCAACCTGTACCACTCGCTGCGCATGGAGAAGGTGGTGATGGGCATCCTGCTGTCGCTGATCATCGCGATGGGCGCCTTCAACCTGGTGTCCTCGCAGGTGATGCTGGTCACCGACAAGCAGGCCGACATCGCCATCCTGCGCACGCTCGGCCTGACCCCGGGCGGGGTGATGCAGGTGTTCATGGTGCAGGGCTCGCTGATCGGCATCTTCGGTACCGTGATGGGCGTGATCGGCGGCATCACCCTGACCTTGAACCTCGAACGCATCCTTGGCGCGATCGAAACGGTGTTCAACGTCAAGCTGCTGCCCGAGGACGTGTACTACATCACCGGCCTGCCGACCGACATGCAGGCGCCGGACATCATCATCATCACCGTGGTCGCACTGGTCATGAGCTTCCTGGCGACGTTGTATCCCGCGTGGCGCGCTGCCCGCACCCAGCCGGCGGAGGCCCTGCGTTATGAATGATGTGATCGGGCACGACGTCAGCGTCCGCGGCCAGGAAGTGATCCGCGCCGAGCGCCTGGGCAAGACCTATTCGGAAGGGCGCATGCAGACCCCGGTCTTCGACGGCCTGGACCTGAGCGTCAACACCGGCGAAACCGTGGCGATCATCGGTGCCTCCGGTGCCGGCAAGAGCACCCTGCTGCACCTGCTGGGCGGGCTGGACCTGCCCACGGCGGGTGAGGTGCTGGTGGCCGGCGTGCGCATGTCGCAGCTGTCCGATGCCGCACGTGGGAGCCTGCGCAACCGCACCCTCGGCTTCGTGTACCAGTTCCACCACCTGCTGCCCGAGTTCACCGCGTTGGAGAACGTGATGATGCCGGTGCTGCTGGGCGGTGCCGACGTGGCCGATGCGCAGGGGCGCGCCCGTTCGCTGCTGGAGTCGGTCGGTCTGGGCCATCGCCTGGAGCACAAGCCCAGCGAACTGTCCGGTGGCGAACGTCAGCGGGCGGCCGTGGCCCGCGCGCTGGTCAACCGGCCGGCCTGCGTGCTCGGCGACGAGCCGACCGGCAACCTGGACGACAAGACCGCCGCAACCGTGTTCGAGCTGATGCTCGAGCTCAACCGTGCGCACCACACCAGCCTGGTGCTGGTCACCCACGACCGCAGCCTGGCGCGCAAGCTGGACCGCGTGCTGGAACTGCGTGAAGGACGCCTGCACGCGTTGTCGCACGACCAGGTCTGAGCACGCCCGTCCGGGCGCTGAACTGCCGGCGGGCTGCATGCGCCGGCATCATCCCGGGTGGCGCATGATCCCCGCAGCCCACCCGCCGGAGGTTCCATGAAAGCCTATGTTGCCGTCGCCCTGTGCCTGGCCCTGTCCGCATGCGCGACCAGTGGTCGCCTGACGTCCGAGCAGAAGCTGTCGCTGTACCGCGCCCATGCGGCGCCTCCGCAGCAGGACATGCCGTTGTATGGCGGCATCAACGGCTGGACCGAGCTGGGCGACAGTGCGCTGGCGGTATGGACACGCCCGAGCGAGGCCTATCTGCTGGAGCTGACCGGCCCGTGCCAGGGACTGGACTACGCACTGGAGATCGCGCTGACCAGCCGCACCGGGCGGGTGTCGTCGCGCTTCGACAAGGTGCTGGTCCGCGATCCGACGTCCGGCCCGATGAACATGCCGTGCTTCATCCGCAGCATCCAGAAACTGGATATCAAGGCGTTGCGCGCGTCCGAGCAGGAAATGCGCCAGGCGAAGCTGCAGGAGCGGGAGTAGGGAGGTAGGTGCCGGCCGCTGGCCGGCACAGAGGCCTCACGCCTCGGGGGCGACGTAACCGGCCGGCTTCTCGGCGCCGCCGGAGAACAGGTACTTGACCAGCTCTTCTTCCAGGAACGCGCGATGCTTCGGATCGCGCGGTGACAGCCGGTTCTCGTTGATCAGCATGGTCTGGTGCGCCAGCCACGCGCTCCATGCGCCCTTGCCGATATGGTTGAAGATGCGCTGGCCGAGGTCGCCAGGGTAGGGCACAAAGTCCAGGCCGTCGGTGTCGCGTTGTTCGTACTGGCAGAAAACGGTGCGGGGCATGGGCTTACTCGGTATCGGGTGGGGATGGTGCGCGTCGCATTGTACGGCGCTTGGGCGAGACGGGCGGCGCGCCGGTGTCCAGCAGCTTGCGGATTGGTGCGGGCAGCCCGAGCGTCGGCAGGTCTTCCGGGGCGACCCAGCGCAGGCCCGGGACATCGGCACGCAGGCCGTCCACCTGGCAGGACAGCACCTGCAGGTGCAGGCGGTAATGGCTGAAGGTATGTTCCAGCACCGGCAGCGCCTGCGCGTCGTCCAGCGACCCGTCGAGGTGCGCGTCGAACCAGTCCTGCAGCGCGCTGCCGTGCTCGGCCTGCGGCAAGGTCCACAACTGCGCCCAGATGCCGGTGTCCGGCCTCTTCTGCAGCAGGACGCGGCCACGGCCATCGCGCAGCAGCAGGGCCACGGCCTCGCGCTCGGGCAGCGCTTTGCTCGGCTTCGGCGTGGGCAGCTGGTCGGTGCGGCCTTCACGACGCGCCACGCAATCGTCCTGCAGCGGGCAGATCACGCACGCGGGGCGGCTGCGGGTGCACACGGTGGCGCCCAGGTCCATCTGCGCCTGCGTGTAGTCGGCCATGCGCCCGTCGGGAACGTGCTGCACGTGGGCCTCGGCCAGCGCCCACAGCACCTTCTCCACGGCGGGCAGGCCGGGAAAGCCGTCGATGCCGTGATAGCGGGTGAGCACGCGTTTGACGTTGCCGTCGAGGATCGCATGGCGATCGTTCCAGGCCTGGCTGAGGATCGCGGCGGCGGTACTGCGGCCGATGCCGGGCAGGGCGTGCAGCGCATCGGGATCGCGCGGCAGCTCGCCATCGTGGTCCGCCACGCAGCGTTGCGCGGCGGCATGCAGGTTGCGTGCACGCGCGTAGTAGCCAAGCCCGGCCCACCGTGCCATCACCGCATCGTTGCTGGCTGCGGCCAGCGCCGGCAGGGTGGGGAAGACCCGCAGGAACGTCAGGAAGTACGGAATGACCGTACTGACCTGGGTCTGCTGCAGCATGATCTCCGACAGCCACACCCGGTACGGCGAGCGCGGATGCTGCCACGGCAGGTCATGCCGGCCGTGGCCGTCGAACCACGGCAGCAGGCGGCCGACGAAGGCGTCGCCGCGCCCGGCCACACCGTGCATCAGCCGCCCAGAGCCTCGGGCAGCAGCGCGTCGACGAAGGCTTCCGGATCGAACACGCGCAGATCTTCCGGACGCTCGCCGATGCCGGCGTAACGGATCGGAATGCCGAACTCGCGGGCCAGCGCGAACACCACGCCGCCCTTGGCGGTGCCATCCAGCTTGGTCACGACCAGGCCGGTGACGTTGACCGCCGCGTGGAACTGGCGCAGCTGGGAGAGCGCGTTCTGGCCGGTGGTGCCGTCGATCACCATCAGCACCTCGTGCGGTGCGGCCGGATCGATCTTGCCCAGTACGCGGCGGATCTTGCCCAGTTCGTTCATCAGACCGGACTGGGTGTGCAGGCGGCCGGCAGTGTCGGCAATCAGCACCTCGGTGCCGCGTGCCTTGCCGGCCTGCAGCGCATCGAACGCGACCGACGCCGCATCGGCGTTCTGGCCCTGCGCCACCACGGCCACGCCGTTGCGCTCGCCCCAGGCCTGCAGCTGGGCCACGGCGGCGGCGCGGAAGGTGTCGCCGGCGGCCAGCATCAGGCTGTGGCCGTCGTCCTTGAAGCGCTTGGCCAGCTTGCCGATGGTGGTGGTCTTGCCAACGCCGTTGACGCCGACGGTGAGCACCACGAAGGGCTTGGCGGTGCGGTCGATGACCAGCGGCTTGGCGACCGGCTGCAGGATCGCGATCAGCTCGCTGCGCAGGGCGGCCAGCAGCGCCTTGGCATCGGCGAACTCACGCGCCTTCATGCGCTTGCGCAGGCCTTCGACCAGTGCGGTGGTGGCACCCACGCCGACATCGGCGGTGATCAGTGCGGTTTCCAGCTCGTCGAGCAGGTCGTCGTCGAGCTTGGGATTGCGCGAGAACAGGCCGCCGAAGCTGCGCGCGATGACGCTGTTGCGCAGGCGGTCGCGCCAGCCGAGCTTGCCGGGGGCGGCGGGGGCGGCGGCGTCGGTGGGTTCGAGGGTGTCGGCAGGCGTGGCGGCGGCCGGTTCCGCCGGTTGGGCGGCTTCCTGGACGATGTCGGTGGCAACCAGGACCGGCGGGGTGAGCTGGACGACCGGTGCGGCGGGTGCGGCGACCGGTGTGGGGTCGGCGGGGAGCCGGCCAGCGGCCGGCACTACCGGTGTGGTTGGCTGCGCGGGCGCGGTGGCCGGGGCGACCGGTGCGGCCGGTTGCGCAGGTGCGGTGGGTGCGGCGACCGGTGTGGGGTCGGCGGGGAGCCGGCCAGCGGCCGGGGCGACCGGTGCGGCCGGTTGCGCAGGTGCGATGGGTGCGGCGACCGGTGTGGGGTCGGCGGGGAGCCGGCCAGCGGCCGGCACTACCGGTGCGGTTGGCTGTGCGGGCGCGGTGGGCGGGGTGACCGGTGCGGCCGGTTGCGCAGGTGCGGTGGGCGGGACGACCGGTGCAGTCGGTTGCGCCGGCGGCGCCGGCGGCGCAGCGGCGTCGGCCGGCTGCGGAAATGCGGCGGCCAGCTCTTCAGCCGAGTAGTGCTGGGTCTTGGGCGCGTCCTGCGGAGCGTCCTGGGGCTTTTTGCGACGGAAGAAACTGAGCATTGGATTCGGCGCTGAAATCAGGGGGATATGCTACCACTCGGGCTTGTCACGCCCGAGTGCACTCAAGTGGGCGGCGTGGCGGCCGCTATCGACGGTGGAAGGCCGCGCTGGGCGGTCCGGGGTGCATCCGAATGGGCAATATCCTGGCGATCGCGGGCAGCGGCATGCGTGCGGCCCAGCAAGGGGTGCAGGTGGCCGCGCACAATGTGGCCAATCTGGCCACGCCCGACGCGACGCGCCTGCAGGTGCAGCGTGGCGCTGCGCCTGCCGGCGGCGTGCAGACCACCGTGGGCGCCACCGCCCAGGACCCGGCGGCTCCATTGACCGACCTGCTGGCCGCCCGCACCGAGGTGATTGCGTTCACCGCCAATGCCGCGCTGATCCGGCGGGCCGATGACATGGTGGGCGTACTGCTCGACGCAACCGCCTGACCCAGGGGCGCCTCGTTGACGGTAGTGCCGGCCGCTGGCCGGCAATCCGTCTGGGGCGGGTGTCCCGTGAGCCGGCCAGCGGCCGGCACTACCGGTACGGCTCGTCTTACGCCGACAGTTCCAGCAGCAGCTTGTTGAGCCGGCGCACGTAGGCGGCCGGGTCCTTCAGCGTGTCGCCGGCGGCCAGCGCGGCCTGGTCGAACAGCACACGGCTCAGATCATCAAAGCGTGCCGCGTCGGCTTCCTGGTCGAGCTTGCCGATCAGCGGGTGGCCGGGGTTGAACTCGAACACCGGCTTGCTGTCGGGAACCTTCTGGCCGCTGGCTTCCAGGATCTGGCGCATCTGCAGGCCCAGGTCCTGTTCGCCGATGGCCAGGATCGCCGGGGAGTCGGTGAGGCGGTGCGAGACGCGCACATCGGCCACGTCCTCGCCGAGCGCGGTCTTGAGCCGCTCGACCAGGGCCTGCTTGTCCTTGGCCGCTTCTTCCTGCGCCTGCTTGTCTTCAGCCGATTCCAGCGCGCCGAGGTCGAGGTCGCCACGGGCGACGTCAACGAACGACTTGCCGTCGAAGTCGGTCAGGTAGCCCATCAGCCACTCGTCGATGCGGTCGGTGAGCAGCAGCACTTCGATGCCCTTCTTGCGGAACACCTCCAGGTGCGGGCTGTCCTTGACCTGGGTATGGCTGTCGCCGGTCAGGAAGTAGATCTTGTCCTGGCCTTCGATCATTCGGCCGATGTAGTCGGCCAGCGACACGCTCTGCTCGCCGCTGGCGTCATGGGTGGAGGCGAAGCGCAGCAGGCCGGCCACCTTCTCGCGGTTGCCGTAATCCTCGGCGGGGCCTTCCTTGAGGACCTGGCCGAACTGCTTCCAGAAGCCGGCGTAGATCTCGGGCTTGTCGTTGGCCAGCTTGTCGAGCATGTCCAGCGAGCGCTTGGTGAGCGCGGCCTTCATCGAGTCGATGACCGGGCCGGACTGCAGGATTTCGCGCGACACGTTCAGCGACAGGTCGTTGGAATCCACGACGCCCTTGATGAAGCGCAGGTACAGCGGCAGGAACTGCTCGGCCTGGTCCATCACGAACACGCGCTGCACGTAGAGCTTCAGGCCCTTGGGCGCGTCGCGGTGGTAGAGGTCGAACGGGGCGTGGCCGGGCACGTACAGCAGCGAGGTGTACTCGAGCTTGCCTTCGACCTTGTTGTGGCTCCAGGCCAGCGGGTCCTGGTGGTCGTGCGCGGCGTGCTTGTAGAACTCCTGGTACTCGGCGTCGGTGATCTCGTTGCGCGGACGGGTCCACAGCGCGCTGGCACGGTTGACGGTTTCCCACTCGGGCTCGGCCGGTGCATCGTCGCCGTGGTGGTCCTTGACCATCTGGATCGGCAGGCCGATGTGGTCGGAGTACTTCTTGATGATGCCGCGCAGGCGCCAGCCGTCGGCGAAGTCGAGCTGGTCGTCCTTGAGGTGCAGCACGATGCGGGTGCCGCGCTCGGGCTTGTCGATGCTCTCGACGTCGAATTCGCCCTCGCCGCGCGAGGACCAGTGCACGCCCTCGCTGGCGGGCAGGCCGGCGCGGCGCGAGTAGACGTCGACCTGGTCGGCGACGATGAAGGCGCTGTAGAAGCCGACGCCGAACTGGCCGATCAGCTGGGAGTCCTTCTTCTGGTCGCCGGAGAGCTGGCGCAGGAAGTCGCCGGTGCCGGACTTGGCGATGGTGCCCAGGTGGGCAATGGCCTCGTCACGGCTCATGCCGATGCCGTTGTCGTCGATGGTCAGGGTGCGGGCATCGGCATCGAAGCTGACGCGGATGCGCAGGTCGCTGTCGCTCTCAAGAAGGGCCGGCTGGGTCAGCGCTTCGAAGCGCAGCTTGTCCGAGGCGTCGGCGGCATTGGAGATCAGCTCGCGAAGGAAGATTTCCTTGTTGGAATACAGCGAGTGGATCATCAGCTGCAGCAGCTGCTTGACTTCAGTCTGGAAGCCCAGGGTTTCTTTTTGGGTCTGCACGGTCATGAGTGGCGATGCTCCTTGGACGATGCCGCGCCCGGCGCGGCGGCTGGCTCAAGGGGTAGGGGCGGCGGGGTGGGTTTTCAAGAGCGTGCAGACACCGCATGGCGGCTGTACCAAGGCGTGGCGTGGCGTCCGATTGCGTGGGCGGGGGCGGGATCCTGGGCCGCCACCCTGGGCCGCTTCCGGGCCGAGCGCTTCATCGTCGTCGCTCGACGCGCATATCCAGGCCGCGCGGCTGCCTTTCAGCACGGCCTCGCCGCCAGCAGGTCGGGCATTCTTCTCGAGGCAGAAGGCTTCATGGTAAAGCTGCGTTGCCTTGCTTTGGCGGGAGTACCGATAGGTGGGAATCCCGTCCTCGTTCATCGATAGACGCTGTTCCACAGCGACAAGGCCTCCTTCGAAGTCTGGCCACTCGGATGTCCTGATCAGGATGCTCTCGCCACGTGTATTCATCTCGACCCGATCCTGCGAAGAGAGAGGAGGGCCTGCAGATACTGGAAGTGCCACCACCCAGGCCAATGCGAGTTTCATCATGATGAGTGTCCAGGTGACCGCACATGCGGTATTTGGATTCTCGTCAACGAGGCAGGACGACGCAGCGTGTTCCGTCTCGAAACTGGCCCCTGCGCAAGAGATATCTGCATTGAATCCAGCGCGGCCATTGGCTGGGCGAATGACGGGCTGCAATGACGCGCTGGATCGTTACGTCGGCGGCAACCCACGCCTGAACGTTGATCTGGACGTAGATGGCCGGCGTTGCGGGGCGGCATTGGGTGCGGACGAAAATGCGGGCGGCGAGAGCGTCAGGGGAGGTCGCATCTGCCGCCTCCGGTGCATGAACCGCGTACGCCCGGCATCAGCGCTTAGAATGCTGGCCCGACCCCCTGACCTTTGTGCCATGACCCGTCTCGACCCGTGCGCCCCGCCAACCCGTCCAGCCAAGACCCGCGCATGACGCCGCGTCAGCCCGCAGCACCGGCGATGGGTCAGGTGCGCATCATCGGCGGCAAGTGGCGCGGGACGAAGCTGCCGGTGCCGCTGTCGCCGGGGCTGCGCCCGAGCAGCGACCGGGTCCGGGAGACATTGTTCAACTGGCTGACGCCGCGGCTGGGCGGGGCGCGGGTGCTGGACCTGTTCGCCGGCAGCGGCGCGCTGGGGCTGGAGGCGGTGTCGCGTGGGGCCGCCCACGCCACGCTGGTGGAGAAGGATGGCGGGTTGTCCCGGCAGCTGCGCGAGTCGGTGACCCGGCTGGGCGCGCAGGGGCTGGTGGAGGTGGTCCAGGCCGACGCCCTGCAATGGCTGCGGCAGCCGGCCGGGGCGCTGGCGGATATCGCCTTCGTCGACCCGCCGTTCGCCGCCGGGCTGTGGGACGCGGTGATCGCCGGGCTGCCGGCGCATCTGGCCGCCGATGCCTGGCTGTACGTGGAGTCGCCGGCCGGCCAGGCGCCGCGGTTGCCGGCGCCGTGGCTGCTGCACCGCGAGGGGGGCACCCGGGAGGTCCGTTTTGCCCTGTACCGCCGCGCCGCTGCTACACTTTCACCAGATCACAACGTGTAGCTGCCGTATGACCGTGGCCAACCGCCGCATTGCCGTGTACCCGGGCACCTTCGATCCGATCACCAACGGTCACATCGACCTGGTGAACCGGGCCGCGCCGCTGTTCGAAAAGGTGGTGGTGGGTGTGGCGCAGAGCCCGTCCAAGGGGCCGACGCTGCCGCTGGAGCTGCGGGTGTCGCTGGCGCGTGAGGCGCTGGCCCACCACCGCAACGTGGAAGTGCGCGGTTTCGATACGTTGCTGGCGCATTTCGTGCGCTCCATGCAGGGCGGCGTACTGCTGCGCGGCCTGCGTGCGGTGTCCGATTTCGAGTACGAATTCCAGATGGCGAGCATGAACCGCCATCTGATCCCGGAAGTCGAGACGCTGTTCCTGACCCCGGCCGAGCAGCACAGCTTCATTTCGTCTTCGCTGGTCCGCGAGATCGCCCGCCTGGGCGGCGACGTGTCCGGCTTCGTTCCCGCGTCGGTGCTGGAAGCGCTGCGCAGGGTCCGGGAAGCGAAGTCGGGCCCGACGTAATAACCGCCAGACCATACATACCAAGAACCACCAAGGGAGGAATTCCATGAACAACACCATGCGTGCCATGTTGATCGCGTCGTTCGCGCTGGCCTTCACCGCCTGCAAGAAGGAAGAGGCCGCACCGGTCGCCGAAGCCCAGCAGGCGCTGGTCGCCCCGGGCAAGGACGACGATGCCGGCTGGAAGAAGTACCTGCAGGCCGTGGCCGTGCAGAACATGGGCAACATCACCAACAGCCCGTTCCTGTACTACCTCGGGCCGGAATCGGACCCGCAGTTCCAGGACAAGTACGAGCGCCAGGTTGAAAGCGCCACCCAGGCCGTCGCCCGTGGCGTGCAGCCGGGCAACATGCTGGCCTTCGGTTCGTCTGCCTCGGGCAAGATGGCCGACATGATCCAGACCGTGTTCAAGGACGTGTCGCCGGACTCCATGAAGGGCGTGCGCGTCGTGTTCATCGGCCAGGCCGCCGACAACGCCCGCGTGCAGTCCATCGTGCAGCCGACCGGCGCCGAGTACATCTTCGTCGAAGCCAAGTAACCCGTGCAGTGGCGGCCGCGCCCCGCGCGCGGCCCGGGCGGCGTCCTCCGGGGCGCCGCCGATCATCGGCCGGCGCTCTGCGCTGGCCGGTTTTCATCCGCCGGCGCGGGCGTGGAGTAACGCCATGTCGCTGAAAATCAATGAGCTCTGCGTCAACTGCGACGTATGTGAGCCGGCCTGCCCCAATCAGGCCATCTCGATGGGTGAAACCATCTACGTGATCGACCCGGCCCGCTGCACCGAGTGCGTGGGACATTTCGACGAACCCCAGTGCGTGGTCGTCTGCCCGGTGGAGTGCATCGATCCCGATCCGGACATCCCGGAAACCCAGGAAGCGCTGTTGGCCAAGCTGTTTGGGCTGCAGCGCGATCATCCCGAACTGTATGTCACGGAGTCCCCGTCCGAATGAACAGGCTGTCGCGTCGTTGGTTGCTGCTGGTGCTGCTGTGGGCACCGGTGGCCTGGTCCGCCGAATCCACCCCGGCGTCGTTGGCCAAGCACCCGGAGGGCGCGGCGATTGCCAGCGGCCACCATCTGGCCACCGAGGCCGGCATGGAGATCCTGGCCAAGGGCGGCAATGCGTTCGACGCCGCCGTGGCGGTGTCCTCGGTGCTGTCGGTGGTCGAGCCGATCAGCTCCGGTCTCGGCGGTGGCGGCTTCTTCCTGCTGCATGACGCGGCCACCGGCAAGGACGTGATGCTGGACGCGCGCGAGACCGCGCCGCAGGCGGCCACGCCCGAGGCATTCCTGGACGGGAAGGGCGAGCTGGACCGCGACCGCTCGGTCAACGGTCCATGGTCGGCCGGCATTCCCGGCCTGCCGGCCGCGCTGGTGGAGCTGTCCACCAAGCACGGCAAGCTGCCGCTGCGCGCCTCGCTGGAGCCGGCGATCCGCATCGCCCGCGACGGATTCCCGGTGTACGCGCGCATGGCCAAGGGCTACGCCTCGCGCCGTGCGGTGATGGAGCGGTACCCCGGCACGCGCGAGGTGTACCTGCGCAACGGCAGGCCGATCGCCGAAGGCGACGTGTTCCGCCAGCCGGAACTGGCGGCCACCCTGGAGCGCCTGGCCGACAAGGGCTTCGACGGTTTCTACCGCGGGCAGACCGGCACGCTGCTGCTGGCCGGCGTGAAGCAGGCCGGCGGCCGCTGGACGGCCGAGGAACTGGCCGGCTACCGGGTCAAGCAGCGCGAGCCGATCGTGTTCAAGTACCGCGACTGGACCGTCACCACCGCCGCGCCGCCGTCGTCCGGCGGCATCGCGCTGGCATCGATGCTGCAGATCCTGGAAGGCTGGGACCTGAAGACGCTGGACGAGGCCCACCGCACCCACCTGGTGGTGGAGGCCATGCGCCGCGCCTACCGCGACCGCACGTTCTTCCTGGGCGATCCGGACTTCGTGCAGATTCCGCAGAAGGTGCTGACCAGCAAGGATTACGCCCAGGGCCTGCGCGCCACCATCCACCCGGAGAAGGCGACCCCGAGCGATCTGCTGTCGGGCAATCCGACCCCGCTGGAAGACGACGAGACCACCCACTTCTCGATCATCGACCGCGACGGCAACCGCGTCGGCGCCACCCAGACCGTCAACCTGCTGTATGGCTCGGGCCTGATTCCGTCCGGCACCGGCGTGCTGCTGAACAACGAAATGGACGACTTCGCGCTGAAGCCGGGCACGCCCAATGCCTTCGGCGTGATGGGGTATGCGGCCAACGCGCCCAAGCCGGGCAAGCGCATGCTCAGCTCGATGACCCCGACCTTCATGGAATCGGCCGACAAGGTGGTGGTGCTGGGCACGCCCGGTGGCAGCCGCATCATCACGATGGTGCTGCTGGGCATTCTCGGTTACGACGCCGGGCTGGACGCCCAGCAGGTCGCGGCGTTGCCGCGTTACCACCACCAGTGGCTGCCCGATGTGATCGAGGCCGAGAGCGGTGCGTTCGACGACGCCACCCTCCGGCAGCTCCAGGCGATGGGCCACAAGGTCGATCTGCCCGGCGACAGCGCTGCGGGCGGGCGTGGTTCCAGCCACGTCTGGGGCAACCTGCAGACCGTGGAATGGAACCGGCGCAGCAACGTGCTCAGTGGCGGCAGCGATCCGCGCAACCCGGTTGGCAGCGCCGCCGTCTCTCCGGCGCGCTGATCCACACCACCGATGAAAAGCCCCGTCCTGTGGACGGGGTTTTTCGTTTGCGTCGAATCAGGTTGACTAGCGAATATTTAACGGCGACGACACGATACTTTCCGCATGAAACTCTGGTCCATTCGCGGCAACTCACAGAAGCTCGACGGCGGCGCGATGTTCGGCAACGCGCCGCGCGCCGTGTGGGAGAAATGGGCGGCGCCGGACAAGCTCAACCGCATCGAGCTGGCCTGTCGTGCGCTGCTGGCCAGCCCCTTGGCGGGCAAGACGGTGCTGTTCGAAACCGGCATCGGCGCGTTCTTCGAACCCCGCCTGCGCGACCGCTACGGCGTGCAGGAATCCAGCCACGTCCTGATCGAATCGCTACGCGAAGCCGGCTTCGAACATGAAGACGTCGATGTGGTCGTGCTCAGTCACCTGCATTTCGACCATGCGGGCGGGTTGCTGGCGCCGTGGAGCGAAGGGCGTGCGCCGGAACTGCTGTTCCCCAACGCCACGTTCCTGGTCGGTGCCGCGCACTGGGAGCGGGCACTGCACCCGCACCCGCGCGACCGCGCCAGTTTCATTCCGGAGCTGCCGGGCCTGCTGCAGGCCAGTGGCCGCCTGGAGATTGTCGACGGCCCGTATTCGCAGGCGCTCGGCGACAGTGTGCGTTTCACCTTCAGTGACGGTCATACGCCGGGCCTGATGCTGGCCGAGATCGTGGGGCCCGAGCAGGTGGACGGGCAGGCGCGCGGCGGCGTGGTCTTCTGCGCGGACCTGATCCCCGGCCGGTCCTGGGTGCATGTGCCGATCACGATGGGTTACGACCGCAATGCCGAGCTGCTGATCGACGAGAAGCGCAGCTTCCTGGAAGACAAACTGGCGCGCAACGTCCACCTGTTTTTCACCCACGATCCGCAGTGCGCGCTGGCCCAGGTCACGCGCGATGAGAAGGGCCGCTTCGGCACCGCCCACGAGCAGGGCGAGCTGAAGGCACGCGCGCTGGCGTAAGCCACACGGGAGCCGCCAGCCGGCCATCGTGCTGTTGACCCACGCCGCCGTAGAGCCGGCCTCTGGCCGGCTATCGCGCGCAGCGCGGGGGTGTTGATGTCCGGCGCGAAGAGCAGCCGACCAACGGTCGGCGCTACCGGTGCACACGGGAAGAAGCGCAGCCGACCAACGGTCGGTGCGCGCGGGGTGTCGACCGACGCCGTCGTAGAGCCGGCCGCTGGCCGGCTATCGCGCGCAGCGCGAGGTGTTGATGTCCGGCGCGAACAGCAGCCGACCAACGGTCGGCTCTACCGGTGCACACGGGAAGAAGCGCAGCCGACCAACGGTCGGTGCGCGCGGGGTGTCGACCGACGCCATCGTAGAGCCGGCCTCTGGCCGGCTATCGCGCGCAGCGCGGGTGTTGATGTCCGGCGCGAACAGCAGCCGACCAACGGTCGGCTCTACCGTTGCACACGGGAAGAAGCGCAGCCGACCAACGGTCGGTGCGCGCGGGGTGTCGACCGACGCCGTCGTAGAGCCGGCCTCTGGCCGGCTATCGCGCGCAGCGCGGGGGTGTTGATGTCCGGCGCGAACAGCAGCCGACCAACGGTCGGCTCCACCGGTGCACACGGGAAGAAGCGCAGCCGAACATCGGTCGGTGCGCGCGGGGTGCCGACCGACGCCGCTGTAGAGCCGGCCTCTGGCCGGCTATCGCGCGCATCGCGGGGGTGTTGATGCCCGGCGCGAACAGCAGCCGACCAACGGTCGGCTCTACCGGTGCACACGGGAAGAAGCGCAGGCGACCAACGGTCGGTGCGCGCGGGAAGTCGACCGACGCCGCCGTAGAGCCGGCCTCTGGCCGGCTATCGCGCGCAGCGCGAGGTGCTGATGCCCGGCGCGAAGAGCAGCCGACCAACGGTCGGCTCTACCGGTGCACACGGGAAGAAGCGCAGCCGACCAACGGTCGGTGCGCGCGGGGGGGGGGGCGACCGACGCCGTCGTAGAGCCGGCCTCTGGCCGGCTATCGCGCACAGCGCGGGTGTTGATGTCCGGCGCGAAGAGCAGCCGACCAACGGTCGGCTCTACCGGTGCACACGGAAAGAAGCGCAGCCGACCAACGGTCGGTGCGCGCGGGGTGCCGACCGACGCCGTTGTAGAGCCGGCCTCTGGCCGGCTATCGCGCGCAGCGCGAGGTGTTGACGCCCGGCGCGAAGAGCAGCCGACCAACGGTCGGCTCTACCGGTGCACACGGGAAGAAGCGCAGCCGACCAACGGTCGGTGCGCGCGTGGTGTCGACCGACGCCGTCGTAGAGCCGGCCTCTAGCCGCCGCTACCTGCGATCAATGCGCCTTCAGGCAACTGCTCATGAAGGTCTTGCGGGCGTCGCCGGCCAGCTTCTTGGCGGCGGCATCGGCGTTGCAGGTTTTCATGCGTTCCTGCGGCGTGGCGGCCGGGGCGGCGGGGCCGCTCAGGCAGGCCTTCTGCGCGGTTTTGTAGTCCTCGCCGGTCTTGCCCTTGTTCTTGGCCGAACAGTCGGCCATGCGCTGCTGCTGGGGCGTGGCGGCGGTGGCGATCACGGGGCTGCCGAGCAACAGCAGGCAGGCGAGCAGGGGCAGGGTCTTCATCGCAGGCTCCACGCACGGGTTGAGGTGCGCGCAGCTTCCGCCCGGGGCGGCATAGGCGATGTGAAGCGCCGGCGCGTGGAGACCACGGCCGGCGCGGTGCGTGGCCTCAGCCGGCGACGCGGGTACCGAAGATGCGGTCGCCCGCATCGCCCAGGCCCGGCAGGATGTAGCCCTTCTCGTTGAGCTGCGCATCGATGGCGGCGGTGAAGATCTCCACGTCCGGGTGCACGGCCTGCACGGCGGCGATGCCTTCCGGTGCGGCGACCAGGAAGATGCCCTTGATGCGGCGGGCGCCGGCGCGCTTGAGCATGTCGATGGTGGCGATGAGGGTGCCGCCGGTGGCCAGCATCGGGTCCAGGATCAGTGCGTCGCGCTCCTCCAGGCGGCCGGTCAGGCGCTCGAAGTAGGGCACCGGCTGCAGGGTTTCCTCGTCGCGCTGCAGGCCGACCACGCTGACCCGCGCCGCCGGGATCAGCGACAGCACGCCGCTGAGCATGCCCAGCCCGGCGCGCAGGATCGGCACCACGGTGATCTTGGCGCCGGCAATGCGCTGCACCGTCACCGGGCCAGCCCAGCCGGCCATCGTGTGGGGTTCGGTGTCCAGATCGGCGGTGGCCTCGTAGGCGAGCAGGCCGCCGAGCTCGTTGGCCAGCTCGCGGAAGTCCTTGGTGCTCAGGGACGCATCGCGCATCAGGCCGATCTTGTGCTGCACCAGCGGATGGCGCACTTCGACGATTTTCATGGGAATGGGACAGGGAAGAGGGGAGGCGCCTAGTGTGCCGCAACCCCCGCCAAAGCCCAACGCCGCCGCCGACGCCGGAACGCCCGCATGCCCCCGGTGTCATGCCCATGCAACCTGCCGGACATACCGTGCTGACCCAATCTTTACACCGTTGGGGATAGCTGTGCAGAAGAAATCGCCGTTGGGGCTGGCCATCAGCCTGTCGTTGCTGGTCATGGCCAGTCCGTCCGCCTTTGCTGCCGAGACCGCGGTCGCCACCGCGGCCGTTGGCGCCGAGGCGATCGATCTGGATCGCGTTGAAGTCCGGCCGCAGCTGGAGTCGCAGACCCGCGCAGTGGACCTCAAGCGCAGCAGCGACGCAATCGAGGACGCCGTCTCGTCCGATGCGCTCGGCGTGTACCCGGACAAGAACGTGGCCGAGTCGCTGCAGCGCCTGCCGGGCGTGAGCGTCACCCGCGACCAGGGCGAGGGGCGGTTCGTGGTCATCCGCGGCCTGGACGCGGCGCTGAACAGCGTCAGCGTCGATGGCATCGCCATCGGCACCCCGGAAGATTCCAGCCGTGCCGCGCCGCTGGACGTGATTCCCTCCGACTCGACCGAGCGCCTGCGCGTGGTCAAATCCCCCACCCCCGACATGCCCGGCGATGCCATCGGCGGCGCGATCCTGGTCGAGTCGGCGTCCGCTTTCGACCGTGAAGGACGCAGCCTGCGCGGCAAGGTTGAAGCCAGCCACCAGCAGCTGTCCGGCAACACCAGCCCCAAGGCGGCCATCAACTACAGCGAAGTGTTCGCCGATACGTTCGGCGTGGCGCTGGGGGTGAACTACCAGAACCGCAAGTTCGAGTCGGACAACACCGAAGTGGAGTACGGCACGTTCGACGGCGGCGCCGACGACGACCTGTTCGCCAACAGCCTGCAGCAGCGCAAGTACGAGATCGAGCGCAAGCGCATCGGTGCCAACCTCAACCTCGACTGGCACCCGGACGACGACAACCGCTATTACCTGCGCACGCTGTACAGCCAGTTCGACGATGCCGAAACCCGCCAGCGCACCATCTTCAACTTCGGCGACGGCGAGGTCACCGCACGCGGCAACAACCAGTACACCATCGACGAACTGCCCGCCGATGCGATCCAGAAGCGCATGCGCTACCGCACCAAGAAGGAAAACACCTTCGCCGCCAGCCTCGGCGGCGAGAACCGGCTGACCGGCGCGGTGGTGGACTACAAGGTCGGCTACACGCGCACCGAAGAGCGCGTCAACGACGAGATGGAAGCGCGCTTCAAGTACAACGGCGACGACCTGACCGCCACCGTGGACCAGAACAGTGGCATTCCGCGCTACACGCTCAGCGATGCGGGCTGGATCAGCAACGCCAACTACGATTTCGACCGCGTGGTCCTGTCGCCCAAGCAGGTCAACGACCAGGAGCGCAGCGCGCAGATCAACGTGCGTTTCGACGGCGATGCGTCCAGCTACAAGTTCGGTCTGCTGGGCCGCTGGCGCGACCGCGATGTGAACGTGGACGAGCGCGAGCTGCGCGTCGGCCCGAAGATCGCGCTGTCGGACTGGACCGCCGGCACCCCCGATCACCGCGGCGGCAACCTGGGGCAGGGCATGAGCTCGGATGCGATGCGCCGCTACTGGGCGCAGTCCGGCGGCCAGTACAGCGCACGTCCCCAGGACGCAGGCGGCAATGCGATGGCCTCGCTGGAGGAGGACTACACGGCCAGCGAAGACATCTTCGCCAGCTATGCGATGGGCACCTGGGACATCGGCGCGCTGCGCATCATCGGCGGCGTGCGTGTGGAGAACACCCGGTTCACCGCTACCGGCAACAGCGTGGACGTGGCCAGCAACGGCCGCAGCTACACCGTCACCCCGTTGAGCGTAAGCCGCAGCTACACCAACGTGCTGCCGGGCCTGCACCTGCGCTATGACGCCGGCAGCGACTGGGTGCTGCGTGCGGCCGCCAACAAGACCGTGTCGCGTCCGTCGTTCGGCGACATCGCGCCGCGCGTGGGCCTGAGCCGGGGCGATGAGGAAGTCCGCTTGGGCAACCCGCAGCTTGATCCGTACGAATCGAAGAACCTGGACCTGTCGGTGGAGAAGTACATCGGCAGCACCGGCATCGTGTCGCTGGGCCTGTTCCACAAGTCGATCGATGGCTACATCGTCAACACGCTCAGCAACAACGATCCGGCCTACCCCGGGTATGAAGTGACCCGTGTGATCAACGGTGAGAAGGCCACCGTCCGCGGTGCCGAGTTCAACTGGCAGCAGCAGCTCGCCTTCCTGCCCGCCGGTTGGGATGGCCTGCTGGTCGGGGCCAGCGGCACCTGGCTGGACACCGACTTCGACCCGGGCCTGGAAGGGCGCGAGCGTGACGACTTCATGCTGCCGCGCGCCTCGAAACACGTCTACAGCGCGCATATCGGCTACGAAAAATCAGGTTTCAGCACCCGCCTGGCAGCGGTGTACCGCAGCGAGTACCTGGACACCCTGGGCGACAGCCGCGCCTACGACATCTATGTGGCGCCCAACACCCAGCTCGACTTCAGCCTGGACTACAAGATCACCGCGAACGTGAGCGTGTACCTGGAAGCGCAGAACCTGCTGGACAAGCCGCTGGAGCTCTACCAGGGCGTGCGCTCGCGCACCCTGCAGAATGAAGAATACGGGCGCACCTATGCGCTCGGCCTGAAGGTGGCCCTGTGATGCGTACGTCTTACACGCTTGGCCTGCTCGGCCTGGCATTGCTGACCGCCTGCGGTCAGCAGCCCGCACCTGCCGCGCCGGCGGCAGTCGCCGACGCCGCACGCAACGTCGCCACGGTTGCCGAAGCCTTCGTCACGCCCATGACCCCGGCCGACAACATCGATTCGCCGGCCAGCTGGACCACGCCGGACGGCCAGCGCTGGCTGATCGCCACCGCCAAGGCCACCGACAAGCTGGTGGTCTACGACGGCCAGACCGGCGCGCATCTGCGCGATGTCGGCAGCACCGGTACCGCCCCGGGACAGTTCATGCGGCCCAATGGCATCGCAGTGGTCGACGACCTGGTGCTGATCGTGGAGCGCGACAACCATCGCGTGCAGGTGCTGAAACTGCCGGACTTCACGCCGCTGGGCGTGTTCGCCGCCGACGACCTGCGCAAGCCATACGGCCTGTGGGTGAACAGGCATGACAGTGGCTACGATGTGTACGTCACCGACTCCTACGACGCCGGCGAGGATGCGCAGGGCAACGACGTGCTGCCGCCGCTGGCCGAGCTGGACAAACGCGTGCGCCGCTATGCCATGACGGTGCAGGGCGACACGGCGCAGGGCACGCTCGTCTCGAGCATCGGCGACACCAGCGAGGCCGGCGCGCTGCGCGTGGTCGAGTCGATCTGGGGCGACCCGGCGAATGATCGCCTGCTGATCGCCGAGGAGGATGAAACCTATGCCAGCGAGATCAAGGTGTACACGCTGGCGGGCACGTTCACCGGCACCACCATCGGCCGCGACGCGTTCCAGGCGCAGGCCGAGGGCGTGATGCTGCGCACCTGCGGCAAGGACGGCTGGTGGATCACCACCGAACAGGGCAAGCAGCGCAGCGTGTTCCACCTGTTCGACCGCCACACCTTCAAGCATGTGGGCGCCTTCCAGGGCAACACCGTGGCCAACACCGACGGGATCTGGCTGGACCAGCGCGCGTCGTCGCGCTTCCCCAACGGCGTGCTGTATGCCGTGCATGACGACCAGGGCGTGGTGGCCTTCGACTGGGCCAGCGTGGCCCGGCAGTTGTCGCTGCCCCTGGAGTGCGCGCCATGACCCGTGCCAGCCTGACCGCTGCAATGCTGGCACTGACCCTGCTGCTGACCGGCCCGCTCAGCGCGAAGCAGGCCGACAGCACGGCCGAACCGAACACCCAGGTGCCGGCCGGCAATCGCCATTACGCGGCCAGCGGCTTCCCCGACCGTATCGTGGCGTCGCCGGCGCAGGACGCCGCGCGCGGCTTTGGCGTGTCCTGGCGTACCGATACGACGGTCGACGCGCCGGTGCTGGAGTGGGTGCTGGCCGGCGATTCACCGGACGTGGGCACGCCCACCCGTGTGGTGGCCACCACACGGCCGCTGGATACCGAGAACGGCACCGCCCACTACCACCGTGCCGACGTGACCGGTCTGGCACCGGACACGCTGTACCTGTGGCGGGTGCAGGGCCAGGGGACCTGGGGTGCCTGGAATCAGCTGCGTACCGCCGGCACCGCGCAGCAGCCGCTGACCCTGCTGTACTTCGGCGACACCCAGAACAAGAACCTGAGCCACGTCTCACGCGTGCTGCGCGCCGGCCTGAAAGCCGCGCCGGATGCCCGCCTGAGCCTGTTCGCCGGCGATCTGGTCAGCGGTGGCGACGGCCAGGACGACAGCGAATGGGGCGAGTGGTTCGCCGCCGCCGGCTGGCTGCCGCAGGAAACCGCGGTGGCACCGGCGATCGGCAACCACGAGTATTTCGAGGAGTTCGAGGACACGCCGCAGGAGCGCCGCGTGCTCGGACGGCATTGGCCGGTCACGTTCGCGCTGCCGCGCAATGGCGTGGCCGCTGCGGATACCAGCACGTACTGGTTCGACTACCAGGGCGTGCGCATCGCGGTGCTCGACGGCACCTCGGCCCTGGACCTGGGCAGCGCCGACGCGCAGGCGGCGTGGCTGGACAAGGTGCTGGCCGACAACCCGCACCCGTGGAGCATCGTGCTGCTGCACCAGCCGTTCTACTCGCCGCGCGAAGGGCGCGAGAACGCCGCGCTGCGCGATGTGCTGCTGCCGGTGGTACGTCGCCACCACGTCGATCTGGTACTGCAGGGTCACGACCACACCTACGGGCGTCGCGGCGAAGGCGACGCGGCCACGCCGCAGTTCGTGGTCACCGTGGCAGGCCCCAAGCAGTACCGGTTGTCGGCACAGGCCCGCGCCACGATGGCGCCGGTGGGCGAGGACACCCAGTTGTTCCAGGTGCTGAAGATCGATCCGCAGCACCTGCGCTACGAGGCGCGCACAGTGACCGGGCGGCTGTACGACGGGTTCGAGTTGACGCGACGCGCCGATGGCGTCAAACAGAAGGTTGAACTGACCGACGGCCGTATCGCACCCCGCGACTGCACCCGCACGCAGACCCTGAAGGGCCGCGCGGACCGTTGCTGGGAATGACCTGAATGCCGGGCGCCTGCGGGCTGCCCGGCCATCGCTGGAGAGAAGGATGGACATGCACCGCACGGCGTCCCGGATGGTGATCGCCACATTCCTGTTGCTGCTGGCCGGCGCCAGCACCGCCACCAACGCGGTGCTGCACCCGTTCCTGGCCGCGCAGCCGAAGGAGGCGCCCGAGGAAGCCAACCTCGCCGTTGAGATCCCGGCCGGCAGTTTCACCAAGTACGAGATCAAGGAGGACGGGCTGGTCCATGTGGACCGCTTCCAGTCGATGCCGGTGGCGTACCCGGCCAACTATGGCTCGATGCCGCGCACGCTGGCCGGCGACAACGACCCCCTCGACGCGCTGGTGCTGACCCGTGAGCCGCTGCATCCGGGCGTGATCGTGCGCTTCCGCCCGATCGGCTACCTGAAGATGGTGGACAACGGCGAGCAGGACGAGAAGGTGATCGGCGTTCCCACCGACAAACTCGACCCGACCTACGCCAACATCCGCGACCTCGATGACCTGCCGCTGATCGAACGCCAGCGCATCGAGGCGTTCTTCCGCGTCTACAAAGATCTGCCCGCAGGACGCAACCCGGTGCAGCTCAATGGCTGGGGCACGGCGGCCGAGGCCAAGGCCCTGATCCGAGCGTCGATGCAGCGTTTCGATCTGCAGCAGCAGCGCCGCAAGGGCGACTGAGCCGGCGTCCTGCAGAGCGTTGTCGTGCGGCAAGGCGCTCGGCTACGCTCTGCACTGGATGCAGGGACGGACGCGAGGGAGCGGGACACGCATGGACGATGTCATCAAGGAGGGCCTGGGCTGGCTGGTCCGCTGGGTTTTGGTGACGGTGATCTGGGAGCTGCTGCTGTACGGGCTGGGATGGGCAACGCTGTATGTGTGTACGGCCGGTCGCTGGCCGCGCGCATCGTGGGGCGACACCCAGGACAACCTGGTGTCGCTGACCGGGCTGGGCACCCTCGCTGCGGCGTTCGGCATCATCGTGCTGTACAACAGGGGCCTGTCCGGCTGATGCAGGCGCAGCCTCACGTCTGGGCTGCGCCGGCCTTCAACGCGCGCCGCAGGAACACGGTCATCTCCTTCTCCGCCTGCTTGTCGCCGTTGCGCGTGGCCACGGCGATGCCGCGCTGCCACGCCTGCGCAGCGGCCACCGCGTCGCCGGACGCGAGGCAGGCCTTGCCCAGCAGCTTCCAGCCGGCCGAGTAATCCGGGTCCTGGGCCACGCACTGCGCCAGGTGCGTGGTGGCCAGGGCCGGATCACCCGCATCCAGCAGGCACTTGCCGAGGCTGTAGCGCAGCAGTGCGCCATCGCGGCCGCGGTCCAGCATCTGCTGCAGGGCCTGGAGGTCCATCAGGGCGCCTTGAGGTGGGCATAGCGCCCACGGTGGAAGGCGAGAGTATCTGCCGGGGCTGTTTCGACGTGTGCGACCCGGCCCACGATCATCACGTGGTCGCCGCCAGGCAGCGTCCGTTCCACCGTGCACAGCAGATGCGCCACCGCACCGCGGACCACCGCGATGCCGCTGGCGTGCCGCGTCATTGCCTCCGGCAGCGCGGCATGGCGAAGCCGTCCATCGGCGAAGTGGCGGGCGATCGCGGTCTGGCCGGCGGACAGGATGCTGATTCCGAATGGCTGACCCGCCCGGTACAGCGGCAGGTCCTGCGAGTGCCCGCACAGGCTCCATACGATCAGTGGCGGGGCCAGCGACAGCGATGCGAACGAGTTGATGGTCATTGCCCGCAGCGCAGCGTCTGCACGGTGGGTGGTGACGACGGCCACACCGGTGGGGTACTGGCCGAAGGCATGGCGCAGTGCGGCCGCCGACAGCGCGGGTGCGCCGGGCAGGTCCAGCGCAGGCGCGTCCGCAGGTGCCCCGGCGTGATCCAGCGCTGGACCTGCGTCCATCAGCGCCCGCCTGCGGCCTGGAAGCGACGCGTCACTTCGGCCCAGTCGATCAGTGCGAAGAACGCGGCGATGTAGTCGGGCCGGCGGTTCTGGTAGTTCAGGTAGTACGCATGCTCCCAGACATCCAGGCCGAGGATCGGGGTGCCGCCGGACAGCCCGACGTAGTCGCCCATCAGGGGGCTGTCCTGGTTGGCGCTGCTTTCCACCCGCAGCCTGCCATCGGCGCCCAGGGTCAGCCACGCCCAGCCACTGCCGAAGCGGGTCTGCGCGGCCTTGGTGAATGCCTCCTTGAAGGCGTCGTAGCCGCCCAGGTCACGGGCGATCGCATCGGCCACCGGGCCGTTCGGCTCGCCACCGCCGTGGGGGCTGAGCACGGTCCAGAACAGGCTGTGGTTGGCGTGGCCGCCGCCGTTGTTGCGCACAGCGGTGCGCAGCGTTTCCGGCAGCGCCTCCAGATCGGCGATCAGCGCTTCCACCGGCAGTGCGGCCACCCCGGCATCGGCCAGCGCCGCGTTGAGGTTGTTGATGTAGGTCTGGTGATGGCGCGCATGGTGGATCTCCATCGTGCGGGCATCGAAATGGGGTTCCAGCGCGTCGTAGGCATAGGGAAGCGGGGGGAGGGTGTAGGTCATCGGTACGTCTCCAGAGAGGAGGCGTCACCATAGAACCTCAAGGTAAGTTGAGGTCAAGCGCCCGCAGCCCGCGCATGGCATCATCCCCGGTCACGGTCCCGCGTGGACCACCGCACTATTGCGCCGTGCAGCCCCAGATCCCCCGGTGTGGCGCTGCCCGGCCGGATCACCAGAGGAACATCGGCGATGAGCATCAGGGATACGCTGCAGGCGCAACGCCGCGTGCTGCTCGATCTTACCTATCGCAACCGGCTGCTGAATCTGCCGAAAAAGCCGTCCAGCCGCGCGCTGGTGTTTCATGACGAGCGTGCCGTGCCGACCCTGCAGGCCCTGCTCGACCGCAAGGCCATGACCTTCGCGGCGGTGAGCGGTGATGCCGACGTGGAGGGCACGCCCGACACGGAGGCCGCAGCGGAAGCGGAGCTGCCCACGCTGCCGCAGCCCGGCGACGAGCCGGCCGACCCCGCCGCGCTGGCCGCGCACCATACCGATTCGCGGCTGCAGACCCGGCTCAGGTCCGAGCATCTGCAGAAGCGGCTCCTGGACATGTTCTACGAGTACCGCACCATGCTCGAAGAACAGGGCGTCAACGTGCTGTACCTGGCACTGGGGCAACTGGCGTTCCGTGAGCCTTCCGCCCCACTCGACGAGGTAAGGCATGCGCCGCTGGTGCTGCTGCCGGTGGTGCTGGAGCGCAAGAGTGCGCGCGACCGCTTCGCGCTGCGCTGGGCCGAGGAAGACCCGCAGGAGAATCTGTCGCTGCGCGAGAAGCTGCGCGTGGATTTCGGCATCATCCTGCCGCCGTTCCCCGAGGCCGATGCGTTCGACCTGGCGGCCTATCTCGACGCCGTGCGGGGCTGCGTTGCCGCCCAGCCCGGCTGGAGCGTGCTGGACAACGCGCTCCAGCTGGGGTTCTTCTCGTTCGCCAAGCTGCTGATGTTCCTCGACCTGGACCCGGACAAGTGGCCCGAGGGCGGCCAGATCGACCAGAACCGGCTGGTCCAGGGCCTGCTCGGCGAGGGCTTCGACAACCGCGACAGCGGTCTGCCGGCGGAAGGTCCCGGCTTCCTGGATGCGTTGATTCCCGTCGCTGACCTGAAGCACGTGATGGACTGCGACAGCTCGCAGGCGCTGGCCATCGAAGCCGTGCGCCGCGGCCAGGATCTGGTGATCCAGGGCCCGCCGGGCACCGGCAAGTCGCAGACGATCGCCAATCTGATCGCCACGGCGGTCGGTGATGGACGCAAGGTGTTGTTCGTCTCGGAGAAGATGGCGGCACTGGAGGTGGTCAAGCGCCGCCTGGAGAACGTGGGGCTGGGGCCGCTGTGCCTGGAGCTTCACAGCAACAAGGCCAACAAACGCAGCGTGCTGGAAGAGCTGGGCCGCACCCTGCAGGTGGGCCAGCCTGAAGCGGTGGACGTGGCGGGCGGGGTGGCGCGGCTGGACGCGTTGCGCGGCCAGCTCAACGCCCACGCCCAACGCATGCACGCGCCGGTTGGAAAGGCTGGGCTGACCCCCTTCCGGATTCTGGGCGAGTTGATCCGTGGCCTGCCGCGTGCGGGCCGTCCGCCGTACCGGATCGACGATGCCGGCGCCTGGACGCGGGCCGATCTGGACCAGCGCAGTGCCGTGCTGCGCGAGGTCTGCGCATTGCTGCCGCGTGTCGGTGATCCGCAGGCGCATGCCTGGCGCGGGGTTGCGCACGTTCCGGTGCTGCGCACCCAGGCGGAGGATCTGGTGGCCCGCGGCGCGCCGCTGGCGGCGGCCATCCAGGCCGCAGTGGACGCTGCCCAGGGGTTGGGGGCAGCGCTGGGTGTACCCGCTGCGGTTGATCTGCACACGCTTGAGCAGCAGTGCCAGGTGGCCGGGATGCTGGCGGCCGCGCCGGCCTTCGACCGCAGCACCATCGCGTCCGGTGTGTGGACGGCGGGATTGGGATCGCTGCGCGACGCGCTGCAACAGGGGCAGGTGCTCGAGCGCGTGCGTGGTGCACGGGGCGATCAGGTCATCGACATGGCGTGGTCGGCCGACTGGGTGCCGCAGCGCCTGGCCATCGCCGCGCACGGCGACCGCCTGTTGCGGATCTTCAACCGCGGTTACCGCCAGGCCATCGCGCAGCTGCGCAGCGTGATGAAAGGGCCGCTGCCCGCAGGCACGGCTGCGCGGCTGGCGCTGCTGGATGATCTGATCGCCGCACGCAACGCACAGGCCGTCCTGACCGCGATCGCGCCGACGGCGACGGCCGCGTTCGGCTCGGTCTGGCAGGGTGCGGTCACCGACTGGGCGCTGGCCGAGTCGATTCTCGGTTGGGTGCAGCACTCACCGCCGGTGGGCGGGTTGGACGCGCGCGCGCTGGCGGCGGTGCTGCACGATGGGCAGACGCTGGCCACGGCGACCGCGCAGGCACGGGCGGCCCTGTCGAGCGTGCCCACGCACTGGGAGGCGTTCGCCACGCAGCTGCAGATCGACACGGTGCAGGCATTGGCGGTGCCGCGCCTGGAGCACGCGGCGCTGGACCAGCTGCAGCAGAGGTCCGCTGTCTGGGCGGTGGACGTGGACGGGTTGCTGGCGTGGCTGGCCTATGCCGAGGCGGCCCGCCGTGCAGATGCACTGGGATTGCAGGCACCGCTGGCGCTGGCCGTGGCGCACGGGCATACGCCCGACCAGGCCGATGCGTTGTATCGCTGCGCGTTCCACTTGGCGATGTTGACGCTGGCGACCACGGCCGACCCCGCGCTGGCGGTGTTCGACGGGCGCCAGCACGAAACGCTGGTCGCCCAGTTCCGGCAGTGGGACCGCACGCGCCTGAGCCTGGCCCAGGTCGAGGCCGCCCAGGCCCATCATGCCGGCCTGCCGCGTGGCGGCGTGGAGGGCATCGGTGCCCTCGGAACGCTGCGCAGCGAGATCGCGCGCAAACGCAACCACATGGCACTGCGGCGCCTGTTCCGCCTGTGCGCCTCGCCGATCCAGACGATCAAACCGGTGTTCATGATGAGCCCGTTGTCGGTCGCGCAGTTCCTGGAACCCGGCGCCATCGAATTCGACCTGCTGGTGATCGACGAAGCGAGCCAGGTGGAGCCGGTGGATGCACTCGGCGCGATCGCACGCTGCCGCCAGATCGTGGTGGTCGGCGATGACAAGCAGTTGCCGCCAACCTCGTTCTTTGCGCGCCTGGGCGGCGCCGAAGATGACCCCGTCGACGAAGAGGGCGCACAGGCCAGGGATCTGGAAAGCGTGCTGTCGCTGTGCGCGGCCAAGGGGCTGCCGCAGCGCATGCTGCAATGGCACTACCGCAGCCGCCACGAATCGCTGATCGCGGTATCCAACAAGACCTTCTACGAGGGCAAGCTGTTCATCGTGCCCAGTCCGGACCGTGGGCGCAGCCAGTCCGGCCTGCGCCTGCGCTACCTGCCTGAGGGGCGCTTCGACCGTGGCAACACCTACAAGAACGACGTCGAAGCGGCGGCCATCGCGCAGGCCGTGGTCGATCATGCGCGCCACACCCCGCAGTTGACCCTTGGCGTGGGGGCGATGTCGGTCCGCCAGCGCCAGGCGATCAGCGACGCGCTGGAGCTGGCGCGCCGCCAGCATCCCGAGCTGGAAGCCTTCATCGCCCGGCATCCGCATGAACCGTTCTTCGTCAAGAACCTGGAGAACATCCAGGGCGACGAGCGCGACGTCATCCTGATCTCGATCGGTTACGGCCGCGCCAAGGGCGATGGCAAGCTCTACCAGGGCTTTGGCCCCCTCAATGCCGACGGCGGCCATCGTCGCCTCAATGTGCTGATCACCCGTGCCCGCCAGCGCTGCGAGGTGTTCAGCAGCATCACCGCCGACGACATCCGCGTGGATGAGCGCACCCGCCTCGGCGTGGTTGCGCTGAAGGCGTTCCTGCAGTACGCCGAGAAGGGCGATCTGGGCGTGGCCCAGCCGTCCGGGCGCAGCGCGGACTCGCCGTTCGAGGCGGCGGTGCAGGAGGCGCTGGCCGCGCGCGGCTTCCAGGTCGACAACCAGGTTGGCGTGGCCGGCTTCTTCATCGATCTGGCGGTGGTGGACCCGGACTCGGCCGGTCGCTACCTGCTGGGCATCGAGTGCGATGGCGCGGCCTACCATGCCGCGCCCTCGGCCCGCGACCGCGACCGCCTGCGCCAGGAGATCCTGGAAAACCACGGCTGGAACATCCACCGGATCTGGAGCACCGACTGGTTCCAGCATCCCGAGGCGGAGCTGGACCGGCTGCTCGCCGCGCTGGCTGACGCACGCCAGCGGCAGGCGGCGGGCGCACCTGCGAGCCCCGCTGCTGCGGCCGAGGTGGCGGCAGCGGTGCCGGTGCATGCCGTACAGCGGCGGATCGACGAAGCGTTGCCCACAGCCACCGACGACGCCGGCACGCCCGCCTACGTGCAGGCGGGTTTCGCGCCGGCGTACGCCGCGCTGGCCCCGCACGATGTGCCGCTGAGCAGCATGGCCGCCACCGTCGAACGCATCGTGGACATCGAAGGCCCGATTCACGAAGACGAAATCATCGCGCGCGTGCGCGACCTGTGGCATCTGCAGCGCGCCGGCTCGCGCATCCAGGCGGCGGTCCAGGCGGCGCTGGCGCATGCCGGCCGCGACGGCGCGTTTGCGGTGGAGGACGGCTGCTATCTGCGTACTGGCAGTGCGGTGGTGGTGCGGAACCGGATGGCGGCCGCGTCCCGCTCGCTGCGCCGGCCGGAAATGCTGCCCCCGCAGGAGATCCGCCAGGCCCTGCTGGACGTGATCGAAGGCGCGCACGGTGCGGGCGCCGATGAAGTGGCGGTGCCGGTGGCACGGCGGCTGGGCTTCCAGGCCCTGAGCCAGCCGCTGCGCGAGCGGATCGCCGCGCAGGTGCAGGTGCTGCTCGACCACGGTCGGTTGGAAGCACGCAACGGCGCGCTGTGCGTGACCGCACCCGCGCCCTGATCGATGCGGCTGCCGGGTGGCCCGGCAGCCGCGACGCGACGGTTACGGCAGCTCCAGTGCCCAGCACAGGACGGGCCCGGCATCGGCATCGATGCCGTGGCCGACCTGTACGAAGCCGTTGCGCGCCAGCACCCGCTGCGAGGCGATGTTGTCCGGTGCGGTTTCGGCGGTGAGTCTGCGCAGGCGTCCGTCGTGTGCGCACCATCGCACCAGGTCGCCGATGGCCCGGGTGGTGATGCCGCGCCCCTGGCGATTCGGCGCAATGCCATAGCCGATGTTCAGTTCGCCATCGACAGGGATACGCGTGGCCGAGCACAGGCCAACCGGCTGGCCGTCATCGAGGATCAGCCAGGCGGCCGGCACGAAGGCCGGTTCGATACAGGCGGCCAGCTCGGCCAGCAGATGCAGCACTTCCAATGGGGCCAGGGCGCTGTCCGGATCGAACGGGTGCTGACAGGCGTCATCGTGCAGTGCGCGCAGCGCACCGGCGGTAATGGGAAGGATCATGGGTCTCTCGGATGTAGGCATGCCCGACGGGCAGGGGGCCGCGCGAGAGGGGAGTACACCGGCCGGTGCCCGCCGGCGTCAGCCGGCGCGGGAGCCGTCGATATCCGCCCGTCGCGCAGGCGCGATGCAGAGGATGCGGACGGTGGACAAAGGCCTTTCTCCTGGTGGACCCCGGCGATTCTAGCGCCTGCCGGGGCGCCGCACGCTAGCCGGCCTGCCGCAGGGCATACCGCAGCAGGGGCCGGATGGCCCAGGTGGTCAGCGCGCACAGCGCGCTGACCAGCAGCCAGTGGCCATCGTCGCGCGTCACGGCATTCTCGAGCGCCTGCCACCAGGGCCGGGCATGCCCGGCGGCGGCCACCGTGATGGTGACGGCCAGTGCGACAAGCAGCGGCGGCAGCAACCAGTGGTCCAGCGCGACGGGCGTGCGTGGGGCGATCTGGCGGGCCACCGTGGCGGCGAAGTCCGCCGGTGGTGCGCTGCGCGGCAGGGTCCGCAGGGCCTGGGCGATCTGCAGGTAGTCGCGGCTGTCGGCGTCCATCGGCGCGGCGGGAGAGTTCACGGCGGCCTGCCGGCCGCGCTCCTGTGCCTGCCAGTGCGCGTCAGTGGCGTGCGCGTGCGGGTCGCTGCTCATGCCGGTTCTCCCAGGTGCGAATGAAGCAGCGTGCGCAGGCGTGCGCGGCTGCGGAACAGGTGGCTTTTGATGGTGCCTTCCGCCAGATCGGTCAGCTGTGCGATCTCGCCGATGGACAGCTCGTCCAGATGATAGAGGGTCAACACGGTACGCTGCAGGGGCGGCAGCGCATCGATCGCCGCGTGCAGCAGGCGATGCACTTCCACCTGCGAGACCTCCGCTTCCACGTCCACGCCGTCGCTCACCTGCTCGGCAAGCCATGCGCCGTCCTGCCCGTCGGGAGCCTCGGCGATGGGGATGCGGCGGCGCTCCAAGTGGCGGCGGGCGACCGAGTAGGCAACCTGCGCCACCCAGGACTTCAACGCGCTGTCGCCGCGGTACTGGTGGAGGGACCGGTGCACGCGCAGGAACACCTCCTGGCACAGGTCGCGGGTATCGTCGGGGTGCCGCACCATGCGCTCGACAATATGCCAGCACAGGCCCTGATACGCGGTCACCAGCTGCTCGAACGCGCCGTGCCTGCCGGCCAGCACGGCGTCCACCAGTGCGCGGTCGGCCTGCAGGATGCTCTCGTCGGTGGTCACAGGGGTGGGCATGGACCTAGAGATACGTCGGAAGGGAGATCGGTTGCAATGGATGGACTGCAACCGACGGCCCGCTGGCCGTATCTCCTCTCACACACCAACCCGAACGGAGCTGTCGCCTCATGGACTTCAATCTCATTCTGCCGATGCTGCTGATCGTGTGCATCGTGTACACCATCAAGGTCATCGTTGATGCCACCACCCGCCGCCGCATCATCGAAGCGCGTGGGTCGGAGGAACTGGTCCGCTCGCTGCTCGACGGCGATGCGAGCAAGCGCCGGTTGGCCTCGCTGCACTGGGGGTGCGTGCTGATGCTGCTCGCGCTTGCGTTGGGCCTGATCGACCTGCTGGGCATCACCGAGGTGACGCCCGGTGCGATCGGCCTGCTGCTGGGCGCGACCGGTGCAGGCAACCTGGCCTATTACGTGTTGCAGCGGCGGATCAGGTAACCGCGCCAGCGCGGCCCCGGTCACGCGGCCGAGCATCACGGCGAGCGCCGTTGCGGCGGCCTCGCGGTGCAGTGGGCCGATCCCGCCGCCGTCGTCATCGTCGTGCAGCTCGTCCGTGCCGGCACCACGTGGGGCAGGGGCGTGCAGCCTGGCATCAGGCTGCGCACGCGCTGCCTTCACCGCAGGTGGCTATCATGGCGGCTGTCCAGAAGTGAGGCGGTGCGCGTGTCGGTAGCGGTGGTGTGGTTCCGTCGAGACCTGCGATTGCAGGACAACCCCGCATTGCAGGCCGCGCTCGATGCCGGCCACGATGTGGTGCCGCTGTACATCCACGCGCCCCATGAAGAGGGCGAATGGGCGCCAGGCGCGGCCTCCGACGCCTGGCGTCACCGCTCGCTGGCGGCACTGGATGCCGATCTGCGCGCGCGCGGTTCCTCGCTGGTGCTGCGCGCCGGGGACAGCCTGCCGACCCTGCTCGCCGTGATCGAACAGACCGGCGCCGGCGCGGTGTACTGGAACCGCAAATACGAGCCGGCCACCCAGCCGCGCGATGCCGCCATCAAACGCACGCTGCGCGAGCAGGGCATCGAGGCGCAGAGCTGCAATGGCAGCCTGTTGTTCGAACCCTGGGACGTGGCCACCCAGCAGGGGCAACCGTACAAGGTGTTCACGCCGTACTGGCGCAATGTGCTCAGCCACTGGCGGCTGCCCGCGCTGCAGGCGGCACCGCGTGCGCTGGCAGCGCATGCGGTGGACAGCCTGGCGCTGGACGCACTGCAGCTGGCCCCGGCGCTGGACTGGGATGCCGGCTTCTGGGCGCACTGGCAGCCGGGCGAGGCCGGGGCCGACGAAGCGCTGTCGGTGTTCGTGGAGGGTGCCCTGCGCGGCTACCGTGAGCAGCGCGACCTGCCGGACCGGGTCGGCACGTCGCGGCTGTCGCCGCACCTGCACTTCGGTGAAATCGCGCCGTGGCGCATCGCGCATGCGCTGGAAGACCTGCGCAGCGCCGCGACCGACGCCGACATCGACGGCTACCTGCGCCAGCTTGGCTGGCGCGATTTCGCCTACCACCTGCTGCATCACTTCCCGAAGACGCCCACCGACAACCTCAATCCGCGCTTCGACCGTTTCCCCTGGGCCACGCCGAGTGCGGCACAGCTGCAGGCGTGGCAACGCGGCCGCACAGGCGTGCCGATCGTCGACGCCGGTCTGCGCGAGCTGTGGCAGACCGGCTACATGCACAACCGCGTGCGCATGATCGTGGCCAGCTACCTGTGCAAGCACCTGCGCGCACACTGGTCGCATGGCGCGCGCTGGTTCTGGGACACCCTGGTGGATGCCGATCTGGCCAACAACACGATGGGCTGGCAATGGGTGGCCGGGACCGGTGCCGATGCCGCACCGTACTTCCGCATCTTCAACCCGGTGACCCAGGCGCAGAAGTTCGACCCCAACGCGCGCTACATCACACGCTGGGTGCCGGAGCTGGCGGCGCTGCCGCTCAAGGCGCGTTTCGCACCGTGGCAGTTCCCGACACAGTTGGCCGCGCTCGCACCAGGCTATCCGGCCGTGCCGATGGTCGACCTGGCCGCCGGACGCGACGCGGCGCTGGCGGCGTACCGGCACACCGGCGCGGCCTGATCGGCGGCATTGCGGCCGGCAGCGGCGGGCAAATCTAGCTGAACAGGGCGTTGCCGGGCATCGCGTTCATCATCCCGGCATCGCGTCAGGCTGTTTATGCTTCTGGCGCCCGCTCGCCGGAACGCCCGGCTTCCAAGGAGAACACCATGATCCGACCCGCAACCCGTAACGTGGCCCTGGCCCTGATGACTGCCGCGGCCCTGACGGCCTGCGCCACCGGTGGCTCGTACGTGCAGAGCGACCAGTACGGCAACCCGACCGAGCAGCAGAGCCGCACCGGCCGCAACGCGTTGATCGGCACGGCCATTGGTGTTGCCGCTGGCCTGTTGACCGGCGACAGCGCCACCGAGCGCCGCCAGCACGCGATGGTTGGTGCCGGTATCGGCGCACTGGCCGGTGCCGGCGTTGGTGCGTACCAGAACCGCCAGGAAGCCGCGCTGCGCCAGCGCACCGCCAATACCGGTATCGACGTGCAGCGCCAGGGCGACAACATCGTGCTGAACCTGCCGGACGGCATCACCTTCGACTTCGGCAAGTCCGCCCTGAAGCCGCAGTTCTACAGCGCGCTCAACGGCGTGGCCAGCACGCTGAAGGAATACGACCAGACCATGATCGAAGTGGTCGGCCACACCGACAGCATCGGCAGCGATGCGGTCAACAACCGCCTGTCCAAGGAGCGCGCCGACTCGGTGGCCTCCTACCTGACCGCACAGGGCGTTCAGAGCGTGCGCATGGAAACGCTGGGCGCGGGCAAGGCCTATCCGATCGCCGACAACAGCACCGACGCCGGCCGTGCCAAGAACCGCCGCGTTGAAATCCGCGTGATCCCGCTGACGCAGTAACGCGCGCCCGCACACGTTGCTGCAGTGGAAATGCCGCCCTTAAGGGCGGCATTTTTTCAGGTGCCGGCCGTTGGCGGCTACGGCTCTCTTCAGCCACCGCTCACCAGTTGTACTGCACCTGCAACCGCGCATACCGGGGCGTGGTGCTGTAGCGCGCCTTGCCGAAGTTGAAGTGGTCCGTCACCGTCCCGGCCGCATTGACGTCGTAGCGTGCCTCATACACCTGCACCGGCGTGACGGTATTGAACAGGTTGATCACCGACAACTGAACGCTCAGCCCGGGTAGCGCGGCTGGCGAATACACCACGTTGGGGTTGACCGTTGCGGTCCACGGCGTCCTGCCACGGCTGCCCAAGGGCGAAATATCGTCCTCGCCCACCTCGCAGGTGTGGAACACGCCGCGATAGCCGAACTCCGTATCGAACGTACCGTTGCCGCCGCCCAGGCAACTGATCGGCGTGCCCGACTGCACCAGCAGGTTGGCACCCAGCTGCCACTGCGGGCCGAGCTGGTAACTGCCGAACAGCTTGAAGCTGTGGCGGCGATCGTTGAACAGGTAGCCATCGGCGCCGTAGGTGAGTTCCTTGAAATCGAAATCCGAGGTGGTGCCGGTATCGTCCTGGCCGTTGGTGCTCTTGACCAGGCCCTCGTAGTTGCCCATCAACGTGGCCCAGGTATAGCTGGCGCTGGCATACCAGCGTTCGGTGCGTTTCTCCGCCGACAGCGTGAGCGAGCGGTAGTCGCGCCTGGCCTTGGGGCCCAGTTCGCTGGCGGGTACGGTGATGCGGTCGGGCCTGCCGTCGCCGTCCACGTCGATGTCCAGCGTCAGATCGCTGCCGGGGTTGTACTGCCAGCAGCCGGGCAGGCCGCCCGGGATTTCCCACTTGCTGTCCCAGTGCGACAGGTCGTAACCGGCAGCCTTGGCGGCGTTGTACAGCGACCGCGAATCGCAGGTGTCGTCGATCACCTGGTTGATCCGGCGCAGCGTGAACTTGGCACCCAGCGTCCAGCCGTCCAGCCAGTCGTTGGCCGAGCGCAACTGCCGCTGGTAGCCCAGGATCAGTTCGTCCTGGGTGTAGGGCTTCAGGCCCAGCGACGCCACCGCACGCGGGTCGGGCGTGTTGCCGTCGGCGCCGTTGACCACGCTGTCCGCGCTGCCATCGCGATACGACCCGGTGATGTTGGGTTTGCCGGTCACCGGGTCGTAGCCGTCGTAGGTGTAGTAGGTGATCGTGTAGAACGACGCCGTGGCCGCGCGCAGCGCAACGTTGGCGGCGATCGGCAGCGAGTACCGGCCCAGCGAGGCGAACAGCTTGCTGTCGCCGTCGCCGGCGGGGTCCCAGGACAGGCCAAGCCGCGGCTGCCAGATGTTCTCCTGCTTGACGAACGTCTCGCCCCCGCCATTGCGGTTGTCGAAGGCATCGTTGCGCAGGCCGGCGTACAGCATCAGGGTGTCGGTCGCCTGCCAATGGTCTTCCAGGTACCACGAGGCCTGTTTCACGCCGATCTTGCCGCCGGTACGGAAGTTGATGCGCTGGGCGTAGTTGGCGTACAGGTTCCAGTACGCGCCGCTGGAATAGGCCGATCCCTGCACCGAGGCCCAGTCCTCCTGGCTGTAGCCGGCGCCCAGCCGATGCTTGCCCACCTCCCACACCAGTTCGGCCTGTCCAGTGGTGCGCTGGTTGCTGCCGTTGCGCAGGCCCATCTGGCTGGACACGGCGCAGCCCACCTGCCTGCCGAGCACCCGGTCCACCACGTAGGGACAGTCGCCATCGGGGCTGTTGATGTCGCCGTCGTAGTCGGCGCGCTGTCCGTCCGGGCTGATCGTGTAGACCCCGTTGGTGTTGCGCATGCGCCCCTGCTGCAGGCTGGCAGTGAGGGTGTCGCTGAGCTGGCCGGTCCACTTGAAGATGTGGGTGCTGCCGCCCGAGCGCCCCTCCGTGCGCCCGCGGTAGTCGGTCTTGGTCGGCTCGCCGTCGGGCTGTGCGCTGCTGTATTCGGCGTCGTAGTAGTCGTAGCGGTAGCGGCGGCGGTTGTCGAAACCGGTGTACTCCAGGTGGTGGCGGTCGTTGAGGTACCAGTCCAGTTTCAGCAGCCCATAGGGAGTGCGCGAGCGGTAGTCCTGCCCGGATGACGACAACGATGTGGGAGGCACCGGCGTATCCGGAGCGCCCGGTTTGCGCGCGCTGCTGGTGGTGCGCCCGCCGAAGCTGGTGCTGTCCGAGCGCGACAGGCTGCCGAGCGCGAACACGAACAGGCGGTCTTCGATCAACGGCCCTCCGACCCACACGTTGGCGACATCGCTGGACTGCCGGTTGTTGTCGAAGGACTTCAGCAGCGTGCCATCGGTACGCAGCGTGTCCGGCGTGCTTTCGCGCAGCCCGTTGGGGATGGTTGTCCAGCTGGCGCCGCCCTTCCAGGTGTTGGTGCCGCGCTTGACGTTGACGCTGGTGACACCGCCGGTGGAGAAGCCGTAGCGTGCGCCATAGCCGCCGGTCTGCACGTCCAGCTGATCGATCGCCTGGAACGGAACCTCGACGAAGGACAGGCTGTTGTACAGATTGGTGACGTTGAATCCGTTGATGTAATAGCTGTTCTCCGCGGCCGAGCCGCCACCGAACGAGGCCGGGCCGAAGAAGCCGCTGCTGGCCACCGTGCCCGGGGTGAGCAGCGAAACGCTGGTGACATCGCGCCCTACCGGCAGGGTGTTGAGCTGCTCGGCGGTAAAGGTGGTGCGCGACTCCACACTGCCCACATCGATCGGCACCACGCCGCCGCCCTGCACACGGACCGTTTCCAGCGTGGCGATCGTGGCGAAGTCGGCCACGGTGGTCTGGCCCGCCACGACGGTCACCTGGCGCTGCGCGGTGCTGCCGTCCGGCCGGGTGATGCGGACCTCATACGGGCCGGTGGACAGTGCCGGCAGGCGGAAACGGCCATCCGGGTGGATCCGCGTTTCGCGTGAGGTACCCACATCGAGGTGCCGGATCTGCACGGTGCCGCCGGCAGCGTCGGGGACGTGGCCCAGGATGTCCCCGACCGTGCTCTGGGCCAGCGCGGATAGAGGGGCGAGCATCGCCATCAGCAGCAGGGAACGCGTGGTGTTGCGCGGGTGGGTCCAGCACGTGCGGAACGGGGACTGCATGTCGTCGCCTCCTGTGCGGCCGGCCGGGCTGGCCAGGTCGAGTGAGGCGGAACGTAGTGCTGCGTGACGATGCGATGTGCGGTTTGGCTCACGTAGTGAACGTGGAGCGTGACGCAGTGGCGCTTTGTGGCGGTGTCGCTTGCTCGAGTCGTGACGAGGATCGCGCTACCAGGCAGTGCATCACTCCAGCAGGTGAACAGTGCGATCAGGCCAGTTGCGACAGGTCGCGCCGGCGTGCCGGCGCGACACCCCAGTGGGCGGTCATGGGGCGGTAACGGTCTCCAGGATCCGCTTGCCGGTTTCCTGCAGTTCGGCTTCGGCCTGGGTCTGCTGCTGCTTGGCCAGCTTGGCGGCCGGGCACTGCGCCAGCATGTAGTTGGCGTCGAAGTTGAGCTTCTCGACCAGGAAGTCGACGAACGCGCGCACCTTCGGCGATACCAGGCGACCACCGGCGAACACCGCGTTGAAGTCCACTTCCGGGCCGGTCCAGCCGGCCAGCACGCGGCGCACCATTCCCGACTCGACGAACGGCTTGGCCATCACATCGCCCGTCAGCAGCAGGCCTTCGCCGCACACCAGCGCACCGTTCAGGGCCGACGGATCGTTGGCCACCAGCAGCGGGTTGACCGGGAAATCGCGCAGTTCGCCACCGTTCTCGCCCAACTGCCAGAAGAACCGGTTGTTGTTGAGGTTGCGCGCCTTGCGCATCGCCAGAATGCGGTGGAACTGCAGCTCATCGGGGTGCAGCGGTTCGCCGTAGCGCTCGATGTAGGCCGGGCTGGCGAACACCTGCGTGCGCAGGCTGCCCAGCTTGCGCGCCACCAGGTTGGAGTCGGGCAGGGTACCCACGCGCAGCGCGAGATCGGCTTCACCGGCAATCAGGTCGAGCTTCTCGTTGCCCAGGTGCATGTCCAACTGGATTTCCGGGTACTGCGCATGGAACTGCCCCAGCAGCGGCGCGATCCAGGTGATGCCGATCGAGTACGGCACGGTGAATCGCAGCCAGCCACGCGGACCGGACTGCAGTTGGCTCACCGCGCCTTCGGCTTCTTCCAGCTCGCGCGCGATGCGCTGGCAGTGCTCGTGATACACCGAGCCGGCCTCGGTAAGGCCAAGGCGACGGGTGGTCCGGTGCAGCAGGCGCGCGCCCAGGCGCGTTTCCAGTTCCTGCACTTTGCGGCTGACCGTCGTCTTGGGCAGGCCCAGGGCGGTGGCGGCGGCGATGAAACTGCCTTGCTCGACCACTTTGACGAAGATCAGCGTGTCGTTGAGATCGTGGGCCATGACGGGGGTCCATTGTCGGGGGAGGGGACGTCCGGCGGGATTGTGCCGGGGACGGGACGATTATTCCCTTTAATCCGGACTAATCAAGTGGGAGTTTGGGGTCTATCGTGGCGCCATTCCCGATATGCAGGACGACAACCATGTGGTTGCGGAACATTCTTGGCCGCGTGCTCAGCGGCCGCAAAGCCCCGCTGGACCTGGCGATGACCGTTGAGAAGCGCCCCGGGGCCTTCTCCCACAAGGCCTTCCGCGAGTTCACCCCGCCTGCCAACCTGCAGCGCGGCGGTGCGTTCCGGCTGGCGCCCCGTGCGGGCGACCGACTGGGCCGAATTGGGATTATCCCGGCGACGGGAGTGAAAGTCCCATGAATGGGATATTGGCCCCCGAGGTCCTCGTGCTGGGTGGCACCGGCAACGTCGGCCAGGGCATCGTGGCGGCCCTGCTGGAAGCGGGCAGCCCGGTGCTGGTGGTCGGCCGCGACCCGGGCCGCCTGGCTGCGCTGCGCGACCAGTTCGCCGATGAGCCGGCGCTGGAGACGCTGCTGGGTTCGGTGGCCGACGACGGTTCGGCGCGCACGCTTGCCGAACGCATCGCCGCACGCCCGCGCCCGCTGGCCGCGGTCGTGGCCAGCCTCGGTGCGCCGCTGCGGCTGGGCCGGTTGATCGACCAGCCCTCGTCGTGGCTGATGGAACGCATCGAGCGCGACCTGGTCCCCCACGTCAACGCCGCCCATCACCTGGTGCCGCTGCTCGCGCAGCGCGCACCCGGTGCGCGCTACGTGGTCATCGGCAGCCCGTGCGGGTTGCGTCCGTGGTCCGGCCACGGCGATGCGTCGGTGTCGTCCGCGGCCATCCGCATGTTCGTGCAGGTGCTGCACGAAGAGGCGCAGGGCGTGGGCGTACGCGCGCAGATGCTGGAAGTCACCCATCCGGTGTGCACGCCGGGCAATGCCGCCAACGCCTGCGTCGAATGGCCGAGCGCGCTGGCCGTTGGCCGCCGCGTGGTGTCGGTGCTGGATGGTTGCCGCGACATGCGCCCGTTCCTCCGCTGCGACACCACCGATGCCGCGCTGCCCAAGGGGCTGCTGCGCATTGATGCGCCTGCCGTGCCCTGGCGCAACTCGCTCGACATGGCTTGACCTGAACATAAGTTGAGGTCGCAGGATGCCGCACCCCGTTCTTGAACACCTTTGTTTTCCTATCGTCACCACCCCCAGGACATCGTCATGACGCACTCTCCCTCCTCGAAGAACCTTGCCCGGCGCATCGCGCTCGGGACCGTGACCGCTTTGGCCCTGGCGGTGCTTGTCGGTTGCAGTGGCGGCCACGCCGAAACCGCCGGCCCGCCGCCGCCGTCGGTCAGTGCCGCGCCCGTGCTGGTCAAGCAGGTCAGCCAGTGGGATGACTTCAGCGGCCGCGTGGAAGCGGTTGAAAGCGTGGAACTGCGCCCGCGTGTTTCCGGCTACATCGACAAGGTCAACTATGTCGAAGGCCAGGAAGTGAAGAAGGGCGATGTGCTCTTCACCATCGACGCGCGCAGCTACCGCGCCGAACTGGCCCGCGCCGACGCCGAACTGGCGCGAGCGCGCACCCAGGCGCAGGTCAGCCGCAGCGAAGCCGAGCGCGCCCGCCGCCTGTCCGACCAGCAGGCGATCTCCACCGAAACCTGGGAACAGCGCCGTGCCACCGCCGAACAGGCGCAGGCGCAGGTGCAGGCCGCGCAGGCGGCCGTGGATGCGGCACGCCTCAATGTCGAATTCACCCAGGTGCGTGCGCCGATCAATGGCCGTGCCGGCCGCGCGATGGTTACCGCCGGCAACCTGGTCACCGCCGGCGACAGCGCCAGCGTGCTGACCACGCTGGTGTCGCTGGACAAGGTGTTCGTCTACTTCGACGCCGATGAAGGCACCTTCCTGCGCTATGCGCAGATGGCACGCAAGGGCGAACGCCCGAGCGAGCGCGACAGCGAACTGCCGGTCAAGGTCGGGCTGTCGGGTGAAGAGGGCTATCCGCACAGCGGCAAGGTCGACTTCCTCGACAACCAGGTCACCCGCAGCACCGGCACCATCCGGGTCCGCGCGCTGCTGGACAACGCCGACCGCGCCTTCACCCCGGGGCTGTTCGCCCGCGTGCAGCTGCTCGGCAGTGGCCAGTTCCAGGCCATGCTGATCGATGAGAAGGCCGTGCTGACCGACCAGGACCGCAAGTACGTGTACGTGGTCGACAAGGACGGCAAGGCGCAGCGCCATGACATCCAGCTCGGCCGCACCGCCGATGGGCTGCGCATCGTCGAGCAGGGCCTCAAGGCCGGCGACCGCGTGATCATCGACGGCGTGCAGAAGGTCTTCATGCCTGGCATGCCGGTACAGGCCAAGGCGGTTGCGATGCAGCCGGCTGCGGCTGCAGCGGCGCCTCCGGCTGTTGCACAGGTCACCGCGCTGAAGTGAAGAGCAGCCGACTGACCGTCGGCTCTACATAGCAGCCGGCTCCCCCGTCGGCTCTACCGTTTCTGCCATCGCCCCGTGCAGGGGCACCCTGCCACCGCTGTCGCCTGCGACAGCGGCCGGGGTCCTGCACGCCGGCGTTGGTGAACACCCAGGAATCCACCAATGGACTTTTCCCGTTTCTTCATCGACAGGCCGATTTTCGCGGCCGTATTGTCGATTGTGATCTTCGCCGCCGGCCTGATCTCCATACCGATGCTGCCGATCGGCGAGTACCCGGAAGTGGTGCCGCCGTCGGTCGTGGTGCGCACCGTCTACCCGGGTGCGAACCCGAAGGTGATCGCTGAAACCGTCGCCACCCCGCTCGAAGAGGCCATCAACGGCGTCGAGGGCATGATGTACCTCAAGTCGGTGGCCGGCTCGGACGGCGTGCTGCAGATGACCGTCACCTTCCGCCCGGGCACCGACCCGGACGAGGCGGCGGTGAAGGTGCAGAACCGCGTCGCCCAGGCGCAGGCACGCCTGCCTGAAGACGTACGCCGGCAGGGTGTCACCACCCAGAAGCAGTCGCCGACGTTCCTGATGGTCGTGCACCTGACCTCGCCCAACGGCAAGTACGACACCCTGTACCTGCGCAACTACGCCCGCCTGCACGTCAAGGACGCGCTGGCCCGGATTCCCGGCGTGGGCGATGCGCAGATCTTCGGCGGTGGCGACTACGCCATGCGCGCCTGGCTGGACCCGGACAAGGTTGCCGCGCGCGGCCTGACCGCGTCCGACGTGGTTGGCGCGATGCGCGAGCAGAACGTGCAGGTCTCGGCCGGTCAGCTCGGCGCCGAGCCGATGCCCAACAGCCAGTTCCTGACCCTGATCAATGCCCAGGGCCGCCTGCGCAGCGAGCAGGAGTTCGGCGACATCGTGCTCAAGAGCGGTGCCGATGGTGAAGTGGTACGCCTGTCGGACGTGGCCCGGGTTGAACTGGGTGCGGGCGACTACACCCTGCGCTCGCAGCTGGACGGCAAGAACGCCGTGGGCATCGGCATCTTCCAGGCTCCCGGTGCCAACGCGCTGGAGATCCGCGATGCCGTGATCGGCACGATGGACGAAATGCAGAAGGCCTTCCCGGCCGACGTGAAGTACGAAGCGGTGTACGACACCACCATCTTCGTGCGCGATTCGATCAAGGCGGTGGTCTCGACCCTGCTGGAAGCCATCGCGCTGGTGGTGCTGGTGGTGATCCTGTTCCTGCAGACCTGGCGCGCCTCGATCATTCCGTTGATCGCGGTGCCGGTGTCGATCGTGGGTACGTTTGCGGCACTGTACGTGCTGGGCTTCTCGATCAACACGCTGAGCCTGTTCGGCCTGGTGCTGGCGATCGGCATCGTGGTCGATGACGCGATCGTGGTGGTGGAAAACGTCGAGCGCAACATCGAGGAAGGCCTGTCGCCCACGGCGGCGGCGCACCAGGCGATGAAGGAAGTGTCCGGCCCGATCATCGCGATCGCGCTGGTGCTGTGTGCGGTGTTCGTGCCGATGGCCTTCCTGTCCGGCGTGACCGGCCAGTTCTACAAGCAGTTCGCCGTCACCATCGCCATCTCCACGGTGATCTCGGCGATCAACTCGCTGACCCTCTCGCCGGCCCTGGCCGCACGCCTGCTCAAGCCGCACGGTGCGCCCAAGGATGGCCCGAGCCGTCTGATCGACCGCCTGTTCGGCTGGGTGTTCCGTCCGTTCAACCGCTTCTTCAAGTCCAGCTCGGAGAAGTACGAGCGTGGCGTGTCGAAGATCCTCGGTCGTCGTGGCGCGGTGTTCGTGGTGTACGCGGTGCTGCTGGTGGGTACCGGCTTCATCTTCAAGCTGGTGCCGCCGGGCTTCATCCCGACGCAGGACAAGCTGTACCTGATCGCCGGTGTGAAGCTGCCGGAAGGTTCCTCGATCGCGCGTACCGATGAAATGCTGCGCAAGGTCGCCAAGATCGCCCAGGAAACCGATGGTGTGGCCCACACCATTTCGTTCCCGGGTCTGAACGCGCTGCAGTTCACCAACACGCCCAACACCGGTGTGGCGTTCATTCCGCTCAAGCCGTTCAACGAGCGCCACGGACGCACCGCCGCGCAGATCAATGCCGAGATCAACCAGAAGATCGCCGGGCTGCAGGAAGGCTTCGCCTTCGCGATGATGCCGCCGCCGATCCTGGGCCTGGGCAACGGCAACGGCTACCAGATGTTCATCGAGGACCGTGGCAATCTGGGCTATGGCGCGCTGCAGAACGCCGTGCAGGCGATGCAGGGTGCAGTGGCGCAGACCCCGGGCATGGCCTTCCCGATCACCAGCTACCAGGCCAACGTGCCGCAGCTGGATGCCGAGGTGGACCGCGTCAAGGCCAAGGCCCAGGGCGTGCAGCTGACCCAGCTGTTCGACACGCTGCAGACCTACCTGGGTTCGTCCTACGTCAACGACTTCAACCAGTTCGGTCGGACCTGGCAGGTGATCGCCCAGGCCGACGGCCAGTTCCGTGACAGCGTGGAAGACATCGGCAAGCTGCGTACCCGCAACGACCGTGGCGAGATGGTGCCGATCGGCTCGATGGTGACCGTCAAGCAGACCTTCGGCCCGGACCCGGTGCTGCGCTTCAACGGCTACCCGGCTGCCGACCTGGCCGGCGAAGCCGACCCGCGGATGCTGTCCTCGGCCGAGGCGATGAACAAGCTGACCGAAATCGCCGGGCAGGTCCTGCCGGTGGGCATGACCACCGAGTGGACCGACCTGAGCTACCAGCAGGCCACGCAGGGCAAGGCTGCCTTCATCGTGTTCCCGGTGGCGATCCTGCTGGCGTTCCTGGTGCTGGCCGCGCTGTATGAGAGCTGGTCGTTGCCGCTGGCGGTGATCCTGATCGTGCCGATGACCCTGTTGTCCGCGCTGTTCGGCGTGTGGCTGACCGGCGGTGACAACAACGTGTTCGTGCAGGTTGGCCTGGTGGTGCTGATGGGCCTGGCGTGCAAGAACGCGATCCTGATCGTCGAGTTCGCCCGGGAGCTGGAGATGGGCGGCAAGGGCATCGTGGAAGCCGCGCTGGAAGCCTGCCGTCTGCGTCTGCGCCCGATCGTGATGACCTCCATCGCCTTCATCGCCGGCACCATCCCGCTGGTGCTCTCGCACGGCGCCGGTGCAGAGGTGCGCTCGGTTACCGGCATCACCGTGTTCGCCGGCATGCTGGGCGTGACCCTGTTCGGCCTGTTCCTGACCCCGGTGTTCTACGTGGCCCTGCGCAAGTTCGTCAGCCGCAACGGCGGCGGCAAGCTGGTGACCCACGGCGAACCCACCCTTCACCATTGATTCCTTCCCCCGCGAGGTTGTTCACATGAATACCGCTACCCAACAGATCGCCCTGGTCACCGGTGCCACCCGCGGCATCGGCCTGGAAACCGTCCGTCAACTGGCCCAGGCCGGCGTGCATACGCTGCTGGCCGGGCGCAAGCGCGACGTCGCCGTGGCCGAGGCGCTCAAGCTGCAGGCCGAAGGCCTGCCGGTGGAAGCCATCCAGCTCGACGTCGGCGATGCCGCCAGCATCGCCGCGGCGGTGCAGACCGTGACCGAGCGTCACGGCCGCCTGGACATCCTGGTCAACAACGCCGGCATCCTGCTCGACGACATCAAACTGGCGCCGTCCGCGCAGACCCTGCAGACCTGGCGCGAAACCTTCGACACCAACGTCTTTGCGGTCATCGCCGTCACCCAGGCGTTCCTGCCGCTGATCAACGCGTCGCCGGCAGGCCGCATCGTCAACGTTTCGAGCATCCTCGGCTCGCTGACCCTGCACAGCCAGCCGGGTTCGCCGATCTACGGCTTCGCGGTGCCGGCCTACAACGCGTCCAAGAGCGCGGTGAACGCCTGGACCGTGCAGCTGGCCTACGAGCTGCGCGACAGCACCACCAAGGTCAACACCGTGCACCCGGGCTATGTCAAAACCGACATGAACGGTGGCGAAGGCGAGATCGAGATCAGCGAAGGTGCGCGCTCCAGCGTGGGCATGGCGCTGGTCGGTGCAGATGGCCCCAACGGCAGCTTCACCTACCTGGGTGAGGTGCTGCCGTGGTGATCCGCCTGTTGACCGCTGCCGTGACCAGCGCGCTGCTGGCCGGCTGCGTCAGCGTCGGCCCCAACTACCAGGCGCCACCGGCCGAGCCGGTGACTCTGCAGGGGGCCGCCGCGCCGGTGTTCAGCACCACCTCGCCGGTCGCCAGCTGGTGGGCGCAGTTCGACGATCCGGTGCTGGAGCAGCTGGTGCATGACGCACTGGGCGCCAATCTGGACCTGCGCATCGCGATGTCGCGGGTCCGCGAGGCCCGCGCGGTGTTCGTCGAACAACGCCTGGACCAGCTGCCGCACGTGACCAGCGGTGGCAGCTATGACCGCCGCAAGCAGCCCGACGCCACCGTGGGCGGCGAGCGGGTGTTCAGTGAGACCTACCAGCTCGGCTTCGATGCCGGCTGGGAGCTGGACCTGTTCGGCCGCCAGCGGCGGGCCGCCGAAGCGGCACGCGCCGATCTCGGCGCCGAGCAGGACAACCTCGCCGATGCGCAGGTCACCGTGGCCGCCGAGGTGGCGCGCAACTACTTCGAACTGCGCGGTACCCAGAAGCGCATCGACGTGGCCAAGCGCACCCTGGTCAACCTGCGCGACACCCAGAAGCTGACCGAAACCCGCTGGGAACTGGGCGCGGGCAGTGAGCTGGACGTGCAGAGCAGCCGTGCGCGGTTGAAGGCGATCGAGGCCGACATCCCGCTGCTGGAAGTGGCTGAAGTACAGTCGCGCCACCGCCTGGCGGTGCTGCTGGGCCAGCGTCCGGACGCGTTGGACAGCCTGCTGCAGCCACGCGAAGTACCGGCCTACGCCAAGGCATTGCCGCTGGGTGATACCACCGATCTGCTGCGTCAGCGCGCCGATGTGCGCGTGGCCGAGCGTCGGCTGGCCGCGGCAACGGCACGGGTGGGGGTGGCAACCGCCGATCTGTTCCCGCGGATCAGCCTGAGCGGTTTCGTCGGCTTCCTGTCCGGCGATGCCAGCGGCCTGGTCAACGGCAGCAACAAGGCGTGGTCGGTAACCCCGTCGATCAGCTGGGCCGCGTTCGATTTCGGCACGGTCAAAGCGCGGCTGCGGGCCAGCAAGGCCCAGGCCGACGGCGCCGCCGCCGAGTACGAAAAGGCCGTTCTGCTGGCACTGGAGGACACCGAGAACGCACTGACCCGCTACGCCAAGCAGCAGGCGCGGTTGTCGATCGTGGCCGAGCAGGCGCAGGCCGCGCGGCGTGCCGAGCAGCTGGCGCAGATCCGCTACCGCGAAGGGTCCGAGGACTTCCTGACCCTGCTTGACGCGCAGCGCACCCAGCTGGCGGCCGATGACGCGCTGGCCGAGGCCGAATCCACGGTCAACGTCAGCGTGGTCGGCGTGTACAAGGCACTGGGCGGGTGGGGCCAGCAGCAGGCGAGCGCTGCCGTGGCAGTGGTCCCGTCAAACCGCTGAGAGGAACATGACGGCCGGGGGCCCGATGGGCTCCCGGCCGTTGTCGTGCGTAGGAATATGCCGTGATCGTGCGTAGCGGCCATGTCGATGGCGACAGATGACGGCATTGCCTCTGCCCGCCGTGGCAGCGCCGGTGCTACAAGCCGGTAACACTCCAGGAGCCGCCGACATGTCGCAGCCGAAACCCTCTCTTGCCCGACGCGTGTATGGCGATCCCGGCCCGTGCAATGCCGGGCTGTCCCTGGCCGTGGTGATGCTGCTGGTCGTTGGCGCCCTGGTGGTGGCCGTGGCCTTTCTGCGCATGAGCGATGCGCTGCTGGACATGGGCCTGCTCGGCGCGGGCGTGTTCCTGGCCATTGGCGCGCGCATCTGCCAGGCGCGCAACCAGCACCTGGCACTGCACCGCCTGATCGAACGCAGCGTGGCGCGGCGCTGAGCCTCAGGGCCAGCGGTTGGCCGGCGCACGACCGTCATCATCGCGCATGCGCACGATGCAGAACCGATGCCCGGTCGGGGCTTCCATCACCCACCAGCGTTTGACGAAGCCGATGCGGCGTGCGCCCAGTTTCTCCAGGCGCTCGGCTTCGGCATCGATATCGTCGCTCTCGATGTCCAGATGCACGCGCGACGCATGCGTCACCCGCTGCACTTCCACGTTCAGGCCAGCCGGCGCGCCTTCAAGGTCGGCATACTCCGCGCCGTCCTCGGCACGGGCGGGTGCGGCGTGGTAGCCCAGCGCCGCCGCCCAGAAGGCGGCGGCGTCGGTACTGGGCGTGTCTTGGCAATCAATGATGAATCCGGCCAGACGGCTGCGATGGGCCATGACGGCGCTCCGAACGGAAAACCGTTGTTATCGTCGCCCCGCCATTGGCGTTGCGTGACGCCCGTGTGGGCGGCCGGTCAGCGCGGGGTGGCAGCAGGGAAGCGCAGGTCGACCTGCACCGGATAGTGGTCCGACGGCAGCACGCCGCCGGGTGTCTGGTCCAGCGTGCTGAAGCGGTCCACCGTGAACCCGCGCACCAGAATCCAGTCCAGTTCAACCGTCGGCTTGCCGGTGAAGTCGTGGAAGGTCAGGCGCGGGCCATCGACCTTGCCGGCGAGCTTTCGTGCATCGCCCAGCGCGGCGGTGAACGCCTTGTAGGTGTCGCTTCCCGGCTCGCTGTTGAAATCGCCGGTCACCACCACCGGCACGCCGGGCTGCAGCGTGGCCAGCCGCTCGGTGATGAGCGTGGCGGCCCGCACGCGGCGCGGCTCGTCCTCGTCACGGTACGGCAGGTGGGTGTTGAGCAGGTAGAAGCGCTGGCCATCGGCCTGACGCTGGAACAGCGCCCAGGTGACCATGCGCGGGAACAGGTTGCCCCAGGTGATGCTGCCTGGCACGTCCGGCGTATCGGACAGCCAGAAGTTGCCCGACTCGACCACCGTCAGCTGCGCGCTGTCGTAGAACACGCCCATGTGCTCGTCGCCGCTGCCACCGCGACGCCCTTCGCCGAACCAGCGGTAGCCGGGCAGGTGGCCGACCAGGTACGCGGCCTGTTTCTCCACCAGCTCCTGGGTGCCCACCACGGCCGGCTTCTGCTCGCGCAGCAGGGTCACCATCGCATCGCGGCGGTCGTCCCAGCGACGGCCCGGTTCGGTATCCACCGGCGTGCGCACATTGAAGGACATCACCCGCAGCGGGGCAGGGGTTTCAGCCCAGACAGCGGCGGGCAGCGACAGGGCGATCAGCGCGAGCAGCGCGGTACGGCGAAAACGAGACAACATTGGAATCCCTCCATCCCATGAAAACGTTTCCGGAAGGGTCGCATGGAATGCCGCAGGGGGGAATTGCCGGCGTTGGCGATTCAGTTCATCAACAGCGCCCAGCCGATCACGCTGTTGATCACCACGCCCAACAGCAGCACCCAGAGCGTGGAGAGGATCGTGTTGAGCCACGAGCGCTGCAGCGCCACCTTCAACCAGCCCGCCTGCACCACCGCGAACCAGACAAAAGACAGCACCGCCACCACCAGCCCGATGCGCGTGGACAGCTCGCCGGGCAGCCGCACGAACACCATGCTGGTGGACACCGCCACCGCGAACGGTGCGGCGAGGTAGCACTGCATGAAGAACGGGCGGCGCAGCGACTCGCGGGTCATGGGCACTTTCTTGCGCCGCAGCAGGTGTACGGTGGCGACCAGCGGCCACACCGCGAACGTGATCGAGCGATACAGCAGCAGGCTTTCCTCGTTGCCCATCACCGTGCGCGACAGTTCGCTGGTGCCAACCACGGTCTGGTGCATCATCAGCTCCACCCCGTGCGCCACCAGCACCGCCAGCATCAGGAACATCGGCGGGCTGATCGCATCGTCGAACTGCTTGTCCAGCTTCTGCGTCAGCTCGGTGTTGACGTACTGCGCCATCCGGCGCGGATGCACGATCACCCGGTACAGCGTGCGCGGAAAGAACAGGAACCAGGTGCACAGCTCGTAGAGGAACTCTTCCAGCGAGCGGAGCAGCTTGAGAAAATCCATGCGCAGGCGTCCTTCACCGCGGCCGGCGGCATTACCGGCCCATCGGTGCAGCATCGTCCCGCCGGGCGTATACACGGCGTGGATGACGCGACCGGCCCTTGCGCGGCGCGGCCAGCCCGGGCATCAATGTCGGTTCCTGCGCACACCGGGCAGTCCGGCATGACCATCCTGCACACCCCGGCTTCCGGCCATCCCGACGTCACCCTGCGACCGTTGCTGCGCAGCGACGCCCCGGCGTGGTTCGCCTGCCTGTCCCGTCCTGGCCTGCTTCGGCACACCAGCTGGCAGGTGGCCTCGGTTGCCGAGCTGGCGCCGCTGTTCGATGCGCTGGAGGCGCCGGAGCCGGCCACCCAGATCCGCCTCGCCATTGTCGATACCGCCGGCACCCTGGTGGGGAGCATCGGCTTCCACAGCATCAACCCGGCCCAGTGCAGCGCCGAAATCGCCTATGAGCTGGTGCCCGAATTCCAGGGTCGCGGGATTGCCAGCGCCACCTGCCGCCAGGTCTGTGCCTGGGGGTTTGCCCGTTTCGGCTGGCAGCGCATCCAGGCCTGCGTGCTGGATACCAATGCCGCCTCCGCCGCTGTGCTGCGCCGCTGCGGTTTCGAGCATGAAGGCCGACTGCGCCGCTTGCGCCGCGTGGCCGGGCACTCGCGTGATTTCGACGTGTACGCGTGCCTGGCACCCGACGGTACGGCTGATCTGGCGCAGGGCTGACGACGCGGGCCGCTGCCAAGGGCGGCAGCGGGTGGAGCCGAGTCAATTCGCGCGCGCGTAGTCCAGCAGTTCCGGCATCGACATCGGTTTGCCAAACAGCCAACCCTGGGCGTACTGCACCCCGGCATCGCGCAGGATGTCGCGCTGGCGTTCGGTTTCCACGCCCTCGGCGATCATCTGCAGGCCCAATGACTTGGCGATGCCGATGATATGGAAGGCCAGGGTGCTGGTGGGGTCGTTGCTGTCGATCGCATCGACGAAGGACTTGTCGATCTTGAGGAAGTCCAGGTCGTAGGTGGCCAGATAGGACAGGCTGGAATGACCCGTGCCGAAATCGTCGATCGCCACGCGGTAGCCACTGGAGCGGATCGCAATCAGGATGTCACGCGCGGTTTCCGGCTGGATCAGGCCGCGTTCGGTCACCTCGACCAGGACGTTGTGCGCACCAATCCCGGCCTTGTCGATCATCCGCTGCAGGCGTGACTGGATGCGCGGCACATTGATGTCGGCCGCCGACAGGTTGATGGCGATATGCGCGGCCGGGTCCTGCGCCACCAGTGCCTGCGCGTCGGCGGTGACCAGGGCCATCACCTCATCGGTGATCCGGCAGATCAACGCGTGCTCCTCGGCGACGGGAATGAACTCGGCCGGGCCGATCGGCGGCCCGCTGCTGCGTTGCCAGCGGATCAGCGCCTCGGCGCCGACGCAGCGTCCGCTGCCCAGTGCCACCACCGGCTGGTAGCGCAGGTAGAACTCGCGATTGTCCAGTGCGCGCGTCAGTTCGGCGCGCAGCGACATCTGCCGGCGCAGCAGCCCGGCCAGGGCCAGCAACGCCAGCAGCGCGGCCGCGGCGGCAAACGGCAGCGTGCGCTGCAGCGCCTGCCGCCACAGCAGCTGCAACTGTGCACGCGGCATCGCCGCCAGCACGGCGGTTTCGCCATCCCCGGCATCGCGCATGACCAGCCGGCTGCCTTCGACGGTGCGCGCCTGGTTGCCGCCGGCATAGCCGCGCAGCCAGGCCGGGTCCAGCGAGCCGCGATGGCGGATCAGGTTCCAGCCATTGGCGCCGCGGCCGATGTGGGCAATCGCCAGGGGCGAATCCGGCGGCAGCACATCGGTGACCTGGTCGGGGACGATAAAGGCGGCATAGTTGCCTGCGGCGTTGACGTTGAAGCGGCCGCCGGGAATCTCGTCCAGGCGCACGCCGCTCCACGACCGCACCTTGCCGCCCAGCAGCAGCCGCGACGGGCGGCCCAGCGGCAGTGGGCGATGCAGTTCGGTGAGGCTGGCGCAGCGCAGTACATCGCCGTCCAGCACCCCGATGCCCTGCACATAGCTGGCGTTGGCGGCGAGCGTACGCAGCTGGTCCAGGTGCGCCTGCGAGCACGACGGCGCGTCGGCCTGCGCCTCCAGGTGGCGGAACACATCCAGTACCTGCACCCGGGTCTGCGCCGAGCGGCGAAGCACTTCCTCGGCGAGGGTGGTCAGCTGCACCGTGGCCTGGCGCCGCGCCTGCCACCAGGCCAGGCCGCCCCAGGCCAGGACAATCAGCAGCAGTACAACCCCTGCCGCAACGGTGGCGCGAACCACCAGGTACCGATGGTGCATAGGCCGTTTCCTTCCCGAATCCGCCAAAGTGTGATGGATATCACAAAAATGGCGCGAAACTGGTGTGAAGCCGGGCGGGCAGGGCCGGACGTGGCAACCACTGCGAGACCCGATGGCGAAGATCGGTGGCCGCGCCGATCATCCAGCTCGAGCCATCGATGCCGCCTTGTCATCGCGTTGCGGCAGGACCGGGAAGCCGTGCGGTCGGCGTGATCGGGTGATGCTCGGCGGTCGGATCGGCAGTCCCGTTCCGTATCCAAGCGCGGGGGGCAGCAGGAAGGGTAACCTTGGCGGTTCCCTTCCTGAGCGACAGCCCCCAATGGATTACCAGCTTGTGATCAAGTTCTGGCGGAAATCGCTGGACGACGAGGCCTTCCTGGCCACGCTGGAGGCGCAGCTGAGCGCCGCCCTGGGCGGTGCCGCCACGCTGGACGGCTATGACGTCAGTGCCAAGGAAATCAACCTTTTCATGTTCACCGCCGAACCCCGGCCGACCTTCCGGCGGGCCAAGGATGTGCTGGAGCGCCTGGGTGTGCTGCACAGTGTTTCGGCGGCCTATCGCCTGGTCGGCGGCGCCCAGTTCACCTCGGTCTGGCCCACCCGCATGGCGCGCAAGTTCACCTTGCCGTGATGGAGCAGGGTGCGGCCGGTTACAAAGCGACACCTCGGGCGATCGCGCACAAAAAAGGCCGGGACCGTCGATTGATCTCGGGTTCCAGCCTTTGATGTACCGCCGAAGCGGTGAAATGGTGGAGGTGGGCTCTACCTTACTCGCCACGCAAAGCCTTTTGCGGCAAGGGGGGGCGCCGGAATCTGAGTCTGTACCCCCAGTCGTGCCCCCAGTTTCGTTGGCATGATCCCGCTCCAAAACGCGCTCCGAAATCCAGGCTTCAACCTCTGATTCCACCCACCGAACCGAGCTCCCCAGGGTGACCGGTTTCGGGAAGGATCCGACCGAAATGCGCGAATAGAGGGTCGATTTGGACAGTCCGACACGGTCCTGGACCTCCCCTCTTCGAAGCAGGCGGCGCGGAGCGAGCGGCTGCACGTTGCTGGTCATCTTGTCTCCTTCGCCGCAGTGCGCGGCTGATTAACTGCAGGGGGTAGGGGAAGGGCGGTTGGCCGGCCGGGCAGCCGCCATGACCTTCAGCGCCTCGTCCATGTCGCCGGCAGCGAGGTGCTGCAGGGCCAGCCCGCGCGCCTGCCATGCGCGGACGGTCGCGGGGCCGGCCGATGACAGGTCCACCCCGCTCATGCTGGCCAGATCGTGCCCGGTGCGCTGGATGGCGTCGCCGAAGGTGAGCTGCCATAGCACCACCGTTCGACATTCGCTTGGGAGATCTCAGCAGCTTGATCTCCGGTCCAGCTTCGGTAAGTATCCGCCGCGTCACCACAGGAGCGACGACGATGGATAGCATCCAGAAGTACACGCGACCGGGGAGCTACAAGGGCATCGATTTCGACGTAGAGATATGGCATTGCGACACGGGTGAAGTGATGGTTCAGGCCGTCCAAGTCGATGGGGAGCGGCCGCGCAAGCTCGCCGATGGCCATCGCGACTTGGTTGACGTTGAAGACGCGTTCCAGCTTGGATCGGAGATCGCCCGCGAGATCATCGACCGGCGCTAGAGCTGAAGTTTCAGCCACGGTCCACCTCCTGCGGCGCGGTTCGCGTGGGTAGAGCTGGGGGTTCATGAATTTCTATCCTCTGCAGGCCAAACCCAGATCCACTTCCGGCGGCCCGTTCGACCCGTCCGGCTATCGGTTCCGCTGGCGCTGTATCCGGCGCGCCTCCAACCGTCGAACCGATACACGTTCCCTGTGTGCATAGCCGCATCCTGGTAGCTGACCGCCCACCGGGCACCAGTACCGGGGAACACCAGCTCACGCCAAAGGCGCAGCGCCACACGGCAGGCCCACGCTTCGCCAGCGCAAAGCCGGGATGGCTCGATAGCGTTATCGCGGGCCATGTGCCCCAGTCCACCTCCAACCCGCTCACGGATGAGCGAAGAAGTGGTCACCACCGCTACTGCGCAACCGTTCACCGTCAGGCTGTGGGCATGGAACGATCCGCTGTTGCCGCGCTCCAATGGACCCATGCGGTGGCCCCACCTCACCAGTAGTGCATTGGCCGCGGCCAGGGTGGCGGTTTCAAAGGTCGCCAGCGGAAACAGTGCCGGGGTCATATGCCACCACCGGGACGCGCCATGATCTTCTGCGCCTCTGCCATGAAGCCGCGCGCCAGCGCCCTTGCCGCGCAGCGCCAGCACCAGCGCACCGCGCGGCAGGCCATGACGATCAGGGCCTGGACGATGGCGCCGACGACCAGCAGCGCGCCGAGGATCGGGTATCGGGTTGCCCAGGCGAGGAAGGACTCAGCCATTGCGAACCCCCGGCGCCGCATCGCGCACCGACCAGTTTCCGGTGCTGCCGTCGTAGTCAAAGCTCTCCGGCCAGCCAGTGCCATACCACTCGACAGTGAGGTCGTGGTGCAGGTAAGACGTCGTGTCCTGATCCACTACCCAGAATGCCCAGCCATCCTCGCCGTCCTCGCACATGCCGTAGGTCGGATAGCCCGGGGCATGCTGTTCGAGCCATGCTTTGATGGCTTTGCGGGCTTGGGCCTCCGTCGGTCGACTAGCCACGGGTCACCCCCAGCGCTGCATCGCGCTGGACGATCAGTGCTTGAAACTCAGCGATCACCTCCCTTGCGATGCGTTCGGTGTACGCGCGCTCTGCCTTCGTCATCCGGGTTTGGCGGCCGGAGATCATGTCTCCGGCCACGTAATCGGCATCGCACTGGGCGACGAACTCCATCACGGTGCGGTCGCCCATTGCGCCCCAGAAGGCTTGCCAGGCGTTGCCGTAGCAGGTGACGACGATGCGCCCGCGGCCAGCGGCTTGGTCCTGCACGAACACGCTGATGGGGTCGAGGTTGTTTCGTGCAGGGATGCGGATCTCGCGGACCTGCCCCAGGTCGATGGCCTGCGCCGGCCTGTGGCGGTGGAAACCCTCCGTGGTGGCGCCGGCCCACTCCGCGAAGCGTTTCGCCTCGTCAATCTGCGACTGGCTCAGGTGCTGATCGCTACCCATGCCAAGGGCAAACCGGAGCGGCTTGCCGACCGGGCTGCTGCCGCCCAGGTGATGCCACAGAACCCATGCGATGGCCGCTCGCGCGGTGTCGGTGAAGTCGGGCGACATCTCCACCGGCGTCTGGGCCTCCGGCGCTGCATCACGCTGGCTGTCGATCAGCGCCAACATCTCATTGGCCTGCCTGATGAAGTCGCGGCGCGGATCGGTTTCGGGAAGCTGCACCGCCTGCCACAGTGCGAACCCGACGAGGTCCTTGAACTTGCCCAGGCCGCTGCCCTGCGCGGGCGGGGCGGCGTAGAGCGAGTGCGTGCCCACGGGGAGCGCATAGGCGACGTGTGTAGCCAGTTCCATGCCAAATCCACCGTGGGTGACATGGACGGTTGCCACAGGCACCTGCGCCCCCGGCTGGTGGGCGGCGAGGGCGGCTTGCCAGCCGGCATACCATGCAGCGTAAGAAACGCCTGTGGCATGTTCGGCATACCCGTCCCAACGGTCGCGATGCAAAGGCAGGTGGCTTTTTGCCCACGCCTCGAACTGCGCCCGCGCGCCCCCCTGCACCTCGCCAACCCGCTGCTTGCCAGTTGCGGCGAGGCCGTCCCATTCCGCGAAGGCATTGCGGATGGCGTCGCGGGAATCTTCGGGCGCGTCGGTAGTGAGGTAGCCCAATACCCAATCGGCAATGATACCCACCCCCTGCTGCTCGGCCAGCTCTGCGGGCTTCCGGTCGGCGAACCATGCGCGGATGAGCAAAGGGCAGCGTTTCGATGGTGGCCTCGTGCGCCAGCTGCGCCTTCACAGTGGAGGGGGCGGTGTCGCTCACCGAGCTGCGTCCGGACATTTTGCCTGCGGCGGCCAACGACGACCAGGGGGTGGCAGATGCTGCCTGAGTTTTTCAAACCCGACGCCTTGGCCGTCGGGCACTGGGGCAAGCACGTCATGGACGATGAATCCGTCATTCCGTTCGATGAATTCCTGATGCCCATTGCGGCAGGGGTGTCGTTGCATCTCAGGCGCATGGCCATCAACCGAGCATGCTTTGAAGTAGCGGGAGCAGTTTTCCCGAATGCGCCATTGCCGCATCCACTGCCTTCAGTGCGAGGTGTTTTGTGGTCTCGGCAGGCAGCTTACGAAGCTCATCGACGTATCGCTGCTTTTGAGGCTGGTCTAGATCAGAGCGCAGGACCATCAGCTCCAGCATCTGCTGAAGAGAGTCGGCATGAATCTTGACCGTGGTCCCACCACGTTCCTCAGTGAGGCCGCCGTCGTCGCTGAGGTAGTCGAGACCTGCGGAAGTAATTCGGGTGGTTCCGAGGAAGAACTCGCCATCCAGCGATGTGGAAATGATGACGTCAAGCAGCCCGTGGTCTCTCAGGTACTTGATCTCAACGATGGCCTCATCTGCTTCCGGTCCCAGCGCTGCGATGAGGTCGACGGGCTGCGGATTGGCTTCCTCGGCGAACTTGAGGATCCGGACCAGGCGTTCCTTGTTGATCTTGGCCATCTGTCGCCCTCCTTGCGGGCATTGGCTGTGCGTGTGGTGACCGCAGCCTACCGCAAGGTGGGCGACACCTTCTTCCGTCCTTGATCTGACCGTATCCATAGCGCCCATCGTGCGCCGCTGACGCCCAGGCGTCTCCAATCGAGAAGTCCGCCCATGAATGTCACTGATGCCGCCTACGACACCGTCCACCAGTACCCGGGCGGCAGCGAGGCCCTGGCGCCCAGGATGGGCATGTCCGCCGCCACGCTTCGCGGCAAGGTCAACCCGAACACCGACCGTAATCTGCTGAGCCTGCAGGAAGCGGACACGCTGCTGGGTAGGACCGGCGACTACCGGATCCTGCATGCGTTATGCGCGGAACACGGCCTCATCGCGCAGCGCGTCGATGCGCCACAGTCCGGCAACCTGATCACTGCGTTGCTTTCGGCTGCTGCCGCGGAAGGCGATCTGGCGGAGCTGGTCTCGGAAGCGATGGCCGACAGCCGCATTACCCCGAACGAGGCCGACGCCATCGCGCGTGCCTGCCAGCAGGTCATGGCAGCCCTGGTGCAGGTCAGCCAGCACGCCGAAGCTGCGGCTGATCGGGGGGGGGTGTGAGTCGAGCCGTGTGCAAAAAGGGTGCGTTTTCTGAACGTTTCCGGCTTTCCCGTGCCATAGAGTGGGTGTCCGCCCACCGAGGGGGACACCTCATGAAGTCTCGTACCGACCTTCTCCGCAACATCCAGCATTGCCTGAATGTGATCGCTCGCGGTAAGCCTCTGACCGATGCCGAGCGCGCTGAACACCTCTCGCGCTGCGCCGCAGAGCAGGCGAAGGCCGAGGCTCTTCGTGCCGACTCCCAGGCTGATGACCTTCTGGGAGGGATGTAATGGCCCGTATCCGTTCAATCAAGCCGGAGTTCTGGTCCAGCGAGCAGGTCATGGAATGCTCGCCGACAGCTCGGCTCCTCTTCATTGGGTTGTGGAACTTCTGCGACGACGCCGGCAACCACGTGGCCAGCGCGAAGATCATCAAGGCCGAAATTTTCCCGGGTGACGACATTTCATCGACGGACGTTCAGCGAATTCTCGACGAGCTGTCGTCGAATTCCCTGATCGCCTCCTACGCCAATGGTGACAAGCAGTATCTGCACGTCACTGGCTGGAAGAAACACCAGAAAATCGAACGCCCTACGTTCAAGCACCCCCCATATTCGGATGCTGATCGTCGAGGCCTCGACGAGTCCTCACCCCCGGAAGGGAAGGGAGAGGAAGGGAGAGGAGAGGAAGGGAAAGGAAAGAAGAACCCCCTAACCCGCCGGCTGGCGTCGAGGGGAAGAAGGCGGGCCGATTGAAGCGGGAGAAGGTCACCTTCCCGGCCTTCGCCGAGGCGTGCCGCGAGGCGGGGGAACGAGCAATTCGTGCTGATGACCCGATTTTCGAATTCGCCGAGGACGCTGGGATCCCGAAGGAGTTCATCGGGCTGGCATGGCGGGAGTTCGCTATCCGCCACCGCTAGAGCGGCAGGCAGCAGAAGGACTGGCGCGCGCACTTCCGGGACGCCGTGCGCCGGAACTGGTTCAAGCTCTGGTGGTGCCCGGAAGGCGGCGGCTGCGAGTTGACCACCGCCGGTGTGCAGGTGAAGCGCGAGCGCGACGCCGAGCGCGAACGTGAGCGCCTTGAGCAGCAGGCCCAGCAGGACCAGGCCGCATGAGCGCCGTGCCCGAGTATCTGGACAACGTCGCCCAGCTCCGCATGCCGCCGCATTCGGTCCCGGCCGAGCAGTCGGTGATCGGTGCACTGCTGCTGGCGCCGGAAGCGCTGAAGCAGGTCCGCGACCAGTCGGCTGAGGACGCTGTTCTTTTAGGGCGCTGGAGTAGTCTCAACGCAACCGAATAGTATGTTTGGTGGCGTCAGTCCATCTCATCTCTGGCTTGGTTGCCAACTTCAGAAGTGCTGCCTTTCTATTATTTCTAATGATAGGCGACCTTGGCCTTCAATTCATCGGCTCAACCGGTGTTTAGCGTCGGAGACCCTGGAGTGACAGTCTTCGCGGTGACTACGTCTTTCGCCGAACGATATGGTTCCCGGCTGCATCATGTTTTTTGTAGCTAACCCAAGCTTGCCCGTTTCCACCTTTGACAATCCTGAGCTTCTCGGGGTCTGCGGTGCTTTCAAAGGCATAGCCAGTCATATGTATCTCGACTGGGAAGTGGCCGAGCGCCTTTCCAGCCACATCCAGTTGCCAATGTGTCTGAATGAGAAATTCGCCAGGAACACTTATGAATTTGCGCGCTTCGGGACTGACTGAATCGACTTCCATAGTATTAATGGTAACGGATCTCTGTACGCCCCTCAGAAGATCGAACCCAAAGTCGATGTCCTGGAAGTCCTCTTCGGAGAATACGTCTGAATCTTCGAGGGTGAAGAGGGAGTTGAGGGCGCGAGACATCATTTGGAGTCTGCTCAGGCTTCTAATGCGCTGAAACACAGGAAGTTTCTGACCGATGGGTGACACAGCCGGGGTCAGTGGCTGGCGGATCCCATTGAAGTCCAAAGTCAGCAGCATTGCGTCCTCGGCAGCAATCTGGTCGGCCCACGTTGCTAGAGGGGCGAGAGTATCAATTTCCTTTAGGGGGACTCCGTATATCGCGGAGCCCCTGATGCTAAGGTTGATTTCTGCCTTCAATGATGTCTCTACAACCGTGCACCGAATGATGATAGTCAACGGCGATGGGAGGGACTCATTCGTGATGCCTACTCCGGCGGTGCCATTAAATAGCTCAGCAGCTAAGCTCACTTCCTGCGCCAAGACGGAATATTCCTGGCCTGGACAAACGAGGACATGGCCTTGGGCGGATGCGTTCGACCGCATGGTGAGCTTGCCATGAGCAAGTAGCGGCTTCATTTGATCCTCGAAGCCAGGGATAGGCGCAAGGTTGAAGTCTTTCACATCAAATGTGCGGGGAAGGCCATACAAGTGCGCGTCCCGGACAAGGGCAATGTTCTCGGCGGTTCCGACCGGCGTGAAGGATAGCTTCAACTGAGAAAGCGCCTTCGAGAGCTCCTGCACTTTCTGAGTTTCGCTCTCGCCGGAACTGGGAGACGCTCTTCGGGCATTGCGATTTGCTAGATCAATAGATGGCTGCTGCCCGACGGATAGCGGATCTCGGGTTTGAAGGAGAGGCCCTACGATGTCCAACAGATAGCGTTCAAAGCCTTCACGGTCATTGAGAACCTTTGAAGAGTCGAACGTGACCACGCCTTTGCCATCGCCGATTAGCTTTTCTCGATTGCTCTTCGCCCATTCCTGAGCATGAACCCAATAGATGGAACGGTTGGGGGTGACCCTCAAGATAAAGACTGGGAGCACATTGTTCGCATACTGCCGCAGTCTGCTTTTGGAAACTTGAGTAGTGAGGCGGCTTCCCCTGGGCTCGACAGAGGTCCCTTTTACTTGTGCGAGAAAGTGAATGCCATGGTAGACAGTGTGATCTGGAGTGATACACAGGTCGTAACCAATGTCTATCTGATCGTGCCCAACGTTCCAGCTCCAATCCAAGAAGGCGTCTTCTACTGCAAGCTCTGCTTGTCGGCCAGTCTTCTGAGATTTAGGGAAATTCATCGGCTAGAACGAAACGTGTTGCAAGAATGACAGCCTACCACTGACTCTCCATGTCATCATGGATAGAACCTCCTCTTGTCCTTCAAACACCGCTTGAATTGCCCTTTGGCATAGGCCGGAAGCACCACCGCAGGCCTGTATTTCTCCAAGGTCTCTATCTGCTTCCTGCGCATCACAGCGGGCTTCTTGTGGAAGTAGGCCTCGTAAAGGACGGGCACGCGCTTGCTGACGGAGTGGCCAGTGATCAAAGCAATGTCTTCGTCTGCCACGTTCTGATGGTGGAGCTCTGTGGCGATGGTGTGGCGGAAGGCATGGAACCCAACACCTCTAGGGAATCCAAGGTCCTTCATGTAGCGGCTGAACTGGCTAAGCGCCGCCAGGCTGTAGCGAGCATTGGTCTCACCTGTCTTACGGTTCACACCAGCGGATAGGTGTGGGAAGAGGAGAGGGTGGCCGCACTCTCTGATGTCATCCATGAAGTCCAGGAAGCCTGCGTCTAGCAGTGGCTTCGGGATAGGGATGGTCCGGATAGATGCCTTGTCTTTTAGGCTCTGCCGACTCCTGAGCCGGTTCCGGTGCGCTAGGTCAGGGTCTACGGTCTTCTGTATGGGGATGCACCAGACATCGCTCTCTTGGACGATGTCGGCGACCTTCAGCTGAGCGACCTCGTTGATGCGGGCGCCCGTATGCAGACCGATCATAGGAAGTCACCATCGGTGGGGATACTTGCTTGCCCAGGGAATGAGCGTCTTGGGGTCGAAGGTGCGCCGTAGTTCGTCTTCATCAAAGAGGCGCTCGGGCTTGTTGGGATCCGTGACCAGGTCCTTCTTGATTTCTGCGAACGCAGCCATTGGGGACGCATCAATGGCTTTGGTCTTGACCAGCTGATTGAAGAAAGAGACAAGGAAGCGTCGATGCCGTTCGAGCGTTGCGGGGGCAAGCTGAGGAACATCTAGCTCCTTGCCGCAGGCAATGGCTTCGTCATAGCTGATACGTTGATATGCGGGGTCCGAAAAGAGGCCTGGGGGCGACCAGCGCATGAGGTCCCAGAGTCGGTAGATGTGAGGGTGGTCAATGCGCGAGACCGGGATGTCCCCGCAGGTCATCTGGAGAAGCCGCAGGGTTCGGGCTGTGGAGTCGATGGTCTCTTGTGCGAGGCAGCGGCGTTCCCGGTCCCCCAGGTAGTCCTTGATCTCTACTGACAGAAGTCGGGCAGGGTGGCCTGCGGAGAGTGGATCAGGGTAGCGCGTGCCTGCTGCATTGATGCGAGAGCGTCGGGAGCGCTCCATCGCAGCGTTGAGGATTTCTTGCGCATGGATGGCCGCTTCGCGTCCGGTGATGACCAGTTCATCAATCCGGAAGCGTCCGATCTTGATGCCCTTAAGTTGCAGCATGTCATCGGCGTCGGGGTTGGAAGGGAAGTCTTTAGGGAAGTTCTTTACTGTTTTGGGCATTGCGCTGTCTCCGTGGATGATGGGAGCAGTGCTAAGGCCTGGCTTTGATTCGTCAAACCAGATCTAGAGTGTTGCCGCGTTGCTTAGGCATTCGCCGAAACGTAGAAATTAGCGCGAAAACTTTTAGAGGAAACTAGTGGGGTGTGCGTTGCGAGGCGCTGTGGCGCAAGGGTTTGCCATGAGTGACCGCTTCTATCTTGCAGTCATTTTTGTACTGTACGATTTTGAGAGTTCTGACGCCTAAGTGTGCTTTCTCACAGAATAGGCATGTGGAATTTGTGACGAAAGTATCGCAAAGACACTCTCGTAAAGACAGCCTCGACCCCGCGTGGGGTGATCCCCCTTTGGAATTGCATGAGGGTGTTCCTTCATCGGGCGTCTTCTATGAATGCAGTGCACTCCTTAGTCTTGATCGCCTTTGCGGTATGCGCTGCTACTGCTACTACCGTTGATCATTCAAAGGGCAGACTAGCGAGTTCCTCTTTTGCAATGCCAGTGTTGCCTACAGAAGTTCCATGGCATGTGGGCGGGGACTGGTCACCGACGCCATCATCGCCGCCTTCGCCAAGGGCACCACCTTCGCCGGCATGCGGGTGGAGGGGAAGCCCTGGACGTCGGCCATCATCCAGGACCCGCAGCGGACGATGCACCCGGTGACCATCAGGTGGCGGGGGGGCGTGTCAGGTTAAAATCTGGCCCGTGAGCCCGAAGCCGCCCAACCTTCATCTGGTCAGCAGCAGCGAGACGCCCGACGGGGGCGAACTGCAGGCCATGCGCGATGCCATCACCCGCATGAAGCGGAACCGAGACCTGCTGAACGAGTTCTGTGTCGAGCAGGCGCGATTCGTCCGGGCGGAGTACTTGGCCTACGTGGAGGCGGGCTTCACTGGGCCGCAGGCCATGCAACTGGTGGCGGCAAAGCTCAGCCTCGGTCGGAAATAGAGAGCGCCTGCAACCTGACCTGAGCCGTGGTAAATAGGCGTTGGGGGCCGGGATCCGCCGGCCAAACAGGGGGCAAAATGAAAGGAATCAGTCTGGGGGCGCTGGTAGCGCTGTGTCTGGCCGCATCGGGATGCGGATCCACCATCAAGTCAATGGCCGGCAAGAAGCTGCCCGGCAAGAAGGAAACGCAGACCGTGACTCTTGGAACGTTCATGACGTGGGATCCAGCCAGGTCTGCGGCAATGGTCATGCCTGGCGACCAAACGCGTGTGGATCGAATGTGTATGCAGAATGCGATGGGTATGAAGAGCAGCTCTTGGTTTGGGTCTGGAAAGATCGACAAAGCGGTGCTTGAGGCTTCTAAGGCCCTCGCGAATGCTGCTCAGAACAACTCGAGTGATCTAGCCTCGGTAAGCGCGAGTTTCAATCAGGCGGTGGCGCTGCTGACTACATCCACCGAGCGTACGACCTTCCTCAACATAGGCATGTTTTACATATGCCAACTGTCTGCGAACGAGAGCATCACAGAAGAGCAGGCCATGACGTTGGTCTCTGAGCTGATTCGAACGGCTGGATCATTGGAGCCATCCCATCGTGCGGCTGAAACAATGAAAGCGCTGAAGCCAGGCTGACGATAAATGCAACGAACTTGAGGCCCGCCGACCAGCGGGCCTCTCGCTTTTCCAACGACCCCGCCCCGTGGCAGGTTTTTTTTATTGTCCATCGCGAGGAGACCACGGCTATGGCCGCTGAAGCAAAAACCAACGCAGGATCCAAGCTCTACATCTGCGTTACCCCCAAGAACGAAGAGTTGACCGAGACTCAGTTAAAGGCCTTGCAGTACGTGCAGGTCAAGAAGGTCGGCAGCGTCGGCGGGCGCGGCATCAACACCAACATCGTCACCTACGACACCTGGGACACCCTCGTCGCACTGAAGGCCACCGCACGCGACGCGGTGGCTGCCTTGCGCTGTTCGCTGGGGTCTACGCCGGTGGCCAGCAGGCGCCGCGCGTCCTCTCGTGCCTCTCTTGCCTCTCTTGCCTTGGCCAGGCTGACGTCGGGGTATAGGCCAAGCGCCAGCAGCTTCTCCTTGCCGGCGACACGATGTTTCCAACGCCAGCTTTTGGCGCCTACGACGGTGATCAAGAGGAACAGGCCGCCGCCGTCAATAAGCTTCTGGGGCTTGTCGGCAGGGACTGGCTCGACGAATGGCAGCGTCGGTTAGAGGCATGGGGGTATCGGGTTTTGGGGGAGGGCTTGTACCCCTAGATATACCCCCAGCGTCTCATGGGCTACAACGGAACGGGCCGCACAACCCTGGACAACAAAAAAGCCGGAACCCCTTGTTTGATGAGGGATTCCGGCTTTCTGTGGCCCTTGCGGGACCATCTAATGGTGGAGGTGGGCGGAATTGAACCGCCGTCCGAAGGCACTCCATCCCCGGTACTACATGCTTAGCTCACCGTTGGATCTCATCCTGTGGCAGCACGGTGTGCAAAGCGCACCCCAGGACCAGCCTGCTTTAGTTAAGTCGTGACTGACAGGCAGCCATCACAACCGGTTCCGTGATAATGACCCTACATCTACGAGCACGGGCACAAGTAGGTTCGGGGGTTCGCCTTAGGCGGCTGTAGAACTAAACGCTAAAGCTGTTTTTAGGCAGCGATTGCGAAGTCGTTCGAACCGTAGTTGTCGTCGTTGGCAACTAAAAGTTTGCTGCTGGATTAACGAGGAAAGCTGCCCCCTCGGCATGCACCAAGTAACTTCACAACCCCCGTCGAAACCAATGCACCCCCGGTTTCTTCAAGAATGGTAAGGCTTTTAAACCTCCGACCTTGTCCGAAGACAGTGCCGCAGGCTCACCTGACAAGGCGAATCCTACGCCTATTTGGCTGAACAGTCACGTTGGGCCGTTTCCCTCTACCATGCCGCCAGCCCCTCTCAACAGGACCCCCATGCTGCTGCCAGGACGCCGGCCTCCCTTCGACGTACGCATCGGTGCGGCGCACGCGCCGGCGCCCTTGAGCGTCTCCCACCTGGAGCGGGGTGGCATCGTGCTTGCCGACGGGGCGGCGCGGCAGACGTTGGCGTTCGATGACCACGGCCCGCGCTGCGACAACCCCGCGTTGTTCGATGCGCTGCTGCGGCTCAATGCAGCCGGCGTGCCGTTCCAGTACCAGCCGCAGGTGGTGGATGCGCCGGCACGGCTGATGGCGTGGTGGCAGGAAGCCGGCCGGCTGGCGGACACCTTCGCGGAAATCGCCTGGCTCTCGCCGGGGCAGTGGCGCATCACCACCATCCCGGTGCCGGTGCGTGGGGTGATGGGCTGGGACGGAAGCGCCGGTCCCTTCCCGGGCTGAGTCAGCCGCCGCGCACTGGGACTGCTGCCTGCGGGTGCGACCGCCGCGTACGCAGACGCTGGGGTGCGCGGTCAGTCTTCCTGCAACTGTTCGAAGCGCATCGCCAGATAGTCGATCAGGGCACGCACTGCCGGCAGCAGGCCGCGGCGTGAGGGGAACACCGCGTGCACGATGCCGTGGTGCGGTTGCCAGTCGGGCAGCAGGCGGACCAGGCGGCCATCGGCCAGTTCGTCGCAGATCATCATCGTGGGCAGCATCAGAATGCCCACGCCGGCCACGGCAGCGGCGCGCAGCGCGATCATGTCGTCGCTGACCATGCGCGGCACATGGTGAACGAGTGCGACGGCACCGTCGGCGGCGGTCAACTGCCAGGCATGGACCTGGTGTGCGGCGCTGAGGTCAACGCTGGGGAAGTGCGCAAGGTCGGCCGGTACGGTGGGCACCGGCTGGTGGGCGAACAGCGACGGGCTGGCGGCGACGCACCAGTTGCGGGTGGCCAGTACGCGCACGATCAGGTCGCTGTCGGCCAGCGGCGGCGGCCGGACCCGGATGGCGATGTCCAGGCCTTCGCCGATCACGTCCACGCGCCGGTTGGTGGCGTCCAGGTGCAGCGAGACTTTCGGGTGCTCGGCCAGGAAGTCGGCCAGCATCACGCCCATGCGCGCCTGCAGGATGGCCACCGGGACGGCGATGCGTACCGTGCCGCGCGGCTCGGCGCGCGACAGGGCGATCGCCTCTTCCGCCGCTTCTGCTTCGACCAGCATCGCCTTGCAGTGCGCGTAGTACTCCTGGCCCACCTCGGTGACCGAGAAGCGGCGCGTGGAGCGCTGGATCAGCCGGACGCCAAGCCGCTCTTCGAGCAGGGCGATGCGCCGGCTGAGTTTGGACTTGGGGATGCCCAGCGCCCGCCCGGCCGGGGCGAAGCCGCCATGCTCGACCACGTGTGCGTAGTAGGAGAGATCGTTGAGATCGATGGTGCTCATGTCGAGCATCGTTCATCTGGTGGGACGGTGAGGATAAAACCTGCCGACTACCGGGTCCATCGTTCCGTGAATAGTCTGGATCGCATGGTTCGGCAGCCCGCCGGCCAGCCCCAGACACCCGAGGACAGCCAGATGAGCACCCCCGCCAACTTCAACAACGCCGCCCCCGTGATCGACCCGGCCAATGCCGCGATGCTGCTGATCGACCACCAGAGCGGCCTGTTCCAGACCGTGCACGATATGCCCATGCCAACGCTGCGCGCCCATGCCACCGCGCTGGCGCAGATGGCGACGCTGACCGGGATGCCCGTGATCACCACCGCGTCGGTGCCGCAGGGGCCGAACGGGCCGTTGATTCCGGAGATCCACGCCGCCGCGCCGCATGCGCAGTACGTGGCGCGCCGCGGTGAAATCAACGCCTGGGACAATCCGGATTTCGTTGCTGCGGTGAAGGCGACCGGTCGCCGCCAGTTGATCATCGCCGGCACCATCACCAGCGTCTGCATGGCGTTCCCGTCTATCGCCGCGGTTGCCGACGGGTACCAGGTATTCGCCGTGATCGACGCCTCGGGCACCTATTCCAAGATGGCGCAGGAGATCACCCTGGCGCGGGTGGTGCAGGCCGGCGTGGTGCCGATGGACACCGCCGCGGTCGCCTCGGAACTGCAGAAGACCTGGCACCGCGAGGATGCGGCGCAGTGGGCGCAGATCTACACGCAGATCTTCCCGGCCTACCAGTTGCTGATCGAGAGCCATGCCAAGGCGCAGGACGTGGCGTTGCGCCAGGAAGTGCTGGATTCACAGCGCGGGTAAGACCCCGCGCGTGGGTGGGCCTGCCGAACACGGCAGGCCCGACCGGCTCAGCCGCGCGGGCCGTGCTCGCGCAGGCGGCGGCTGTCGGCCTGGTGACGGGCCTTTTCCTTGCGCACGCGGTTGTGCTCGTTGCGCAGTGCGGAGGCCTGCTTGCGGACCTCCGGCTCGGTCTGCTGCATCAGCGTCTGCAGGCGCGCGATCAGGACGGCCTGTTCGCGGCTGGGGGCTGCGTCGCCCAGATCGCGGCGCACGTTGCGCAGCAGGTAGGTCAGCACTTTCAGCAGCGCGGCGGGATCCATCGTGCGGGTGAGTTCGGAAAACACGAACTCCAGGGCGGCCACATCGGCCGTGAGGTCGGCGACTGCGTCTGCCGGGTGCGCCGAGGCCTGGGTTTGTTCGAGGGTCACGCGCCGTTCCTGTGCTGTATTGAGGGTGGATTCTGACACTTGTGTGGCCTGTGCAGGGAATCGCCTGTCCGGGCCGCCTTTCAGCACTGCCTCAACGCCGTGATTGCCAGCGCTGCACGGCCATGCCGGCCAGCATCGCGGGGACGAACCACAGCGCCTCCGGCGCGCCGATGCCCAGCCCGACCAGGGCCGGTCCCGGACAGTAGCCGGCCAGGCCCCAGCCCGCGCCGAACAGGGCGGCGCCGGCGAACAGCGGCCTGTCCACGGCGGTGCGCGTGGGCAGGTTGAAGCGCGGCGCCAGCAGCGGTCGCGAACGGCGCAGCACGCGCGGGAACAGCGCGGAACTGGTCAACACCGCGCCGCCCAGAACGAACAGCAGGCGTGGGTCGAATTCGCCAGTGACGTCGAGGAACCCCAGGATCCGGCGCGGATCGGTCATGCCCGACAGCGCCAGGCCGGCACCGAACAGGGCGCCGGCGGCCAGCGCGGCCAGCGTGCGGCGGTTCACGCCACACCGCCGAGGTGGCGCACCACGAAGGTGGTCAGCATCGCGGTGAGCAGGAACACCGGCACCGCCACCAGCGAGCGCCGCGAGCGCCTGGCCAGTCCACAGACGCCGTGGCCGCTGGTGCAGCCCCCGCCGAGGCGGGCGCCGTAGCCGACCAGCAGGCCGGCGATCACCAGCAGCGGGCGCGGGAAATCGCTGCGGGGTACTGCGGCGCCCGGTACCCAGGCCAGCCACGCGGCGCCCGCCGCCACGAGCCCGATCAGGAAGGCCCAGCGCCAGACCCTGTCCCCGCGTTCGCCGGCCACCGCCCCATCGACCATCCCGCTGATGCCGGCGATGCGCCCGTTCAGCCACAGCAGCAGGGTGGCGGCGGCGCCGATCAGAACGCCGCCGAGCAGAGCTGCGGGCCAGCCGTCGAGCATCACAAGGCGGCCCGGCGGAGCAGGGCGGGGGCGGTAGCGAAGCAGCCCAGCATGGCGCCATCCTGTAATTTAGATAAATCTAAACTAAGGTGCGCTCGGCTACAGTGTCAAGCATGCATACCCCCGATCCAGCGCCGACATCCCCCTTGCCCCCGCACGCTGCCGACATGGCCGCGCAGGCCGATCAGGCCGCCGCGCTGCTCAAGGCGCTGGCGCACCCGGCACGGCTGCGGGTGCTGTGCCGTCTGGTGGAAGGGGAGGCCTCGGTGGGCGAACTGCAGCCGCTCAGCGGGCTGGGGTTGTCTGCGCTGTCCCAGCACCTGGCGGTGCTGCGCGGCATGCAGCTGGTGACCACCCGGCGCGATGCGCAGACGATCTACTACGGCCTGGCCGACAGCCCCGCACTGGGGGTGCTGGAGGCGTTGCACGCGGCGTACTGCCCGGCGCCCTGAGCGCCGCATGCGCATCGCCGGCGTGAACCACGGCGATGCGGCGCGGGGTAGGGGGATCAGGCGTCGCGGTTGTGGCGGCGCATGGTGCGCGACTTTTCGCGGGCCCAGTCGCGGTCCTTTTCGGCATCGCGCTTGTCATGGGTCTGCTTGCCCTTGGCCAGGGCGACTTCCAGCTTGATCTTGTTCTTGCTCCAGTACATCGCGGTGGGCACGATGGTGTAGCCGTCGCGCTGGACCTTGCCGATCAGCTTGTCGATCTCGCTGCGGTGCAGAAGCAGCTTGCGCTCGCGCCGGTCGTTGGCCACCACGTGGGTGGAGGCCTGGATCAACGGGGTGATCTGCGCACCGATCAGGTAGATTTCGCCGTCACGCACGTAGGCGTATGCATCGACGATGTTGCCGCGCCCGGCACGGATCGATTTGACCTCCCAGCCCTGCAGGGCCAGGCCGGCTTCGAAACGGTCTTCGATGTGGTACTCGTGGCGCGCACGCTTGTTGAGCGCGATGGTTTTGTTGGCCGTCGCGTTCTTTGCTTTATCCTTGCCGCTGTTCTTGCTCATGTCCGTATTGTCTCCGATTCGGGCCTCCCCGGTCGATTCATCAGCACACCAGTACCGCCGTATGCCAACTATCCGCCGTAGTGCCCTGGTCGAACATTCGGCTGCCCGCATGTTTGACCTGGTCAATGATATTGACGCCTATCCGCGCCGCTTTCGCTGGTGCTCGGCCTCGCAGATCCTGGAATCCGGCCCGGATCGCCTGGTCGCGCGCCTGGATCTGGGCCTGGGGTCGTTCTCGACCTGGTTCATGACCGAGAACGCGTTGCAGCGACCGAGCAGCATCGATATGCAGCTGCGCGATGGCCCGTTCAAGCGCCTGCACGGGCGCTGGGAGTTCCATGCGCTCGCCGAAGATGCCTGCAAGGTGACCCTCACGCTGGAGTTCGAACCGAACTCCCGCCTGCTCGGGCCGGCGCTTGCGCTGGGCTTCCAGGGCCTGGCCGACCGCATGGTGAATGATTTCGTTCGTGTCGCCGACGAGCAGGACTGAGCGATGATCCGGGTGGAGGTGGTGCTGGCCTGGCCAGACCGTGCCGAGGTCCGCGCGCTGTCCCTGCCCGAGGGGGCCACCGTCAGCGATGCGATCCAGGCCGCGGCGATCGAGGGCAGCGCGCAGTGCCCGGCCGTGGCCGTGCATGGGCTGCTGGCGACCGCCGCGCAGGTGCTGCACGACGGCGACCGGGTCGAACTGCTGCGCCCCCTGGTGGCCGACCCGAAGGACAACCGCCGCCGGCGCGCGGGCGCCGGCCGCTGATTGCCGTGCTGCGGGGCCTCAGCGGCCGCGCTGCTTCTTCTTGTCCTTGGCCAGGTTGCGACCGAACTGGCGGATGCTGGTGCGGGCGAGCTCGGCGTCCTGGTTCGGGAAGTAGTCACCATCCCAGCGGGTCACCAGGTCGTTCTCGAAGAACACCGTGAAGTTCTTCACTTCGGTGTTGCCCAGGCGGTTGATGCGCTGGCTGGCGGTGTAGTCCCAGCGCTGGGCGTGGAACGGGTCCGGGATGGAGGGAGTGCCGAGCAGGGCGTTGACCTGCTGCTTGCTCTGACCCACCTGCAGCTGACCGACGGCCTGCTCCCGGATCAGGTTGCCCTGATAGATGGGTTGCTTATAGATGATGCCGCAGCCCGTGGTGGACAGGGCAACGGCGGCGACCAGCAGGAGATTGCGCATCGGGAATGGCGTTTGGGGAAATCGAGTCGATGATACACTCCCGACGTGTCGCCGCGACCCAATCCGAGGCAGCTGGCGCTAAATCGCCAATGAACGGAGAATTATGGAAACCCACGACCTGCGCAAAGTCGGCCTGAAGGTGACCCATCCGCGGATGCGGATCCTTGCCCTGCTTGAGCAGCGCAACGCCCAGCACCACATGACCGCCGAAGACATCTACCGCCAGCTGCTCGAGCACGGCGACGAGATCGGCCTGGCCACGGTGTACCGGGTGCTGACCCAGTTCGAGGCCGCCGGCCTGGTCCTGAAGCACAATTTCGAGGGCGGCCAGGCCGTCTATGAGCTCGACCGCGGCGGCCACCACGACCATATGGTCGACGTGGACAGCGGCAAGATCATCGAGTTCGAAAGCCACGAGATCGAGGAACTGCAGCGCAAGATCGCCGCCGACCACGGTTACGAGCTGGAAGAGCACTCGCTGGTGCTCTACGTGCGCAAGAAGCGTAAATAACCGCGAAGCGGTTGTTTACGCGGCAGGTCCCAACCGTTGGTTGGGACGCACCACCGCGACGACCAACGGTCGTCGCCTACCGGTTGGCAGGCCCCGTCAGGCCTGCAACAGCTTCCGCGCCGCAGCGCGAGCTTCCTTGGTGACTTCCACGCCGCCGAGCATGCGCGCGAGTTCTTCTTCGCGGGCCTTGGGGTCCAGCTTCTCGACCGCGCTCTGGGTCATGCCGTCCACCGGCGCCTTGCTGACCCGGTAATGGGCGTGGCCCTTGGAGGCCACCTGCGGCAGGTGGGTCACGCACAGCACCTGGCGCTTTTCGCCCAAGGCGCGCAGCGTCTGCCCGACGATGTCGGCAACGGCACCGCCGATCCCCGAATCCACTTCGTCGAAGACCATCGTCGGCACGGCGTCCAGGCCCAGTGCGGCCACCTCGATCGCCAGCGAAATCCGCGACAGTTCGCCGCCGGAGGCCACCTTGCGCAGCGCGCGGGGCGGCTGGCCGGCATTGGCCGCGACCAGGAACTCGACCCGCTCGGCGCCATTGGGGTCCGGCTTGGCCACGGCCTGGGGTTCGATGTCGATCAGGAACTGACCGCCGCCCATGCCCAGCTCGCCGATCAACGCGGTGGTGGTCTGCGACAGGGCCGCCGCGGCCTGCTGGCGGCTGGCACTGAGCGTGGCCGCCACGGCCTGCCACTGCCCGGCCGCGCGCTGGATCTCGCCCGCCAGGGCCTGCAGGCGCTCATCCGCACCACGCAGCTGCTCGACCTCGGCCTCCAGCGCGTCGCGGTGTTCGCCGAGGGCGTCCATCGGGACCCGGTGTTTGCGTGCCAGGTCGTGCAGGCGGCCCAGGCGGCGTTCGATGTCCTCGAACTGCTCCGGATCGGCATCGAGGTCGTCGTGGACGCGGTCCAGCAGCGACAGGGCCTCGTGCAGCTGGATGGACGCGCTGTCCAGCAGCGCATCCACGTCGCCGAGCCGGGCGTCGTGTTCGGCCACCCGGGCGAGGTCGTGGCGGGTCTGCTGCAGCAGCTGCAGGACGGAGACGTCGTCGTCCCCGTTGAGGCGGCCGGCGGCGACATCGCAGGCGCTGATCAGCGCGCTGGCGTGCGCCTGGCGGCGATGGCTGCTGCCCAGCGCCACGATCGAGGCGGGGTCCAGGTCTTCGCGCTGCAGTTCACCCAGCTGGTGTTCGAGGAAGCCGATGCGGTCGCTGACATCGCCCTGTCTGGACAGGGCGTCGGCCTCATCGACCAGCGCCTGCCAGCGTGCCGCCGCCTGGCGGACCTGGCTGCGCTCGGCGTCGTTGCGGGCGTAGGCGTCCAGCAGCGCGAGCTGCGAGGGCCGCGACAGCAGGGCCTGCTGTTCGTGCTGGCCGTGGATCTCCACCAGCGTGGCGGCCAGTTCGGTGAGCTGCGACAGGGTGACCGGGCGGCCGTTGATCCAGGCCCGCGAGCCGCCGTCGGCACGGATGATCCGGCGCAGCTGGCACTGGTCCTCGTCGTCGAGCTCGTTGTCGCGCAGCCACTGCCGCGCCGGCGCATCGGCCGGCGGGGCGAATTCGGCCGACAGCTCGGCGCGGGCGGCGCCGTGGCGGACCACGCCGCTGTCGGCGCGCAGCCCGGACAGGAAGCCCAGGGCGTCCACCATCAGCGACTTGCCCGCGCCGGTCTCGCCGCTGACCACGGTCATGCCCGGCCCGAATTCGAGTTCGGTAGCGCGGACGACTGCAAAATCCTTGATTGATAGATGTCTAAGCATGGTCTGAGGTTCGTGAGCCGCGCAAAGCTAGCATGGGCGAGGGGTTGCTCCAATGACTTGCCAACGCCCGGTCCAGCCATTATCTAAGGTGGCGTCTCACAGGCTGATTCCATGCACCCTTCCGCTCCCCATCTTGCGCCCCGTGCCCGCCATCTGCTGCGGACGCTGATCGCGCGCCATATCCAGGATGGCGAGCCGGTGGGGTCGCAGACCCTGGCGCGGCACGCGGGGCTGGATGTCAGCCCGGCCACCATCCGCAACATCCTGGCCGATCTGGAAGACCTGGGCCTGCTCAGTTCGCCGCATACCTCGGCAGGCCGGGTGCCCACCGCGAATGGCTACCGGGTGTTCGTGGACAGCCTGGTCAAGATGCAGCCGCCGGGCGAGGGCGAACTGACCCGCCTGCGCAGCGAGCTGGCCACCGGTACCGGCACCCAGGCGCTGCTGGGCAGTGCTTCGGAGCTGCTGTCGGCGATGAGCCATTTCGTGGGCGTGGTCAGTGCGCCGCGCCGGGAGCAGTTCGCGTTCCGCCACATCGATTTCGTGGCGCTGGACGCGCGCCGTGTGCTGGCGATCCTGGTGTTTGCCGACAACGAGGTGCAGAACCGGGTGATCGAGGCGCGCCGCAGCTGGGAGCCGGGCGAGCTGGAGCAGGTGGCCAATTACCTCAATGCGCAGTGCGCGGGCCGGCCGCTGTCGGAGATCCGCGCGCGGCTGCTGCTGGAGCTGCGCGATGCGCAGTCGGAGATGGAACAGGTGCTGGCGCACAGCATCGAGCTGGCCGAGCAGGCCCTGGTGCCGCCCGCCGACGACATGGTGCTGGCCGGGCAGACCCGGCTGATGGGGGTGCAGGACCTGTCGGACCTGGAGCGCCTGCGCGAACTGTTCGACGTGTTCGCCAGCAAGCGCGAGATCCTGCAGCTGCTGGAGCGCACCATCCAGGCCCCGGGCGTGCGCATCTTCATCGGCGAGGAAACCGGGGTGATGCCGCTGGAGAGCGTCTCGCTGGTGACCGCCCCGTACTCGGCCGGTGGCCGGGTGCTGGGGGTGCTGGGGGTGATCGGCCCCAAGCGGATGGCGTACGACCGCATGATTCCACTGGTGCAGGCCACGGCCGAGGTGCTCGGGGCGGCGCTGGAGCCGGGTGGACCGGGCGGATTGTCCCGTGAGCGGGCCTGATCGACGGTTCAGCTCTTGAAACCGGTCGGCGCGCCCACATAGGGGTGGGTGGAGGCGGGGAGTCACCGCCAGGGAAACGGAAATGAACCAAGATCAGTCAGATATCGCATCCCAGACGTCGACCGGCGAACAGGCCCCGGCCGACGCGCTGCAGCAGCAGGTCGAGAGCCTGCACAACGAGCTGGCGCTGCTGAAGGCCGAGTCGCTGCGCGAGCGCGCCGACCTGGACAACCAGCGCAAGCGCGTGGCCCGCGACGTCGAGCAGGCCCGCCGCTTCGCCAATGAAAAACTGCTGGGCGAGCTGCTGCCGGTGTTCGACAGCCTCGACGCCGGCCTGACGGCCGCCGGCGCTGAACCCAGCCCGCTGCGCGAAGGCCTGGAGCTGACCTACAAGCAGCTGCTCAAGGTCGCCGCGGACAACGGCCTGACCCTGCTGGACCCGACCGGCCAGCCGTTCAACCCGGACCACCACCAGGCCATCAGCCAGGTCGACGCGCCCGGCGCGGCGCCCGGCAGCGTGGTCCAGGTGTTCCAGAAGGGCTACCAGCTCAACGACCGCCTGCTGCGGCCGGCGCTGGTCGTGGTCGCGCGGGACGCATGACGCCGGGCCCTGCCCGGTGGATGGACGCGGGCGCTGCCCGTTCCATCACCGGACGCTGAACGCGTTTCGCAGCCATCGGACACTGTGTTCGGTGGATGGCTTGAAAGTCTTCCCGGCGTCCCACACATCCCATTCATAACCCGGCAGCAGCCGGATGTTCCCAGAACTTTCAGGAGTCTCCCTCATGGGCAAGATCATTGGTATCGACCTCGGCACCACCAACTCGTGTGTGGCGATCATGGACGGCGGCAAGGCCCGCGTCATCGAAAATTCCGAAGGCGACCGCACCACGCCTTCCATCGTCGCCTACACCAAGGACGGCGAAGTGCTGGTGGGCGCCTCGGCCAAGCGCCAGGCCGTCACCAACCCGAAGAACACCTTCTACGCCGTCAAGCGCCTGATCGGCCGCAAGTTCACCGACGCTGAAGTCCAGAAGGACATCGCGCACGTGCCCTACGGCATCCTGGCCCACGACAACGGCGACGCCTGGGTGCAGACCAGCGACGCCAAGAAGATGGCGCCGCAGGAAATCTCCGCCCGCGTGCTGGAGAAGATGAAGAAGACGGCCGAAGCCTTCCTGGGCGAGACCGTGACCGAGGCGGTGATCACCGTGCCGGCCTACTTCAACGACAGCCAGCGCCAGGCGACCAAGGACGCCGGCCGCATCGCCGGTCTGGACGTCAAGCGCATCATCAACGAGCCGACCGCGGCTGCGCTGGCCTATGGCCTGGACAAGGGCGACAACAAGGATCGCAAGATCGTGGTGTACGACCTGGGCGGCGGCACCTTCGACGTGTCGGTGATCGAAATCGCCAACGTCGACGGTGAGAAGCAGTTCGAAGTGCTGGCCACCAACGGCGACACCTTCCTGGGCGGCGAAGACTTCGACAACCGCGTCATCGAGTACCTCGTCGACGAGTTCAACAAGGACCAGGGCATCGACCTGCGCAAGGATCCGCTGGCCCTGCAGCGCCTGAAGGACGCCGCCGAGCGCGCCAAGATCGAGCTGTCCAGCGCGCAGCAGACCGAAGTGAACCTGCCGTACGTCACTGCCGACGCTTCCGGTCCGAAGCACCTGAACATCAAGCTGACCCGCGCCAAGCTGGAAGCGCTGGTGGAAGAGCTGATCAAGAAGTCGATCGAACCGTGCCGCGTGGCGCTGAACGACGCCGGCCTGCGCTCGAGCGACATCAGCGAAGTGATCCTGGTCGGCGGCCAGACCCGCATGCCGAAGGTGCAGCAGGCCGTGACCGAGTTCTTCGGCAAGGAACCGCGCAAGGACGTCAACCCGGACGAGGCCGTGGCACTGGGTGCGGCGATCCAGGGCGGCGTGCTCGGCGGCGACGTCAAGGACGTGCTGCTGCTGGACGTGACCCCGCTGTCGCTGGGCATCGAGACGATGGGTGGCGTGTTCACCAAGATCATCGAGAAGAACACCACCATCCCGACCAAGGCCTCGCAGGTGTTCTCCACCGCCGAGGACAACCAGTCGGCCGTGACCGTGCACGTGCTGCAGGGTGAGCGCGAACAGGCCCGCTTCAACAAGTCGCTGGCCAAGTTCGACCTGTCCGGCATCGAGCCGTCGCCGCGCGGCATGCCGCAGGTGGAAGTGTCCTTCGACATCGACGCCAACGGCATCCTGCACGTGTCGGCCAAGGACAAGAAGACCAACAAGGAACAGAAGGTCGAGATCAAGGCCGGTTCGGGTCTGTCCGAGGACGAGATCGCGCGCATGGTCGCCGATGCGGAAGCCAACCGCGAAGAGGACAAGAAGTTCCACGAGCTGGTGCAGGCCCGCAACCAGGCCGACGCGCTGATCCACGGTACCCGTACCGCGATCAACGAGCACGGCAGCAAGGTGGGTGGCGACGTGATCGGCAAGGTCGAGTCGGCCCTGGCCGACCTGGAAACGGCGATGAAGGGCGACGACAAGGCGCAGATCGAAGCCAAGTCGAAGGTGCTGGAAGAGGCCGGCCAGTCGCTGTTCGCCGCCGCTGCGGCCGCCGAGCAGGGCGGTGCCGCCCCGGGCCCGGATGCCGGTGCGGGCAATGGCGCGCATGACGATGTGGTGGACGCTGAGTTCACCGAAGTCAAGGACGACAAGAAGTCCTGATCCGGACAAGACGCGGGACGTTGCGCAGGCAACGTCCCGTTGTCGTTTCCCCCAGGTCCTGACAGCCGTATCCCGGCCTGTCGGGGCGCCCGACGCAAGAGCGGACCTGGTTCCGCTCTTGCGCGTTGACGAATCCCGACTTCCGGAACCCGATTCAAGTTATGAGCAAGCGCGATTATTACGAAGTGCTGGGCGTGTCCCGCACCGCCAGCGAAGAAGAGCTGAAGAAGGCCTATCGCCGTTGCGCGATGAAGTTCCACCCGGACCGCAATCCGGGCGACAGCGCCGCCGAAGCGGCGTTCAAGGAATGCAAGGAAGCCTACGAGACCCTGTCCGACGGCAACAAGCGCCGGATGTACGACGCTCACGGCCATGCGGCGTTCGAGCACGGCATGGGCGGCGGTGGCGGTCCGGGCGGTCCGGACATGAACGACATCTTCGGTGACATCTTCGGCAACATCTTCGGCGGTGGTGGTGGCGGACAGCGCCAGGCCCGTCGCGGGGCCGATATCGGCTACGTGATGGAGCTGGACCTGGAAGAAGCGGTGATGGGCGTGGAACGCCGCATCGAGATTCCGACGCTGGCCGAATGCAACGACTGCCACGGCAACGGCTCTGAAGACGGCAAGGTGGAGACCTGCAACGTCTGCCAGGGGCGCGGCCAGGTACGCGTGCAGCGCGGCATCTTCGCCATGCAGCAGGCCTGCCACAACTGCAATGGCCGCGGCCAGATCATTCCCAATCCCTGCAAGACCTGCCACGGCAACGGCCGTGTCGAGGAAGACAAGGTGTTGTCGGTGAAGGTGCCTGCAGGCGTCGACACGGGCGACCGCATCCGCCTGTCCGGTGAAGGCGAGGCCGGCCCTGCCGGCACGCCGGCGGGCGATCTGTACGTGGAAGTGCGGGTGCGCGAGCACGCGATCTTCCAGCGCGATGGCGACGACCTGCACTGCGAAGTGCCGATCCGCATCTCGCAGGCGGCGCTGGGCGACACCGTGCGCGTGGCTACCCTGGGCGGTTACGCCGAGATCCGCATTCCGGCCGAAACCCAGACCGGCAAGCTGTTCCGCCTGCGCGGCAAGGGTGTGCGTTCGGTGCGCAGCCGCAGCGAAGGCGACCTGTACTGCCGCGTGGTGGTGGAGACCCCGGTCAACCTCACCACCGAGCAGCGCAAGCTGCTGGAGCAGTTCGAGACCACCTTCACCGGCGAAGAAGCGCGCAAGCACTCGCCGAAGTCGGCGACGTTCATCGACGGCGTGAAGGGGTTCTGGGACCGGATGACGTCGTAAGACGGGTTGGTTCCAGTGGTAACGAAACGCCGGGCAAAGCCCGGCGTTTTTGTGGGTACCGGCCACCGGCCGCTACCGCTTAAAATCCAGGCATGAACGAATCCCTCGAAAGCCACCTGGTCCACGGCCGCCGCCAGCGTCCGGATGGTCCGTCACCGGTCGATGTCATCTCCGTGCAGTCCCAGCTCGTCTATGGCCATGCCGGCAACAGTGCTGCGGTGCCGCCGTTGCGTGCGCTGGGCGTGCGCGTGGCGGAGATCCCGACCACCCTGTTGAGCAATGCGCCGTTCTACGCCACCACGCGCGGTCGCGTGCTGCCGTCGGACTGGTTCGCGGACCTGCTGCTGGGCACCGCCGAGCGCGGCCTGCCGCAGCGCGCCCGCATGCTGGTGTCGGGCTACTTCGGCAGCGTCGGCAACGGCACCGCCTTCGCCGACTGGCTTGATGAGGTGCTGCCGGCGTCGCCGCAGCTGCGCTACTGCCTGGACCCGGTGATCGGCGATACCCACACCGGTCCCTATGTGGAGCCGGGGCTGGAAACGGTGTTCGCCGAGCGCCTGCTGCCGCACGCCTGGCTGGTGACGCCCAATGCGTTCGAACTGGGGCGGTTGACCGGCATGCCGAGCCTGGCCCAGGACGAGGCCATCGCCGCGTCGCAGGCATTGCTGGCGCGCGGGCCGGAGTGGGTGCTGGCGCACAGCGTTGGCGGCGAGCCCGGGCAACTGGTGACGCTGGCGGTGAGCCGCAGCGCGATCTGGCGCTGGACCTCGCCGCACCTGCCGGTGGACGTGGCCGGGACCGGCGATGTGCTGATGTCGCTGCTGGTCGCCTTCCTGCTGCGCGGCGAGGCATTCGAGCAGGCGATCTCGCGCGCGATCGCCGGCGTGCACGTGGCACTGGAGACCACGCTGGCCAACGGCCACGAAGAGTTCGACGTGCTGGCCGCCGCGCCTGCAGCCCTGTCGTTGCCGCATCGCTTCGTGCCCGAGCGCCTGGCGTGAGCCGGATGCCGGTGGTCGGGATCGTCGGCAGTGCCGGGGCCTACGGGCGCTGGCTGCGCCGGTTCCTCGAACAGCGCATGGGCCTGGAGGTGCTGGGGCACGACCCGGCCGATCCGCAGTCGGACAGTCCCGACGTCCTGGTTGAGCGCGCGGAGGTCCTGATCTTCTCCGCGCCGATCCGGCATACCCCGGCATTGATCGAGGCGTACGTGGCGCGCTCGGCCGGACGTGAGGCAGGGCGGCTGTGGCTGGACATCACCTCGGTGAAGTCCGCGCCGGTGGCGGCCATGCTGGCCTCGCAGGCCGACGTGGTGGGCCTGCATCCAATGACCGCACCGCCCAAGGCGCCGACGCTGAAAGGGCGGGTCATGGTGGTCTGCGAAGCGCGCCTGTCGCAGTGGCAGCCGTGGGTGCAGAGCCTGTGCGGTGCGCTGGAAGCCGAATGCGTGCGCGCCACGCCCGAGCACCATGACCAGGTGATGGCGCTGGTGCAGGCGATGGTCCATGCCACGCACCTGGCGCAGGCCGGCGTGCTGCGCGAGTACGCGCCGCTGCTCGGCGCCCTGCCGGCACTAATGCCATACCGCTCGGCCTCGTTCGAGCTGGATACCGCGATCATCGCGCGGATCCTGTCGTTGAACCCGGCCATCTATGAAGACATCCAGTTCGGCAACCCGCACGTCGCGCCGATGCTCGATCGCCTGCTCGCCCAGTTGCAGATGCTGCGGGCACAGGTGGGGCAGGGCGACGATGCCGCGCGGGCGGCGTTCCGCCAACAGCTGCTGCTGGACAATCGTGACAGCCAGGGCGACGCCGTGCTGGCCGAAGGCAACTACACCTTCGAGCGGGTCGGCTATCTGCTTGCCGACCTGACCGAACGCAACGCGATCAGCGTGCACCTGCCGGAGGATCGGCCCGGCTCGCTGCGTGAGCTGCTGCACGTGTTCGAACGCCACGCGGTCAGCCTGGCCTCGATCCATTCCTCGCGCACGCCGGGCGGCGAAGTGCATTTCCGTGTGGGCTTCGTCGCCGGCAGCGATGCACGCGCGCTGCAGCACGCCGCAGCGGAAATCGATGCATCCGGGATCGGTCGGGTCCTGCAGCGCTGATCTGCTGCAGCGCCGCATTCATCCACAGGGGGTGTGGATGAATTGCGCACAACCATGTGGATAACCGCTGAAAGTCCTTGCGGCAGAACGTTGTCAAGATGGCTGGTCAAAAAATGACCAGTCGATCACGTGGTCAGGGTCAGCTCGCCACCGGAGGTGCGGAACTGGCGCCCGTCACGCACCAGATGGCGGCCATCAGCCAGCTCGTAGCGGGCGGTAGGCGCGGCCGGCGTGCTGTTGCCGGGCTGCTCTTCCTTGAACTCGATGATGACGTAGTTTTCGCCATTGGCGTCGGTGGCGGGGAACTGTCGGAACGACATGAAACACCTCCTGCATCGGCACGGACCTGTGACCCGCGCACGATGCAACGGAGCGCGTTAGCGGTACGTCGTCAATCGATGAACTGCAGCTTCGCCAGCTCCGCATAGAGACCGCCTTCAGCCAGCAGCTGCGCATGCGTGCCCTGGGCGACGATTCTGCCGTGGTCCATCACCACGATGCGGTCGGCCTTCAACACGGTGGCCAGGCGGTGTGCGATGACCAGCGTGGTGCGCCCGGCCATCAGCCGCTCCAGCGCCTGCTGCACGGCGCGTTCGCTCTGCGCGTCGAGCGCGCTGGTGGCCTCGTCGAGCAGCAGGATCGGCGCGTCCTTGAGCAGGGCGCGGGCGATGGCGATGCGTTGCTGCTGGCCGCCGGACAGGCGCGCCCCGCGCTCGCCCAGTTCGCTCATGTAGCCGTCCGGCAGGGCCTGCAGGAACTCGTCTGCCTCGGCGGCGGCAGCAGCACGCTGCACCTCGTCGTCGCTCGCTTCCAGCCGCCCGTAGCGGATGTTGTCCAGTGCGGTGCTGGCGAACAGGGTGGGCTGCTGCGGCACCAGCGCCATCTGTGCACGCAGCTGGGCCGGATCGACCTGGCGCACGTCCACGCCATCGACCTGGATGCGGCCGGCGGCGGGATCGTGGAAGCGCAGCAGCATCGACAGCACCGTGCTCTTGCCTGCGCCGGAAGGGCCGACCAGCGCCACGGTCTCGCCCGGGCGCACGTGCAGGTCGAAATGATCCAGCGCGGCGGTGTCCGGGCGCTGCGGATAATGAAACACCACATCGTCGAAGCGGATCTCGCCGCGCAGCGGCTGCGGCAGCGGCAGCGGATTGGCGGGGCTGGTGATCTCGATGTCTTCCTGCAGCAGTTCGGCAATCCGGCCCATGCCGCCGGAGGCGCGCTGCAGTTCATTCCAGACCTCGGCGAGTGCGCCGACCGAACCGCCGCCGATCAGCGCGTACAGCACGAACTGGCCGAGCGTGCCGGCGCTCATGCGGCCGTCGATCACATCGTGCGCGCCGAGCCACAGCACCCCGACGATCGCGCCGAACACCAGCACGATGGCGGTGGCGGTGACGATCGACTGGGCGCCGATGCGCCGGCGCGCGGCCTTGATCGACTCGCCCAGCGCGGCGTTGAAGCGACTGCGCTCGTAAGGCTCGCGGGCATGCGCCTGCACCGTGCGGACCGCGCCGAGCGTCTCGGCGGCCAGGCTGTTGGCGTCGGCGATGCGGTCCTGGCTGGCGCGCGAGATGTGGCGCAGACGGCGCGCGCCGATGATGATCGGCAGCACCGCCAGCGGAATGCCGACCAGCGACCACGCGGCCAGCCCCGGGCTGGTGACGAACAGCATCACCAGGCTGCCCACCACGGTGACGCTGCTGCGCAATGCCACCGACATGGTCGAGCCGATCACGCTGCGCAGCAGTTCGCTGTCGGCCGTGAGCCGCGAGACCAGCTCGCCGCTGCGGCTGCGGTCGTGGAAGCCGGCGCCCAGCGCGATCAGGTGCGCGTACAGCCGGCTGCGCAGATCGGCAACGACCTTCTCGCCGAGAAGAGAGACGAAAAAGAAGCGCGCCGCGGTGGCCAGCGCCAGCACCACCGCAACCAGGAACAGCAGCGCGAAGGCACGGTTGATCTGACCGTTGTCGCTGAACCCGTGGTCGATCATCAGCTTGACTGCCGGCGGCAGGCTCAGGGTGGCGACCGAGGACACCGCCAGTGCCACCAGCCAGGCGCTGAACAGCCCCGCATGGCGGCGCACGAACGGCCACAGCGTGCGCAGGCTGCCGAGGCGGCGCAGCGCCGGGGCGGGCGCGGGAGGGGTGTCAGTCATTCGGTTGGCCTGGTTCGGTGCGTGTTTCGACGCGGATACGATCACGGGTGGCGTCGCGCAGGCGGTTTTTCAACGGGTCGACCTGATCGGCCGGTAGACGAAGGTGCAGTGACACGCCTGACGGGGTGAAGGTTTCGGCCTGTTTTTCGGCCAGGTGCGCGGCGAGCGCCGCATGCAGGGTGCCCAGGTCGTCGAACCGGGCGTGCACGTCCAGGTCGGCCAGCGCGATCAGCGGCTGCCGTGGCGCCAGCCGCAGGCATTCGGCAGCGGTGCCGCCATAGGCCCGTACCAGGCCGCCGGCACCGAGCTTGATGCCCCCGTACCAGCGGATGACCACCACCATGATGCGATCAAAGCCCTGGCCGTCGATCGCCGCCAGGATCGGCCGGCCTGCGGTGCCGGCCGGTTCGCCGTCATCGCTGGAGCGGTAGTCGTGGCCATGCCGATAGGCCCAGCAGTTGTGCGTTGCATCCGGGACGGCCACTTCCTGCAGGAACTGCAGCGCCGCGCCGGCATCGGCGATGGGAGCGGCATGGGCGATGAAGCGGCTGTGCTTGATCTCCAGGCTGTGGCTGACGGCGGTGGCAAGCGTATCGGGCATTCCCACCATTGTAGGTGACGACCGTTGGTCGTCACCTGCCCCTCAGGTGTCCAGCAGCTCGCGCAGGTCGCGCGGGATGCGCACTTCCGGATACTGCTGCAGGTAGCGTTCCAGGCTGGCACGCGCGGTATCCAGGTCGCCGGCGTCGCGCCGTTCGCGGATACGCTTGAGCCATTGCTTGCGCGGCAGGCTGGCATCGGCGGCGACTGCGGCATCCACGGCGCTGGCCGACAGCGTGCCCGCGCTGGGCGGCGCCATCGCCGCGCGGCGCTGCATGACGCCGGCCGCACCGGTCGGGGCAGGGCGCGCGACCGCAGCCGGGGCGTCGGCCCGCTCGGCGCGGATGGCGGCCTTCTGCGCGGGTGCGGGTGCCATCGCCGGCGCGGCCTCGGCCGCGCTGTCGGCCGCGTCCATCGAAAACGCCTGCGGCGCGGCGACGGGCGCTGGCGGCGCGGGCGGCGGCGGGGCCATTGTCGGCACAGGGGCGGGCGCCGGTTCGGCCGCGACCGGTGACGGTGCGGGGGCCATGCGCGCCTGCTGTGGCGGCGGGGCGATCGCGGGAGCGACAGCGCCGGCCGGTTCGGCCGCAGCGGGGGATGGGGCCGCCGCCGGGCTGGCCGGGATATCCGCTGCTTCAGCGGCCACCGATGCGGCCGGGGCATCGGCGGCCGGCACATCGAGGACAGGCACGGGCGGGTCCTGCAGCCGCAGCTGCCAGGCGATCCCGACGGCGAACACGACCGAGGCGGCGATGCCCATCACCGCCGGCAGACGCGAGCGCCGACGGGGCGCTGCAGCCGGCGCCGGCGCAGGCGCCGTGGCGGTGGGTGTGGACGGGGGCGCCTGCACCGCCGCGCGGGCAGCGGCCAGCACGGCCTCGTCGAGCGCGGCCGGGGGCGGGGTTGGCGAAGACCGCCCCAGCAGGCGGGCCAGCTCGCGCTCTTCGGGCGTCAGCGGCGTGCGGTCGTTCATTCGTTCATCCCCGCGCGCAGCTTGTCCATCGCATAGCGTAGCCGCGACTTGACGGTTTCCCGGCCCACGCCAGTGATCTCGGCGATCTCTTCCAGGCTCAGTTCCTGTTCCAGCCGCAGTTGCAGGACTTCGCGCTGATCGGCCGGAAGCTGTTCCATTGCCAGCTGCAGGCGACGGCGCTGTTCGAAGTCGGACAGCTGGGTTTCGGGCGTGCGGCTGTCGCTCATGCGCGCGACGCGTTCGTCGGCATCGCCGGGCGCTGGTGGCCGATGGCGCGCGGCGCGCCAGTGATCGTTCAGCCGGTTGTGCGCGATACGGAACAGCCAGGTGGTGAAGGCGGCCTCGGGCTGCCAGCCGGCGCGGGCGGCGATCACCCGCTGCCAGACATCCTGGAACAGCTCATCGGCAAGCGCGGCATCGCGCAGCTGCCGCAGCAGGAAGCTGTACAGCCGGGCGCGGTGGCGTGCGTACAGGGCCTCGAACGCAGGCAGGTCCCCGCCGGCCCAGGCCAGCATCAGCGCTTCATCGGTTGGCAGGGCAACGGCATCCACGGCGCACAGAGTAAGCGGTGCGGGTGCGTCCGCAAAGCGTGGCGATGGCAGGGGAGTGGCCGACAACATGGGGGCGCCCGGTTCCAGGTGACGTTCCAGTAACGTCCATCTGCAACAATCGGGGTTGCCACCCTTCCATTGCCCCCCGGTCCACGCGTTATGCTCGGGGGCAGGGGAGGCGCCGGGCATCCGGTGCCAGTAGAGATGAACATGCTGTCCAGTCAGGTAGTGACGCCTTCAGTGGACCCGGACCGTGACGCGCAGGTGTCCGCCGATCTGGCGCGCACCCTCTGCGCCGTGCTGCCCGTTGGCAGCGGCCTGCACCTGGCCTGGCACGATCCGGTGCTGGGCGGCGGGGTGCAGTCCGAACCTCCCGACCCGTCGATGACGGCCGAGCGCCTGCTCGACCCCACGCATCGCGTGCCGGGGCAACTGCAGCGATGGCGATGCGGCGACACCCGGCTGGCGCTGCAGGTGGTGAGCCCCGGCGAACCGGTGCCGCCGGATGCGGGGTGGTGGGGACTGGCGCGGCACACCGTGCAGGATGCCATCACGCTGACCCGGCAGCGCCGCGAAATCCACTCGCTGGAAATCTCCAAGCGCCTGCAGCAGGCGCTGTATGAAATCGCCGACCTGGCCGGTGCGGATCTGGAGATGTCGGAGATGCTGCGCCATGTGCACAGCGTGCTCAACTCGCTGATGTACGCGCAGAACTGCTTCATCGTCGAGTACGACGATGTGCGGCGCAGGGTGCGCTTCCTCTACTTCGCCGACCAGCAGGACAGCTTCGTTGCCGATCCCGACCGCAGCTACGAAGAACATGAGATGCCGCGCAGCCTGACGTTCGCGCTGCTGCGTCACGGCCAGCCGTTGAGCGGCCCGTCGCGCGAGCTGCTGGCCGCCGGCAACGACGAGCCCGATCCGGAGCGTGGACCGGAGAGCCTGGACTGGCTGGGCGTGCCGATGCTGCGCGAAGGGCGCGTCTGCGGCGCCATCGTGGTGCAGAGCTACGAACACCGCGCGCGCTACGGCGAGGCCGACCGCGCGCTGCTGGGCTACGTCGCCCAGCACATCCAGACCGCGATGGATCGCCGCCAGGCGCAGGTGCAGCTGGAGCGCCAGGTCGAACGGCGCACGCTGGAGCTGCAGCGCGCCAACCGCAGCCTGCAGGACGAAGTGGTGGAGCGCCGTCGCGCCGAGAAGCTGCAGCTGGCGCTGTTCAACATCGCCGAGATGGCGATGAGCGCCCCCAGCCTGGCCGAGTTCTACGTCCAGGTGCATGGTGTGGTGGGGACGCTGCTGGATGCGCGCAACTTCTACATCGCGCTGGTCAACGAAGGCGGCGACGGCCTGGAATTCGTCTACTCGGTGGATGAGTACAACGCCTCGCGCGCGCCGCGACCGTTCAGCGAAGGCCTCACCGAATACATCGTGCGCAAGCGCCAGCCGCTGCTGGCCACGCGCGACAACATCGACGCGCTGCGCGCGGCAGGCGCGGTGCGCGAGTTCGGCGCGCGGTCGCATTGCTGGCTGGGCGTGCCGTTGTTGAGCGATGACGACGTGGTCGGCGTGATCGTCGTGCAGAGCTACTCGCCCGAGGTCAGCTTCACGCTCCACGACCAGCGCCTGCTGACGTTCGTGGCGCAGAACATCGGCAACGGGTTGGCCCGCCAGCGCGACCAGGAACGGCTGCGCAACGCGCACGCCGAGTTGGAACTGCGGGTGGAGGAGCGCACCCGTGAACTGGCCGATGTGAACGAGAAGCTGCTGGGCCAGATCGGCGAGCGCCTGCGTGCCGAGCAGCGGCTGACCCACCAGGCCATGCATGACGCACTGACCGGCCTGCCCAACCGGCTGCACCTGCTTGATCGCCTGGAAGATGCGATCGCACAGGCGCGGCAGCCCGACGGCTCGGCATTCGCGGTGCTGTTCCTGGATCTGGACCGCTTCAAGCTGGTCAACGACAGCATCGGCCACGCCGCCGGCGACCAGATGCTGGTCGAGGTGGCCAAGCGGATCGTGTCGATGGTGTCCAGCGAGGACGTGGTGGCGCGGTTGGGGGGCGACGAGTTCGCGATCCTGCTGCAGTGTCGCCACGGTCTGTCGTCGGCGGTGGAATTCGCGCAGCGGATGCTGGTGGCGCTGGAGGAGTCGATGTGGGTCAAGGGGCGCGAACTGTTCCCCTCCGGCAGTCTCGGCATCGCCATGTGGCATCCGCGCTACCGCAATGGCGAGGAACTGGTGCGCGACGCCGATGCGGCGATGTACCGCGCCAAGGCGCAGGGCAAGGACCGTTGCGCGGTGTTCGACGAGGCCATGCGCGAACAGGCGCTGCGCAGCCTGGACCTGGAAGCGGACCTGCGCCGGGCCATCATCAATCGCGATTTTCTTCCCTACTACCAGCCGATCGTGCGCTTGTCCGATGGCGAAGTGGTGGGGCACGAGGCCCTGCTGCGCTGGCAGCACGAGCGCCGCGGCCTGCTGCTGCCCAGCGCCTTCCTCGACCTGGGCGAGGAGAGCGGCCTGATCGAACAGGTCGACTGGCTGCTGTACGAGCAGGTCATCGGCCAGCTGGCGCGCGGCGGGCGCGGCTATCTTTCGGTGAATGTATCGCCGCGTCATTTCCGTTCGGCCGACTTCAGCTCGCGCCTGTTCGGCCTGATCGAAGCGGTGGGCGCCGACCCGCACCGGTTGCGGCTGGAGATCACCGAAGTCGCGTTGCTCGACGACGGCCCACGCACGCTGCGCATCCTGCAGACGCTGCGGGAGCGTGGCGTGCTGGTGCAGCTGGATGATTTCGGCACCGGCTTCTCGGCGCTGTCCTACCTGCACCGGTTCCCGATTTCCACGCTCAAAATCGACCAGAGCTTCATTGCCGGCCTGCATGGCCAGGACATGCAGAGCACCTACGCGCTGGTCCAGGGCGTGCTGTCGTTGGCGCGCACGCTGGGCATTGAAACGGTGGGCGAGGGCATCGAGAACGCCGCCCAGCGCGACACGCTGCTGCAACTGGGCTGCGACTACGGCCAGGGCTACCTGCTCGGCCGCCCAGCACCGATGGAAACGGCGTAGTGCCGGGTTCTACCCGGCAGGCGTTATAGGGCAGCCACTTCCGCGCAGCGGGGCAGAGCCCCGCTCTACGATGCCAGTCACCGGGCAACACCCGTAGTGCCGGGTTCTACCCGGCAGGCGTTATAGGGGAGCCACTTCCGCGCAGCGGGGCAGAGCCCCGCTCTACGGTGCCAGTCACCGGGCAACACCCGTAGTGCCGGGTTCTACCCGGCAGGCGTCATCAGGGAGCCGCTTCCGCGCAGCGGGGCAGAGCCCCGCTCTACGGTGTCAGTCACCGAGGAATACCCGTAGTGCCGGGTTCTACCCGGCAGGCGTCACCGGGGAACCACTTCCGCGCAGCGGGGCAGAGCCCCGCTCTACGATGTCAGTCACCGGGCAACACCCGTAGTGCCGGGTTCTACCCGGCAGGCGTTACAGGGCAACCACTTCCGCGCAGCGGGGCAGAGCCCCGCTCTACGGTGTCAGCGCAATGCGTTGCGGCGCTTCTCGTCGATCCACTTGGACGCCTGCGCCGGCTCATAGGCGCGCATCCAGTCCAGCATCGCGTCGATGTCCGAGCCGTACCAGAGGTCGGCGCGCTGCTCGGGGTGCAGGAAGCGCTCTTCCACCATGCGGTCGATCATGCCGATCAGCGGGGCGTAGAAACCATCCACGTCCAGGAAGGCGCACGGCTTGTTGCCGATGCCCAGCTGGCGCCAGGTGAGCATCTCGAAAATCTCTTCCATCGTGCCGAAGCCGCCAGGCAGGGCGACGAACGCGTCGGACAGGTCGAACATGCGCGACTTGCGCTCGTGCATCGAACCGACGATTTCCAGCTCGGTCAGGCCACGGTGGGCCACTTCCCAGTCGGCCAGCTGCTGCGGGATCACGCCGGTGACTTCGCCGCCGCCGGCCAGCACGGCGTTGGCCACCGTGCCCATCAGGCCGACGTTGCCGCCGCCGTACACCAGCCGCAGGCCGTCGCGGGCGATGCGGTCGCCCAGCGCGATGGCGCGCTCGGTGTAGATGGGCTTGCTGCCGGGGTTGGAGCCACAGTAAACGCAAATCGACTTCATTGGATCTTCCTGTGTTCGGGAGGTAATGCGGCGGAAACGAAAAAGCCCCGCCGATGACCGATGTTCCGGTCTCGTGACGGGGTTCGTTCCGCAGATGCGGCCAGTGATGTTAACGCGTTGGCGCGGCTGCAACCAAACCGGACCTGACCGGCGGCGGTCAGGTCCGGCGATGGCTTACGCCGCCTGCGACTGTTCCCTGCGCGGGCCTTCCTTCAGCGCCCGGCCGACCAGGCTCACCAGCAGGTCCAGCTCCTCGCTGTCCATGCCGAAATGCGGGGTGAAGCGCAGCGAGTTCTCGCCGCCGTGGATCACGTTGATGCCGTGATTGCGCAGCCATTCCTCGGTGGACCCGGCGCCGTAGCACTTGAACTGCGGCGCCAGTTCGCAGGAGAACAGCAGGCCGGTGCCCTGGACCTTGGTGATCAGCCCGCCCAGCTCGCTTTTGAGCTGTTCCAGCTTGCGCACGGCTTCCTCGCCCCGCACGCGGATGTTCTCGCGCACCTGCGGGGTCAGCAGCGACAGCGTGGCGCAGGCCACGTCCAGTGCACGCGGGTTGGAGGTCATGGTGTTGCCGTAGATGCCCTTGCGGTACAGCTGGGCGGCGTGGTCGGTCACGGCCAGCACCGACAGCGGGAACTGGGCGGCGTTGAGTGCCTTGGAGTAGGTCTCCATGTCCGGCGCGTCCAGCCCCTCGAAACCGGGGTAGTCCACGATCGACAGCACGCCATGCGCACGCAGGCCGGCCTGGATCGAGTCGAGCAGCAGCAGGCTGCCATGCTGGCGGGTCAGCTCGCGGGCGAGGGCGTAGAACGACGGCGGCACCGAGCGGCCCGGATCACCTTCGCCCATTACCGGCTCCAGGAACACCGCCTCGACGAACCAGTGGTTCTGCTCGGCCTCGGCGAACACCCGCTTGAGCGCGTCTTCGTCATAGGGCGCGATCGCGATCACGGAGTCCTCGCCGCGATAGCTGGCCAGGTGCTGCATGTAGGTTTTGCGGCTGGAGTCCGAGTACAGCCCGGGGCGATCGGTGCGGCCGTGGAAGCTGCCCTTGACCACCACGCGCTTGATCCTGGCCCCGGCGTGGCGGGCGCCCGGGTCGGTCTGCAGCTTGGCGTTGACGTCGGCAATACGTGCAGCCAGGCCGACCGCTTCGGAACCCGAGTTCAGGCACATGAAACGGCTGTACGGGCAGCCGCCGCGGCGGTGGCCGATCTCCTGGCGCAGCGCGGTAATGAAGCGCTGCTGGGACAGGCTCGGGGTCATCACGTTGGCCATTACCTGCGGGGCCGACATGGCCTCCATCACGGCAGCCGGGGTGTGACCGAAGCCAAGCATGCCGTAGCCGCCGGCGTCGTACAGCACTGCGCCCTTGAGCGTGACCACCCAGGCGCCGCGGGCGGCCAGGGCCACGTACGGGGTCACCGCATCGTCGGCATAGAAATTGACGAAACCGTCCTGCATCGCGTCGATCTGGGCGCGCTCGTCCAGCGACAGCAGGTCGCCCAGATCGGCGCGCACGCGCTCGAATTCGGCGGCGGCCGCGTCGATCGCGGCGACCAGGTCCGGGTGGCCGGCGGCCAGGCGTTCGAGGGTGGCGTCATCCAGGCCGGTGGTGAGGCGGGTGCCCGGCTGGGCGCGAAGGGGGGCGAGACGTTCGATGAAGCTCATTGCAGATCTCCTGAAACGATTGGCGGCACGGCGGAAAAGCAAAACGCGCGTCTATTCGCGCGCGCTTCGGGCATTCCTGCTCGTGCATCAGACTTCCGGTTCGATGCTAGCACGCGCCTTTTCGCGCGATAACCCCGCAAAACACTGTTGCATAGCAGCATTTTGCGCGACGTTCGCCGAATCCTGCATTGCTACCGAGGGCCAGTCGTACAATGGCCGACATTGCCTACACGTTGCCGTGCGCTGCCTTGAAGAAGTCCGATTTCAACTACGAACTGCCGCCTGAACTGATTGCCCAGGCCCCGCTGGCCGAGCGCTCGGCCAGCCGCCTGATGCTGGTCCCGCCGGCTCCCGCCGCGTTCGAGCATCGCCAGGTCCGCGACCTGCCCACGCTGCTGCGCGCCGGCGATCTGCTGGTGTTCAACGATACCCGGGTCATTCCGGCCCGGCTGTTCGGCCAGAAGGCCAGTGGCGGGCGGGTCGAGATCCTGATCGAGCGGCTGCTCGGCGCCCAGCAGGCCCGCGCCCAGGTGGGTGCCAGCAAGTCGCCCAAGCCCGGCAGCCGGATCGCGCTGGATGCCGGTGGCGAGGCCGAGGTACTGGGCCGCGACGGCGAGTTCTATGTGCTGCAGTTCCACATCCCCGAGGCCCTGGAGCAGTGGCTGCTGCATGCCGGCCGCCTGCCGCTGCCGCCCTACATCCAGCGCGAGCCGGGGCTGGACGACCGCGAGCGCTACCAGACCGTGTTTGCCCGCGAAGTCGGTGCGGTGGCGGCACCGACCGCCGGGCTGCATTTCGACGAGGCGCTGCTGGCGGCCCTGCAGGCGCAGGGCGTGGCGTTCGGGCATGTCACCCTGCATGTGGGCGCCGGGACCTTCCAGCCGGTGCGCGTGGACGACCTGAACGAGCATGTCATGCATCGCGAGTGGCTCAATGTCGGTGCCGAGCTGGTCCAGCAGGTGCGCCGTACGCGCGCCGCCGGTGGCCGGGTGATCGGCGTCGGCACCACGGTGGTGCGGGCCCTGGAAAGCGCGATGCGCGACGGCGAGCTGCTGCCGTACGCCGGCGAGACCCAGATCTTCATCACGCCGGGCTACCGGATCCGCAGCGTGGACGCGATGGTGACCAACTTCCACCTGCCCGAAAGCACGCTGCTGATGATGATCTCGGCCTTCGCCGGGCAGGCGCGGGTGTTCGAGGCCTACCGCGCGGCCATCGAGGAGAAATACCGGTTCTTCAGCTACGGCGACGCCATGCTGCTGTTCCCGCAGGGGGATTGACCGGGCCAGGGCAGGGCGCGGCAGCGGCGGCCGCGCCGACGCGGTGGCCCTTTTTCGGCGACAATGGGCAATTATTTGCCCGAACGCCCGCTCCATGTCCCGACTCCAGTTCCAGCTCCAGACCACCGATGGCCGTGCCCGCCGCGGCCGCCTGACCTTCCCGCGCGGAACCGTTGAAACGCCGGCGTTCATGCCGGTGGGCACCTATGGCACGGTCAAGGGCATCCTGCCGGAGCAGATCCGCGCGCTGGGCGCCGAGATCATCCTCGGCAACACCTTCCATCTGTACCTGCGCCCGGGCCTGGACGTGATCGCCGACCACGGCGGCCTGCATGGCTTCGCGCGCTGGAACGGGCCGATCCTGACCGACTCCGGCGGCTTCCAGGTGTTCTCGCTGGCGCACCGCCGCAAGATCACCGAGCAGGGCGTCACCTTCGCCTCGCCGACCGATGGCGCGCGCGTGTTCCTCGGGCCCGAGGAGAGCATGAAGATCCAGAAGGTGCTCGATTCGGACATCGTGATGATCTTCGACGAATGCACCCCGTACCCGGCCACCGAGCCGGTGGCACGTACCTCGATGGAGCTGAGCCTGCGCTGGGCGCAGCGCAGCCGCAACGCGCACGATGCGCTCGGCAACGACGCGGCGCTGTTCGGCATCGTCCAGGGCGGCGTGCACCACGACCTGCGCAGCCGCTCGGCCGAGGGCCTGCAGCAGATCGGCTTCGACGGCTACGCCATCGGCGGGTTGGCGGTGGGTGAGCCGGAGCACGAGCGCAACGCCATGCTCGACCACATGCATCCGATCCTGCCGGCCGACCGCCCGCGCTACCTGATGGGCGTGGGCCGCCCCGAAGACCTGGTGGAAGGCGTGGCCCGTGGCGTGGACATGTTCGATTGCGTCATGCCTACCCGCAATGCCCGCAACGGCCACTATTTCACCTCGTTCGGCACCGTGCGCATCCGCAACGCCCGCTACGAACGCGACATGGACACCATCGAGCCGGGCTGCGGCTGCCACGCCTGCACCAGCGGCTACACCCGGTCCTACCTGCGCCACCTGGACCGCTGCAATGAGATGCTGGCGCCGATGCTGGGCACCCTGCACAACCTGTATTACTACGAGAAGCTGATGGCCGACATCCGTGCAGCCATCGCCTCGGGAACCTTTTCGGCCTTCCGCGAGTCCTTCTACGCGGCCCGGGGTGCCGTCACACCGCCGCTCTGAGCGGCGGCGGCGTCCCCGAATCCGCGCGCGGACCCTGCCAAACGGCCCAAGGACGAACTCCCGGGGCCGTGGCATACTTCGCGGCTGACCACTGTTTCGCGGCGACACCCTGCTCCCTACCGGGGCAGGGCGCCTCCAACCCAAGGACACACTGTATGAACCTGATCGCCTTCCTGATCCCCGCCGCACACGCCCAGGCCGCTGGTGGCCAGCCGCCGGGTGCCTCCTGGACGACGTTCCTGGTCCCGATCGTGCTGATCGCGGTCATGTACTTCCTGATGATCCGCCCCCAGATGAAGCGCCAGAAGGAACACAAGGCGATGCTGGAGAAGATCAAGCGCGGCGATGAAGTGCTGACCAACGGCGGCATCGCCGGCGTGGTGACCGACATCGGCGACAACTTCATCACCATCGAAGTGGCCGACAACGTGCGCATCCGCGTGCAGAAGGGCGCCGTGGGCAACGTGCTGCCGACCGGCACGCTGAAGTCGGCCAACTGATCCACTCCCTTTCCGTTCAACCGCGGTGCCGGGACGGGCACCGCGCGGGACCCAAGCAATGCTCGAATTTCCACGCTGGAAGTACTTCCTCATCCTGATCGTACTGGCGGTCAGCGCGCTGTATGCGCTGCCCAACATCTACCAGAAGGACCCTGCCGTGCAGATCACCGCCAACCGTGGCGGGCAGATCGACGACGCCCTGCGCGACCGCGTTCTGGGCGACCTCAAGCAGGCCGGCGTGGAACCGCTGTCGGTGGCCAAGGAGGGCGACAGCCTGATCGTGCGCCTGCCCAGCCTGCAGGCGCAGACCGCCGCCAACGACGCGCTTCGCGATGAGATGGGCGAGGACTACGTGGTGGCGCTGAACCTGGCCTCCACCGTGCCGACCTGGCTGAGCGACCTCGGCGCCAAGCCGATGGTGCTGGGCCTGGATCTCCAGGGCGGCGTGCACTTCGTGCTGCAGGTCGACCAGAAGGCCGCGCTGGACAAGCGCCTGGATGCCTACGCCGAAGACGTGCGCACCAGCCTGCGCGATGCCCGTATCGCCTACCAGTCGGTGGAACGCCGCCCGGACAACACCATCGTGGCGAGCATCAGCCCGTCCGCCGGTGCCGATGCCGCCGCCCGCGCCCGTGAGGTGATGTACAAGGCGCAGCCGACCCTGGGCTACGAGGTGGCGGGCAACCGCATCACCGTGAGCCTGCCGGAAACCGAGCTGACCTCGATCGCCAACGGCGCCATCGAGCAGAACGTCAACACCCTGCGCAACCGCGTCAACCAGCTGGGCGTGGCCGAGCCGATCATCCAGCGCCAGGGCGCCGACCGCGTGGTCGTGCAGCTGCCCGGCGTGCAGGACACCGCCGAAGCCAAGCGCATGATCGGTGCCACTGCGACGCTGGAATACCGCGCCGTGGTCGAAGGCAACGCACAGGACGCCATCGCCAGCGCCCGCATTCCGCCGGAGGCCAAGGTCTACCAGCAGCGTGACAACCGCGGCCCGATCCTGTTGAACAAGCGCGTGATCGTGACCGGTGACCAGATGGTTGCTGCGCAGGCCACCACCGACCAGAACGGCCTGGCCGCGGTCAGCGTGACCCTGAACAACGTCGGCGGCCAGCGCATGTTCGACTTCACCGCCGCCAACGTGAACAAGCCGATGGCGGTGGTGTACACCGAACGCATCCCGACCGTGAACGTGGTCGACGGCAAGGAAGTGCGCAGCTTCCGCGTCAAGGAAGAGGTGATTTCGGTCGCCAACATCAACGGTGTGTTCGGCAAGAGCTTCCAGACCACCGGCCTGGACAAGCTCGAAGCCGAGAACCTGGCCAAGCTGCTGAAGTCCGGCTCGCTGGCCGCGCCGATGGACTTCGTCGAAGAGCGCATCGTCGGCCCCAGCCTGGGTGCCGAGAACGTCGAGCGCGGCGTGACCGCCGTTGGCTTCGCGTTCCTGTTCACGCTGGTCTTCTTCACCGTGTACTACCGCATGTTCGGCGTGATCACCTCGGTGGCCATGCTGTTCAACCTGCTGATCGTGGTGGCGGTGATGTCGCTGTTCGGCGCCACGATGACGCTGCCCGGCTTCGCCGGCCTGGCGCTGTCGATCGGCCTGTCGGTCGACGCCAACGTGCTGATCAACGAACGTATCCGCGAAGAACTGCGCGCCGGCGTACCGCCGAAGGCGTCGATCGTCGCCGGTTACGAAAAGGCCTCGGGCACGATCCTGGACGCCAACCTCACCGGCATCCTGGCCGGCGTGGCGCTGTATGCGTTCGGTACCGGTCCGCTGAAGGGCTTCGCGGTCACGATGATCGTCGGCATCCTGGCCTCGATGTTCACCGCAATCACCGTCTCGCGTGCGCTGGCCGTTCTGGTCTACAGCCGCCGCAAGAAGCTCAAGTCCCTGGCCATCTGACGGGAAGAGAATCGAAACCATGAAACTGTTCCCGTTGCATCTGATTCCGAACGACACCAAGTTCGACTTCATGCGTACCCGCTGGGTGGCGATCACGCTGGCCGCGCTGGTGTTCATCGCCGCCGTGGGCTGCATCGCCTTCAAGGGCTTCAACTACGCACTGGACTTCACCGGCGGTACCGTGGTCGAAGTGCGCTTCGACAAGCCGGCCGACGTCGATGCCGTGCGTGAGCACCTGGAGGGCGCCGGTTACGGTGGCGCCCAGGTGCAGAGCTTCGGCAGTGGCAGCAACCTGCTGATCCGCCTGCAGCCGCAGGAAGTGGGCGAGGGCGAGAACGCCGGCGAAGCCAACAACCGCACCGCCCAGGCCGTGCAGAAGGCGATTTCGGTGGAAGGCAACCAGGCCACCATCGTCGGCGCCGAGTTCGTTGGTCCGCAGGTCGGCAAGGAGCTGGCCCTGAACGGCCTGTATGCCGCGCTGTTCGTGCTGGTCGGCTTCCTGATCTACATCGGCTTCCGCTTCGAGTGGAAGTTCGCGATGGTCGCCATCATCACCACCCTGTTCGACGTTCTGGTCGTGGCCGGTTACTTCTCGATCAGCGGCCGCGAGTTCGACCTGACCGTGCTGGCTGGCCTGCTGTCGGTGATGGGCTTCTCGATCAACGACACCATCGTGGTCTTCGACCGTGTCCGCGAAAACTTCCGCAGCCTGCGCGTCGAGCCGCTGGAAGTGATGAACCGCTCGATCAACCAGACCCTGTCGCGCACGATCATCACCTCGCTGGTCTTCTTCCTGTCGGTGCTGGCGCTGTACCTGTACGGCGGCGGCTCGCTGGAAGGGCTGGCGCTGAGCCAGATGATCGGCGCGGTGATCGGTACGCTGTCCTCGATCTTCATTGCCTGCCCGCTGCTGACGATGGGCGTGCTGGCCGTGACCAAGCAGGACCTCCTGCCCAAGGCCAAGGACGTCGAAGCCCTCGCACGCCGCCCGTAAGCGGCCTGCACCGCAACACCGGAAAAGCCGCGCCCTGCGCGGCTTTTTCGTTGGGGCAGCGCGCAGCGCCTGCTTTGCCGCTTTTCCCGTCCGCCGCCGATAGCGTGTGGGGCGGGGGGATGGGCAGGGCGCGCCCATTCCCCCGCGCGCGCGGAACAAAGGCCGCCCCATACACCCCCGTCGGTTGTGCAACGCGCCCCCGCGCACTACGATCCCATGCGTTCCGCGCAGCCGTTCCGATGGCGCGCCGCCCTTTTCATCGCGCAGGCCGTGCCTGCGTCTGTCCATATCGAGGTCTTCATGGTCATCAAACCGCGTGTGCGCGGCTTCATCTGCGTCACCACCCACCCGGTTGGCTGCGACGCCGCCGTCAAGCAGCAGATCGAGTACATCCAGTCCAAGCCGAAGATCGTCAACGGCCCGAAGAAGGTGCTGGTGCTCGGCGCGTCCACCGGCTACGGCCTGGCGGCACGCATCACCGCGGCCTTCGGCAGCGACGCGGCCACGCTCGGCGTGTTCTTCGAGCGTCCGGGCACCGAAACCAAGCCCGGCACCGCCGGCTGGTACAACTCCGCCGCGTTCCACAAGTACGCCGGGCAGGCTGGCCTGTACGCCAAGAGCGTCAACGGCGATGCGTTCTCCGACGAGGTCAAGGCCAAGGTCATCGAACTGATCCGGCAGGACCTGGGCCAGGTCGACCAGGTGGTCTACAGCCTGGCCGCACCGCGCCGCAAGCATCCCAGGACCGGTGAAGTGATCAGCTCCACGCTCAAGCCGATCGGTGCGCCGATCACCCTGCGTGGCCTGGATACCGACAAGGAAGTGATCACCGAAACCACGATCGAGCCGGCCACGCCGGAAGAGATCGCCGGTACCGTGGCGGTGATGGGCGGCGAAGACTGGCAGATGTGGATCGACGCGCTGCTGGAGGCTGGCGTGCTGGCCGAGGGCGCCACCACCACCGCCTTCACCTACGTGGGTGAAGAGATCACCCAGGCGATCTACTGGAACGGCTCGATCGGCGCGGCCAAGAAGGACCTGGACCAGAAGGTGCTGGGCCTGCGCGGGAAGCTGGACGCAATCGGCGGCGACGCACGCGTGTCGGTGCTGAAGGCAGTGGTGACCCAGGCCAGCTCGGCGATCCCGACCATGCCGCTGTACCTGTCGCTGCTGTTCAAAGTGATGAAGGCCAAGGGCACGCACGAAGGCTGCATCGAGCAGCTCGACACGCTGTACGACATCCTCTACGGCGGCAAGGACAGCGGCACCGCCAGCGAGCGCCTGCGCCACCAGTTGCTGGCCGACGGGCACCCGGTGGAACTGGTGGACGAAGCCGGCCGCCTGCGCGCGGACTACAAGGAAATGGCGCCGGACGTGCAGGGTGAGGTGGTCGCTCTGTGGCCGCAGGTGACCAACGAGAACCTGTACGAGATCAGCGACCTGGCCGGCTACAAGGCCGACTTCCTGCGCCTGTTCGGTTTCGGCGTGGAAGGCGTGGACTACGAGGCGGACGTTGCCACCGACGTGACCATCCCCAACCTGGTCGACATGACCTGATCCCACACGCCGACCCCCGGTCGGCGGTGGAGCAGTACGAGATGCCGCCTTCGGGCGGCATTTTCGTTGTCGGCGGTGCGTTGACGCACGCGTCCGCACCGGCCCCACTGCAGCGCACCGCCAACCAGAGCGCCTGCTCCGGCGCCCGCCTCAGGCGAAATCGAAGTTCATCAACGGACCGGCCGGCCCCACGAACTCGCCCTGCACGTAGTCCACGCCGGCACTGAACAGCAGGCTCATCGAATTCGCATCGGCGACGAACTCGGCGATGGTGCGGATGTTGGCGGACTGCGCGCGGGCGGTGATTTCGCTGATCTTCTCGCTGTGCTCGCGGGTGCGCGCGAAATCGCTGGTGAAGTCGCGGTCCAGCTTCAGGAACTGCGGCTGGAAGTGCGCCAGCAGCTGGAACGAATCCAGGCCCGAGCCGAACTGCTCCAGCCCGATCCGGCAGCCCAGCGGCGCCACCTCGGCCAGGAACTGCTGCGCATTGCGCAGGTGCGTGAACACCTTCGCTTCCGGCGCGTGCAGCCACAGCCGCTCGCCAGGCACCCCGTTGGCCAGCAGTTCGCGGCGCAGCGTGGCGATCATCTGCGGATCGTTGAAGGATTCGGGTGTGACCTTCACCATCATGTGCGTCGGATGGCCGGCACGTTCGCGCTCGCCGAGCACGCCGATCGCATGGGCCACGACCCAGCGGTTGATGTCGGCCAGCAGCCCATGCTCCTCGGCGATCCCCAGGAACGCCGTCGGGCTCAGCAGCTCGCCGTTGTTCTCCAGGCGCAGGTAGGCCTCGTACAGCTCCAACGGCTCGCCCTGCAGGTTCAGCACCGGCTGGTAGTGCAGTTGGAACCCGTCGCCGGCCAGGGCTTCGCGGATGCGCGTCACCCAGCGCTGGATGCGTTCTTCCTCGACGCGGTCGACGGCGGCGGGGTCGAAGATGCGGGTGGTGTTGCCCAGCTCCGAAGCCGCGTGCGTGCACTCGGTCGCGCGCGCCAGCACCTGGCCGATGCTGGCGATCTTCTCGCCGACCTGCACGCCACCGATGCTCACGGTCACCGTGGCGGAGCGTTCGCCGATGCTGAACACCTTGGCCGCGTAGGCCGCGCGGATCTGGTCGGCCAACGCCACGGTGTGCGCGTAGGGGCCTTCGGTGAGGACGGCGAAGCTGTGCTCGCCGAAGCGCGCCAGGCGCGCGCCGTCGCCCACGGTATCGGCCAGCACCTGGCCCAGCGCGCCGATCAGCACATCGGCCGAATCCAGGCCGATGTCCGGCAGCAGGCGGGCGTAGTGGTCCGGCTCGATCAGCAGCAGACCGAACTGGCCCTCGCTGCGGCCGGCCTGGGCCACCGCGTTCTCCACATGCAGCATGAACGTCGGGCGGTTGAGCAGGCCGGTGACCTGGTCGCGCTGGCGCAGGTCTTCGACCTCGCGGGCCAGTTCCGGGTCGAACTCCATCCGGCGGCGGAACACCACCTGCAGGCAGGACTCGCCCTCGTAGCTGGCCTGGGTGAACTCCATCGTCGCGGGAAACACCCCGCCATCCTGGTTGCGCGCGTCCACCTGGTACTGCGGCGGCGGCGCGTCCCCCTTGCTGAGCGACTTGAGCAGCTGTTTGAAGCCTTCCACGTGCTGCGGCGCCACCATGTCCAGCAGCGAAATGCCTTCCACGTCGTCGAACGCCTCGTAGCCGAACATCTCCAGATACGCTTCGTTGGCGCGGATGTGCATGCCTTCGTGGATATAGGCGATGGGGTCGCGCGAGGAGGAGATCAGCGCATCGCAGCGGCGCTCGGTCTCGCGCATCTGCGCCTCGATCCGGCGCAGCCCGCGGCGCGCATGCAGGTCCGTCCACTCGTTGCGGACCACCGCCAGCAGATGCTCGGGGCGGTGGCGCAGGGCGATCGCGCGGATGCCGTTGGCACCGGCTTCCACCCATTCGTTTTCGTCCAGGCGTTCGGCCAGCAGGATCATCGGGATGTCCTTGCCGCTCGCCGCGATCTGCTGGGTAACCTGCAGCAGCGGGATGCTCTGCGCCGGGGCGGCCAGGACCAGGTCGATCGGCTGGTTGCCCAGCACCTGGGCCAGTTCCTCGCTGTGCTGTGGGCGCGCCGGGCGCACCGCGATGCCGCTGTTGCGCAACGTGCTGACGATGGTCTCAGCGTTCTCCCCGCTGTCGTCCACGATCAGCAGGCGGACGGTCATGTCATTCGCGTTCTGCATTCACTACTCCCCAGACTGCAAACTTGATACACGATGCGTGGGGTTACGTCCATGCTGGCGGCGGCCCTCGCGGTACTCGGTCACGGAATCGACGGCCTAGACCACCTGGCCGGCGGCATGGCCGCAGGCCCACGCCCATTGGAAGTTGTACCCGCCCAGCCAGCCGGTCACGTCCAGCACCTCGCCGATGAAGTGCAGGCCCGGCACCAGCTGCGACTCGAACGTGCTGGAAGACACCTTGCGCGTGTCCACCCCGCCCAGGGTGACTTCGGCGGTCCGGTAGCCCTCGGTGCCGCTGGCCACCAGCGGGAAGTCCTGCAGCAGGGCAGCGGCATCGCGCAGCTGGCGCTCGTCGATCTGGCGGACCGGGCGGTCCGGCAGCCAGTGTTCGCACAGGCGCAGGGCGAGCCGGCGCGGCAGGACCTCGGACAGCACGGTGCGCAGCTCGGCGGCGCCACGGTCGCGTTTCATCGCGCGCAGCCACGCCTCGGCATCCTGGCCGGGCAGCAGGTCCAGGCGCAGGTCATCGCCGGGCTGCCAGAACGAGGAGATCTGCAGGATCGCCGGGCCGCTGATGCCGCGGTGGGTGATCAGCATCGAATTGCGGAACTCGACGTCGTTGCAGCGTGCGGCGATCGGCAAGGCGACCCCGCTCAGGTCATGAAAGCGTTCCTGGTGCTTGCCGCTCAACGTCAACGGCACCAGGCCGGCGCGGGTGGGCAGCACGGTGTGGCCGAACTGGCGGGCCAACTCGTAGCCGAAGCCGGTGGCGCCCAGGCTGGGAATCGACAGACCACCTGTGGCCACCACCAGCGAGGCCGCATGGAAGTGGCCCTGCGCGGTGTGGACGTGGAAGCCGTCGGCGCCGCGCTCCACCTTGTCCACGCCGCACTCGGTGCGGATCTGCACGCCTGCGGCCTGGCATTCATCGACCAGCATGCGCACGATCTGCTTGGACGAGACATCGCAGAACAGCTGCCCCAGCTCTTTTTCGTGATAGGCGATGCCGTGGCGCTCGACCATCCCGATGAAGTCGTAGGGCGTGTAACGCGCCAACGCGGACTTGCAGAAGTGCGGGTTCGCCGACAGGAAGTTGCCCGGGGTGGTGCCGGTGTTGGTGAAGTTGCAGCGCCCGCCGCCGGACATCAGGATCTTCTTGCCGACCTTGTTGGCATGGTCGATCACCTGCACGATGCGACCGCGCCGGCCCGCCGTGAGCGCGCACATCAGCCCGGCCGCACCGGCCCCGATGACCAGCACGTCGCAGCGGATCACACTCATGCCTGGGGTTTGCGCTTGCGCCAGACCGGCGTGACGGCCAACTGCGCCTTGTCCGAGAGCAGCTGCACTTCGCCGTCCTGGATCAGCACGTCCCAGCGCATGGTGCGCTCGACCTGCGCGCCCCACTCGGCGACGAACTCGGCCGGCAGGTCCATCACCTCCAGCACCGACAGCTTGTTGGCCGCCGACGCGTTGCGCTCCCACCAGATATCGGTGGCGCGGCCGCCGTAGGTGATCAGCTGCACCGCACGCGAACGACCGGCGGCCTTGCGCAGGCGCGATTCGTCCGGCTGGCCCAGTTCAATCCACAGTTCGATGTCGCCGGTGTAGTCGCGGCGCCACAGGTCCGGCTCGTCGTCCACGCTCAGCCCGCGGCCGAATTCCAGGCGGTCATCGGCGTTCAGGGCGAAGGCCAGCAGGCGCACCATCAGGCGTTCGTCGGTCTCCGACGGATGCTGGGCCAGCGTGAGCGCGTGGGTGGCGTAGTAGCCCCGGTCCATGTCGCTGATCTGGAGTTCGGCCTTGCGGATGGTGGCGGTGAGGGCCATGTGGGTACCGTAAACAAAGAGCGCCATGATAATGCGTGGGCCATGACCCCGTCCGATCCCGTTTCCACCGATGTTGCCGCCAGCCGCCTGCAGTTGCCCCAGGGCGACTGGGCATGCCTGCTGGACGGGCTGTGCGTGCGTTTCCCGCGCATCCACCGTACCCAGTGGCTGAGCCGTTTCGCGCGCGGGCGGGTGCGCGATGCGCAGGGCAGGGCGCTGGCGGCGGACCAGCCGTGGCAGGTCGGGCTGGAGATCCGCTATTTCCGTGAGGTGGAGGATGAGCCGGCGATTCCGTTCGCAGAGTCCATCCTGTTCCAGGACGATGACCTGCTGGTGGCCGACAAGCCGCACTTCCTGCCGGTGACGCCGGCCGGGGGGTACGTTCGTGAAACCCTGCTGGCGCGCCTCGTGGCGCGGACCGGCAACCCGGATCTGGTGCCGCTGCACCGCCTGGACCGGCTGACGGCGGGGCTGGTGCTGTTCTCCACGCGCCCTGCCACGCGCGATGCCTACCAGCGGCTGTTCCGTGAACGCCGCATCGACAAGACGTACGAGGCGCTGGCCCCGGCGTTGCCGGCGCTGCAGTTCCCGGTGGAACGGTACAGCCGGCTGGTGCCGGGCGAGCCGTTCTTCCGCATGGACGAGGCGGACGGCGAGCCGAACGCACGAACCCGCATCGAGGTGGTCGATGCCGACGGCCCGGTCTGGCGCTACCGGCTGCATCCCGAATCCGGGCGCAAGCACCAGTTGCGCGTGCACATGGCCGTGCTGGGTGCGCCGATTCTCGGCGACGACCTGTATCCGGTGCTGCGCACGGACGGGCAGGGAGACCCCGATGAGCCGCTGCAGTTGCTCGCGCAGGCGCTGTCGTTCATCGACCCGCTCACCGGTCAACCCCGCAGCTTCACCACCGGCCGCTCGCTGATCCTGTAGAGCCGGGCTCTGCCCGGCTATCGCGCGCAGCGCGGGATTTGCGGTGGCCGAACGAAGCGCAGCCGGGCAGAGCCCGGCTCTACGGTGCAGCGCGGGGCGCAACGGAGGGGCATGTAGAGCCGGGCTCTGCCCGGCTGGCGCAGCGCAGCGCGGGATTTGCGGTGGCGGAACGAAGAGCAGCCGGGCAGAGCCCGGCTCTACGGTGCAGCGCGGACGCAACGGAGGGCCATGTAGAGCCGGGCTCTGCCCGGCTGGCGCGCGCAGCGCGGGATTTGCGGTGGCCGCACGAAGAGCAGCCGGGCAGAGCCCGGCTCTACGGTGCAGCGCGGGCGCAACGGAGGGGCCATGTAGAGCCGGGCTCTGCCCGGCTGGCGCGCACAGCGCGGGATTTGCGGTGGCCGCGCGGAGAGCAGCCGGGCAGAGCCCGGCTCTACGGTGCAGCGCGGGCGAAACGGAGGGGCCATGTAGAGCCGGGCTCTGCCCGGCTATCGCGCGCAGCGCGGGCTTTGCGGTGGCGGAACGAAGAGCAGCCGGGCAGAGCCCGGCTCTACGGTGCAGCGCGGGCGCAACGGAGGGGCCATGTAGAGCCGGGCTCTGCCCGGCTATCGCGCGCAGCGCGGGCGCAACGGAGGGAGCCATGTAGAGCCGGGCTCTGCCCGGCTGGCGCGCGCAGCGCGGGCAGTGCGCCTCTACCAGTCAGCTTCATGAACGGCGCGCCAGCCAGCGGTCCAGTTCGGCGGCGAAGCGCTGGCGGTCGCGGGCGTCCAGCGGCGCCGGGCCGCCGGTCTGGATGCCGGCCCCGCGCAGTTCCTCCATGAAATTGCGCAGGGACAGCCGCTCGGCCATGTTGTCGGGGGTGTACAGCTGGCCGCGCGGATTCAGCGCCACGCCGCGTTTTTCCAGCACCAGCGCGGCCAGCGGAATGTCCTGGGTGACCACCAGGTCGCCGGCGGCCATCCGGTCGACGATGGCGCTGTCGGCCACATCCAGCCCGGGCGGGACCTGCACGGCCGTGATGTAGCGGGAGGGCGGGGTGCGCAGCCACTGGTTGGCCACCAGCGTCAGCGGGATCCTGACGCGTTCAGCCGCGCGGAAGAGGATCTCTTTGATCACGCCGGGGCAGGCATCGGCATCCACCCAGATGCGGGAAACGGCAGAACTTGAATCGGGCATTTGGCTGATCTTAAGGTAGGAAAAGTCTGAATAGGGACTCAGATTTCGTGTAGAATTGGTCAATCCCTTGTCCTGTCAGGCGGGACGGGGGGATGGCTGAATAAAACAGCTATCGCTTTTTCGGTAAAACACGAGTATCGTCCCCCACACTGTGTTTGCTAGGGTCACCGTGAATCGTGGCCTGGTGCAGTTGATCTCACGATCTGCTCATCGATCCGCTTTACCAACGCCTGCAACTCAGTCTCGGCTCCGATATCCGGCGGCCGCGATTATTTCAACTTTTGTTTCAGGAGTTAGTACATGTCTGATCGTCAGCAGGGCACCGTGAAGTGGTTCAACGACGCCAAGGGCTTCGGCTTCATCACCCCGGAAAGCGGCCCGGACCTCTTCGTCCACTTCCGCGCCATCCAGGGCACCGGCTTCAAGTCGCTGCAGGAAGGCCAGAAGGTCACCTTCGTCGCCGTCCAGGGCCAGAAGGGTATGCAGGCTGACCAGGTGCAGGCGGTCTAATCGACCCCCCGCTACCGTAAGGTCGCCATGAACGCCGGAAGCGAAAGCTTCCGGCGTTTTTTTATTGTCTTTTCCACGGCGCGGTGCGCACGGCGGCACAGGCTCATGACGCGACAGCGGCACGCGCGCGGTTACGATGCGGGTTTGAACGCGCGGAACCGTCGATGATCAAGGTGCACCATCTGGACCACTCGCGCTCGCTGCGCGTGCTGTGGATGCTTGAAGAGCTGGGCCTGCCGTACCAGGTGGTGACCTACCGGCGCGATCCGAAGACCTGGCTGGCGCCGCAGGCGCTGCGCGATATGCACCCGCTGGGCAAATCCCCGGTGCTGCAGGACGACGCGCTGGTCCTGGCTGAATCCGGCGCGATCCTGGAGTACCTGGCCGACCGCTACGACAGCGCCCGCCAGTTGTCCCCCGAACTGCTGCCCGCACAGGCCCCCGAGCGGGTGCGCTATCGCTATTGGATGCACTACGCCGAAGGTTCGGCGATGCCGCCGCTGCTGCTCAGCCTGGTGTTCGCGCGGGTGCGCAAGGCGCCGATGCCGTTCTTCGCCCGGCCGATCGCCCGTGGCATCGCCGACAAGGTGATGAAGACCTTTGTCGGCCCACAGCTCACGCTGCACCTGGACTGGATGGAGCGCGAACTGGGCAGCGCCCCGTGGTTTGCCGGCGAGCGCTTCACGGCCGCCGACATCCAGATGAGCTTCCCGATCCAGGCGGCCGCGTCGCGTGCGGGCAGCATGGAGGCGTACCCGAAGCTGCGCAGCTTCCTGCAGCGCATCGAGCAGCGTCCGGCGTACCAGCGTGCGGTGGAGCGCGGTGGGGCGCTGGACCTCGGCGCCGGCGCCGGTTGAGCTTGCGGGGGTGTCCCGGTGCCCCCATCTGCTTGTCATGAGCACTGAACCGCTGCGTTTCGACAACCGTTTCATCCGTGAGCTGCCCGGCGATGAGGAGAGCGGCCCGCGCGTGCGAGAGGTGCGCGGTGCGGCCTGGTCGTCGGTGCTGCCCACCCCGGTGGCCAACCCGCGCCTGCTGGCGTACGCGGATGAGGTCGCCGCGCTGCTGGGCATTGGCCCGGACCTGCTGGACAGCGCGGACTTCCCGCGCGTGTTCGGTGGCAACGCGCTGTATGCCGGCATGCAGCCGTGGGCGGCCAACTACGGCGGCCACCAGTTCGGTCATTGGGCCGGTCAGCTCGGCGACGGCCGCGCCATCTCGCTGGGCGAATTGATCGCGCCCGGCGGCGCGCGTTGGGAGCTGCAGCTCAAGGGCGCCGGGCGCACCCCGTATTCGCGCGGTGCCGATGGACGCGCGGTGCTGCGCTCGTCGATCCGCGAGTTCCTGTGCAGCGAGGCGATGCACCACCTTGGTGTGCCGACCACACGCGCACTGAGCCTGGTCGGCACTGGCGACGCCGTGGTGCGCGACATGTTCTATGACGGCCATCCGGCCCCCGAGCCGGGCGCCATCGTCTGCCGGGTGGCGCCCTCGTTCATCCGTTTCGGCACGTTCGAGCTGCCCGCCTCGCGCGGCGACACGGCGTTGCTGCGGCAGTTGGCCGATACGTGCATCGCCCGTGATTTCCCGGCGCTGGCCGATGCCGGTGCGGCGCGTTACGCGATGTGGTTCGCGCAGGTCTGCGAGCGCACCGCGACGATGGTGGCGCACTGGATGCGCGTGGGCTTCGTGCACGGGGTGATGAACACCGACAACATGTCCATCCTCGGGCTGACCATCGACTACGGCCCGTACGGCTGGGTGGACGACTACGATCCCGACTGGACTCCCAACACCACCGACGCACAGGGCCGGCGCTACCGCTTCGGCACCCAGCCGCAGGTGGCGTACTGGAACCTGACCCGCCTGGCGCAGGCGCTGTCGCCGCTGTTCGATGACGTCGCGCCATTGCATGCAGGGCTGGCGCGTTTCCAGGCCGTCCATGCACAGTGCGAGCGTGACGATATCGCCGCCAAATTCGGCCTGGCGCAATGCGGCGACGACGACGTGGCGATGATGGCCGCGTGGCTGCAGATCCTGCAGGACGGCGAGATGGACATGACGCTGGCGTTCCGGGGCCTGATCCAGCTGGATCCGCAGGCGCCGACGGTGGACGTGCTGGACGACGCGTTCTACAGCGCTGAACGCCGCGCCGCGGTGCTCCCGGCGCTGCAGGCCTGGCTGCAGCAGTACGCCGCGCGGCTGCGCGCCGACCCGCTGGACAGCGCAGCGCGCGAGCACACGATGGCGCGCGCCAACCCGCTCTACGTGCTGCGCAACTGGCTGGCCCAGGAGGCGATCGAGCAGGCCGAGCAGGGCGACCTCAGCGGCGTGCATACGCTGCTGGAGGTGCTGCGGCATCCGTACGACGTCCAGCCGGGGCGCGCGCACTACGCGGGCAAGCGCCCCGACTGGGCGCGCGACAAGGCGGGCTGCTCGATGTTGTCCTGCAGTTCCTGAGCCCTGCTGCAACGCTGGGTCCCACCTGCGGCAGGGCCAGGTGAGCGGCCCGGTTGGGCAGCCGGGTTACCCTATGCCACCCACCTGCTGTACCCGATCCCCATGACCAACGCTTCCTCCACGCCTGCCTGGGCCGGCCGCCTGCGCGACATCGCCGATTTCCCCAAGCCGGGCATCCTGTTCAAGGACATCATGCCGCTGCTGGCCAACGGCGAGGATTTCGCGGCGGCGGTCGATGCGATGGTCGAACCCTGGCGCGATGCGCGCCTGGCAGCGGTGATGGGCATCGAGTCGCGTGGCTTCATCCTGGGCGCGGCGATGGCGCGCGTGCTCGGTGTCGGCTTCGTGCCGGTGCGCAAGCCGGGCAAGCTGCCCGGCCGCACCTTGAAGCAGGAATACACGCTGGAGTACCGCACTGACAGCATCGAGGTGCATGCCGACGCGTTGCCGGCCGGTGCCCGGGTGCTGGTGGTCGACGACGTGCTTGCCACGGGTGGCACGCTGCTGGCGGCGCTGTCGCTGGCGCAGCAGCTGCAGGTCGAGGTGGTCGGTGCGGCGGTCCTGGTCGAACTGGCCGGGTTGGGTGGACGCGAGCGCTGGACCAGCGACGTGCCGTTGCTGGCCAACCTGGTCTACTGACCCCGCGCCGCCGCAGCGCCGGGCTGTGCCCGGCTGCTGTTCCCTTCCGGCAGCCGTTGCCTTACATCTTCCGCACGCGGAAGCGACGGCCCTTGATCTTGCCCGCTTCCAGGCGCGCGATCGCACGGCCGACCTGCTCGCGCGCGATGGCCACGTACGAACGCGTGGCGTAGATGTCGATCTTGCCGATCACCTTGGCCGACAGCCCGGCTTCGCCGGTAAGCGCGCCGAGGATGTCGCCGGGGCGCAGCTTGTCGGTCTTGCCGCCGTCGATGCGCAGGGTTTCCATCGCCGCCTGCGGCAGCACGGCAGGCCGTGCGGTCGCCAGCGGCGTTTTCTGCCAGTCCAGCGGTGCACCCTGCGCGGCTTCCAGCGCGTCGGCGCGGTTGCGCTCGCGGCCGGTGACCAGGCTGATCGCCAGGCCGGTGGCGCCGGCACGGCCGGTACGGCCAACGCGGTGCTCGTAGGTCTCGATGTCGGTCGGCAGCTCGTAGTTGATCACCGCCGCCAGGTCCTGCACGTCCAGGCCGCGCGCCGCCACGTCGCTGGCGACCAGCACGTTGCAGCTGCGGTTGGCGAAGCGCACCAGCACTTCGTCGCGGTCGCGCTGTTCCATTTCGCCGTGCAGGGGCAGGGCGGAGAACCCGAACTGCTGCAGCGACAGCGCCACCTCGTCCACGTCGCGGCGGGTGTTGCAGAACACCACGGTGGATTCGGGCGTGTACTTGAGCAGCAGGCCGGCCAGGGCCTTCTGCTTCATCGCCAGTTCGGTCTCGCAGAACAGGTGGCGGATCGCCGGTGCGTGGTCGGCGCCTTCCACGGTCACTTCGACCGGGTCACGCAGCAGCACGCGGGCGATTTCGCGGATTTCGTCGGGGAAGGTGGCCGAGAACAGCAGCGTCTGGCGGTCCTTGCTGGTGCGCCCGGCGATCTCACGGATCGGTTCCTCGAAGCCCATGTCGAGCATGCGGTCGGCTTCGTCCAGCACGAGCGTCTTGACCCCGCCCAGGTGCAGGGCGCGCTTGCGCCCCAGTTCCTGGATGCGGCCCGGGGTGCCGACCACCACGTGCGGATCGTGCGCTTCCAGCGAGGCCAGCTGCGGGCCCAGCGGCATGCCGCCGGTCAGCACCACGAGCTTGAGGTTGGGAATGCCGGTGGCCAGCTTGCGGATCTGCTTGCCGACCTGGTCGGCGAGCTCGCGGGTCGGGCACAGCACCAGCGCCTGCGCGCGGATCACGGCCGGGTCCAGCGCCTGCAGTAGTCCCAGGCCGAAGGCGGCGGTCTTGCCGCTGCCGGTCGGTGCCTGCGCGATCACGTCGCGACGGTCGAGGATGGCCGGCAGGCTCTGCGCCTGCACGGGGGTCAGGCGGGTATAGCCCAGCGCGTCGATGCCCGCCGCCAGCGAGGCCGACAGGGGCAGTTCGGAGAATTCATTCATGGCGCATTCTACCCGTTGCGCCGGCCACCGGGCATGTACCGGTGGGCCTCAGGCCAGATCCAGCGCCTGCAGACCCTCCTGCAACGCACGGTACTGCGCGCAGCTCAGCACGCCCTGGCTGTCGCTGACATCCAGGATCAGCGTGTGGAACCAGGGATTGGCGTGCGTGAGATCGGACTCCCAGCGCACCCCCACGGCGGTACCGAGCACGCCGTGGAGCAGGTCCATCAGGTCATCCTCGGCCTCATCCAGCGCACCATAGCGGTCCAGCACCAGCCGGTACGGGATCTGCAGGCGGCGGCGGTCAACCGGGGCAGCACGATCACGGTCCATCTGCGCAGTGTTGCACGCGGCCGGTGCTCACCCCAGCAGCGCGTGCACGCCCAGGTTGATGCCCAGCCCGCCGGCCAGCAGCCAGGCAAACAGCAGCAGGGCCAGCAGCAGCGGCTTCATGCCGGCCTGGCGCAGGGCCGATACATGGGTGGTCAGACCCAGCGCCGCCATCGCCATTGCCAGCAACACGGTGTCCAGGTCGATGGCCGCATCGACCACCGCCTGCGGTAGCAGGTGGAGCGAGTTGAGGGCGGCAACCGCGACGAACCCGAACGCGAACCACGGCACCACGATCGTTGCCCGTGGCGCATCCGTCCGGGCGGCGTGGCCACGTGCCAGCAGCAGCGACAGTGCGACCAGGAACGGGGCGAGCATCATCACCCGCACCATCTTGGTGATCACCGCTGTATCGGCGGCGCCTTCGCTCACCGCGCGCCCGGCCGCCACCACCTGCGCCACTTCATGCACCGTCGAGCCGGTGAACACGCCATACAGCTGCTCGCTCATCGGCACCCAGGCGTGCGCCAGATTGAGCTGGAACAGCGCCGGGTACAGGAACATCCCCAGGGTGCCGAACACCACCACCGTGGACACCGCCACAGTGACCTGCTCGGCGCGGCCACGCACCACCGGCTCGGCGGCCATGACCGCCGCAGCGCCACATATCGCGCTGCCCGCGCCGATCAGCAACGCGCTGTCGCGGTCCATGCCGAACCAGCGCGTGCCCGCCCACCACGCCAGGGTGAAGGTACTCGCCAGCACCAGGGCGTCGATCAGCACCCCGGCCACGCCCACCTGGCCGATGTCCTGGAAAGTCAGGCGCAGGCCGTACAGCACGATGCCGGCGCGCAGCAGCCATTGCTTGGAAAAGCCGACGCCGGCCGCCGCGCGCGGGGCCATCCGCGGGTAGAGGCTGTTGCCCAGCACGATGCCCAGCACGATCGCGAGGGTCAGCGCGCTGATGCCGTGCTTCTGCAGCCAGGTCAACGTGGCCAGGCCCATTGCCGCCGCGGCCACGGCGGCAGCGAGGGCCAGGCCCGGCACGCGACCGCGCCAGCGCTGGGCGGCCGTGGGCGAGGGAAGGGGCAGGCGTGCGACGTTCACGGCAGACTCCATTTGAGGATGCTGAACAGGGTGCGCCGATCACATGAACCTGTAAAACGCATTGTTTTTGTGATTCCAACCGGAATTGCAGGTACATTGCTGCGATGCATCTGACACTCCGCCAATGGCAGGTGGTCGTCGCCGTTGCCGAGGCCGGCACCACGGCCGCGGCCGGACAGCGGCTGGGCCTGTCGCAGTCCGCCACCAGCGCGGCATTGAATGAGCTGGAAGGCCAATTGGCCGCGCCGCTGTTCGACCGTATCGGGCGCCGCCTGGTGCTCAACGCCCACGGCCGCGCCCTGCTGGACCCGGCCCGCGCCCTGCTGGTGGCCGCCGCGGATCTGGAGGTGCTGGCGGGAGTCGGCCGGCCGCACGATGCGGACCGGTTGCCGCTGCGGCTGCGCATCGGCGCCAGTACCACCATCGGCAACTACCTCCTTCCGCAGCGCATCGCGGCGTTGCTGGCCGCCAACCCGCAGGCCGAGGTCGACCTGCGCATCGGCAACAGCGCCGAGGTGGTCGCCGCCGTACAGCGGCTGGACGTGGACCTGGGGCTGATCGAAGGACCCTGCCACGAAAGCGGCCTGCAGGTGCTGCCGTGGCAGCGCGACGCGCTGGTGATCGTGGCCGGCAGCAGGGCTGACCTGCCGCCGCAGGTGGACGTGCCGACCCTGGCGGCAGCGCGCTGGCTGCTGCGCGAACCGGGCTCGGGCACCCGTGAGGCGGTCGAGCAGGCGCTGCTGCCGCACCTGCACCACTTCGGCAAGGCGATGCAGCTGGGCAGCACCGAGGCGATCAAGCAGGCGGCCGCCGCCGGACTTGGGCTGGCCTGCCTGTCGCGCCACGCGGTGGCCGACCTGGTGGCGCTGGGCACCCTGCGCATCCTGGACACACCGCTGCCGCCGCTGTCGCGCCAGTTGTGGGTGGTGCGCCACCCCGGCAAGCGCGTGCCGCCGCGTTTGGGGGAGCTGCTGGCACTGCCCCCGGACGCGTTCGCGCACGGGTAAGCGACGCCGCGCACCGCCAGCCCGTACAATGGTCGGATGCCTCTGATTACTCTGCAAAACGTCGACTTCAGCGTCGGCGGCCCGCTGTTGCTGGAAAAAGCCGAACTGTCGATCGAGCCGGGCGAACGCATCGCCCTGATCGGCCGCAACGGCGCCGGCAAATCGACCCTGCTCAAGCTGCTGTCCGGCGACCACAAGCCCGATGACGGCGAAATCCGCGTGCAGCAGGGGGTGCGCATCACCCGCCTCGAGCAGGAGGTGCCGCATGGCGCGGCCGGCAGCGTGTTCGACGTGGTTGCCGATGGTCTGGGCGAGCTGGGCCAGTGGCTGGCCGAGTTCCACCATCTGAGCCACGCTGACGAGTTCGATGGCGACGCACTGTCCGACGTCCAGGCCAAGATCGATGCCGCCAACGGGTGGGGCCTGGATCAGCGGGTCAGCGAAACCCTGACCAAGCTCGACCTCGACGGCGAGGCCGAATTCGCGCGCCTGTCCGGCGGCATGAAGCGCCGTGTGCTGCTCGGCCGCGCGCTGGTGTCTTCGCCGGACCTGCTGCTGCTCGACGAACCGACCAACCACCTGGACATCGAAGCCATCGACTGGCTGGAAATGTTCCTCAAGAACTGGAACGGCAGCGTGGTGTTCGTCACCCACGACCGTCGCTTCCTGCGCGCACTGGCCACCCGCATCGTCGAAATCGACCGCGGCCAGGTCACCAGTTGGCCGGGCGACTGGGCCAACTACGAGCGCCGTCGCGAAGAACGCCTCAATGCGCAGGCGCAGGAGAACGCGCGTTTCGACAAGCTGCTGGCCCAGGAAGAAGTCTGGATCCGCCAGGGCATCAAGGCCCGTCGGACCCGCGATGAAGGGCGCGTGCGCCGCCTCAAGGCGATGCGCAGCGAGCGCTCGCAGCGCCGCGAACTGGGCGGCAACGTGCGCATGGAAGCGGCGCAGGCGGAGAATTCCGGCAAGAAGGTCATCGACGTCAAGGACATTTCGTTCGCCTTCGGCGAGCGCACGATGGTCAAGGATTTCAGCACCGTCATCCTGCGCGGTGACCGCATCGGCCTGATCGGCCCCAACGGCAGCGGCAAGACCACGCTGCTCAAGCTGCTGCTGGGCGACCTGCAGCCGCAGAGCGGCGAAGTGCGGGCTGGTACCAACCTGCAGATCGCCTATTTCGACCAGTACCGTTCGGTATTGCGCGAGGACTGGACCGCGATCGAGAACGTGGCTGAAGGCCAGGACTTCATCGAGGTCAACGGCAAGCGCAAGCACGTGCATGCCTACCTGCAGGACTTCCTGTTCACCCCCGAGCGCGCGCGCGCGCCGATCACCCGACTGTCCGGTGGCGAGCGCAACCGCCTGCTGCTGGCCAAGCTGTTCGCGCAGCCGTCCAACCTGCTGGTGATGGACGAACCGACCAACGATCTGGACGTGGAAACCCTGGAGCTGCTTGAAGAGCTGCTCGGTGACTACGCCGGCACGTTGCTGCTGGTCAGCCATGACCGCGACTTCCTCGACAACGTGGTCACCTCCACGATGGTGATGGAAGGCAACGGCGTGGTCGGCGAGTACGTCGGCGGCTACACCGACTGGCAGCGCCAGGCCGCGCGCATGGCGGCGGCCGCCGCTGCCGTGCCGGTGCCCACGGCAAAGCCGGCTGCACCGGCCACCGCGCCGGCCGAAGCGGCCGCGCCCAAGCGCAAGCTCAGCTACAAGGACGCGCGTGAGCTGGAGCAGCTGCCGTTGAAGATCGAAGCGCTGGAGAAGGACGTCGAAGGCCTCACCGCCGCGATGAACGACCCGGCGTTCTACCAGCGCAGCGCCGCCGACATGGCCGCGCACACCCAGAAACTCGGCAAGGTCCAGGCCGAGCTGGACGCCGCGTACGCGCGATGGGAAGAACTGGACGCGTGACCGTACGGCCGGGTTTTACCCGGCTTGCCAGTAGAGCCGGGTTTTACCCGGCTTGTGTCACGCGTTCATGGCAACGGCAGCCGGGCAGAGCCCGGCTCTACGAGGCTTGCGTCAGGCGTTCATGACAGTAGAGCCGGGTTCTACCCGGCTTGTGTCAGACGTTCATGACAACGGCAGCCGGGCAGAGCCCGGCTCTACGAGGCTTGCGTCAGGCGTTCATGACAGTAGAGCCGGGTTTTACCCGGCTTGTGTCAGGCGTTCCTGACCACGGCAGCCGGGCAGAGCCCGGCTCTACGAGGCTTGCGTCAGGCGTTCATGACAGTAGAGCCGGGTTTTACCCGGCTTGTGTCAGGCGTTCCTGACCACGGCAGCCGGGCAGAGCCCGGCTCTACGAGGCTTGCGTCAGGCGTTCATGACAGTAGAGCCGGGTTCTACCCGGCTTGTGTCAGGCGTTCATGGCAACGGCAGCCGGGCAGAGCCCGGCTCTACGAGACTTGCGTCAGGCGTTCATGACAACGGCAGCCGGGCAGAGCCCGGCTCTACGAGGCTTGCGTCAGGCGTTCATGACAGTAGAGCCGGGTTCTACCCGGCTTGTGTCAGACGTTCATGGCAACGGCAGCCGGGCAGAGCCCGGCTCTACGAGGCTTGCGTCAGGCGTTCATGACAGTAGAGCCGGGTTCTACCCGGCTTGTGTCAGGCGTTCATGGCAACGGCAGCCGGGCAGAGCCCGGCTCTACGGGTGTCAGGCGGCATGTGCCCGGGGCGGTCGCGCCGCCCCGTCACTTCAACCCGTGCAGGTCCCGCAGCTGGCTCGGCCGCGAACCGAAGTACGCTGCCAGGTCGGCGATGTCCTGGTCGCTGAGGTCGGCCGCCTGCGGGGTCATCAATGCGTGCTGGCGGTCGCCGGCACGGTAGGCCTGCAGGGCATGGGCGAGGTAGTCGCCGTACTGCCCGCCCAGCTTGGGGTAGGTCGGGTCGATCGGCTTGTTGCCGTCCGCACCGTGGCAGTCGATGCAGCTCTGCTGGGTGGCCTTGCTTTTGACCTGGGCACGGGCCTCGCCGGCGGCGAGGCGACCGGCTGGCAAACCGGCGGAGGAGCCCGACCCGTGTTCACCACTGGCATGGCCGGGATCGGCGGCGGAATCTGCACTGTTTTCCACCTGCGACTGCGAACAGGCAGCCAGCAGCAGGGCAACGGACAGGGCGATGGCGTAACGCTTGAACGGCGCGGCTTTCGTCATGAGCGTGCTTATTTGGCGGTGGACAGATAAACAGCGAGATCGGCGATCTCCTGTTCGCTGAAACTCATGGACTGCGCCTGCATCGTCGGATGCCTGCGCTTGCCCTGGCGGTATTCGCTCAGCGCCTGGCTGAGGTACTGCTGGGTCTGGCCGCCGATCTTGGGTACCCGGTAGCTGGGATAGGCGTTCTTGTAGCCGGTGATGCCGTGGCACCCCTGGCAGGTGTAGGCGAGCACGCGGCCATTGTCGTAGCGGCCGGTGAGGGCGGCAGGCGTGGCCGGCGCGACGGTCGGCGCGGGTGCGGCAGGTACGGCGGGTACGGCAGGAGCAGTAGCGGCCTGTGCGGCGGCCCCGAGGGGCAGGAGGACGGCCAGAAGACAAGCGGCGAGCGGCTGCGGGCGCATGATGTCCTTTCCGGTATACGGGTCTGGTCGTTCCGGCGTGGGGTACGGAACTGGCCCGAGTATAGCCTGCGTTTTCATCTAGCTGAAACCGCAGGGCGGGCAGGGGCGGCCCAAGGTCACCATGACCTTTGGGATATGGTGTGATCGTGACGTGGTGCATTACTTTGCTACCACACCTGCCCACGCATCCCTCAGGGACACGACGATGTCGCGAAATACTCTTCTGCACGGCCGCACCGGAACCTGCGTCGCTGCGCTGCTGATCACCACCTCCCTGTTGCTGAGCGGCTGTGGCGCCGGCGGCGGTTCGGCCGAGGCCCAGGCCGCCGAGAAAGATCCCAAGGCAGCGAAGGCGGTTGACGCGGTGCCGGTCGAGGCCGTCGCCGCAACCCGCCGGGCGGTGGCCGCCAGCTATACCGGCACTGCCGCGCTCGAAGCGCGGGCCGAATCGCAGGTGGTGGCCAAGACCTCCGGCGTCGCGCTGGCGGTGCTGGTGGAAGAGGGCCAGCCGGTTCGCGCCGGCCAGCCGCTGGTGCGCCTGGACCCGGACCGTGCACGCCTGGCCGTGGCCCAGAGCGAAGCGCAGATGCGCAAGCTGGAGAACAGCTATCAGCGCGCCCAGAAGCTGGTTGGCCAGCAGATGGTCAGCACCGCCGACGTCGACCAGTTGCGCTTCGATCTGGATAACGCCCGTGCGCAGTACCGCCTGGCGACGCTGGAGCTGTCCTACACCACGGTGGTCGCGCCGATCTCCGGTGTGATCGCATCGCGCTCGATCAAGACCGGCAACTTCGTCCAGATCAATACGCCGATCTTCCGCATCATCGACAACTCGCGCCTGGAAGCCACCCTCAATGTCCCCGAACGCGAGCTGGCGACCCTGCGTCCCGGCCAGCCGGTCACGCTGGTGGCCGACGCGCTGCCGGGCAAATCGTTCCCGGGCACGGTGGACCGCATCGCCCCGGTGGTGGATTCCGGCAGCGGTACCTTCCGCGTTGTCAGCGGGTTCGGCGAGGATGCGACGGGGCTGCAGCCGGGCATGTTCGGCCGCATCCGCATCGACTACGACCAGCGCACCGACGCACTGGTGATCCCGCGCCTGGCGCTGCTCGACGACGGCGAGCCGGCGGTGTTCCGCGTGCGGGCCGGCAAGGTCGCGCGCGTCCCGGTCAAGCTGGGCTATGCCGAAGGCCCGTGGGTGGAAATCCGCGAGGGGCTGGCGGAAGGCGACCAGGTGGTCACGGCCGGCAAGGTGGCGCTGCGCGACGGCACCGCCGTGCAGGTGATCGGCGCCAAGCCGGCCGCCACGGTCGCCAAGGCGGCTCCGGCCAAGGCGGAGAACCGTCAATGACGTCGGCCGGCAACGACCACGGCAACGATCCGCACGCGGGCGACCGCCCGGGTGCCCACGGCGGCGGCCTGGTGGAGTTTGCCACCCGCCGCCGCGTCACCATCGCGATGTTCACCGTCACCCTGATGCTGTTCGGCTTCATCGCGCTGGGCAACCTCAAGGTCAACCTGCTGCCCGACCTGAGCTATCCCACGCTGACCGTGCGTACCGAGTACACCGGCGCGGCGCCGGCGGAAATCGAAACGCTGATCACCGAGCCGGTCGAAGAAGCCGTCGGCGTGGTCAAGAGCCTGCGCAAGCTCAAGTCGGTCTCGCGCACCGGCCAGAGCGATGTGGTGCTGGAGTTCGCCTGGGGCACCAACATGGACCAGGCCAGCCTGGAGGTGCGCGACAAAATGGAGGCGCTGAACCTGCCACTGGAAGCGAAAGCGCCGGTGCTGCTGCGGTTCAATCCCTCCACTGCACCGATCATGCGCCTGGTGATTGCCGCCAAAAGCGACCCGGCGACCGATGCCGACGCGATGCGCCAGCTCACCGAGCTGCGCCGCTACGCCGACGAAGACCTGAAAAAGAAGCTCGAACCGGTCACCGGCGTGGCCGCAGTGAAAGTGGGCGGTGGCCTGGAAGATGAGATCCAGGTCGACATCGACCAGCAGAAGCTGGCCCAGCTGAACCTGCCCATCGACAACGTCATCAAGCGCCTCAAGGAAGAGAACATCAATATTTCCGGCGGGCGCCTGGAAGAAGGCTCGCAGCGCTACCTGGTGCGCACCGTCAACCAGTTCGCCGACCTGGAGGACATCCGCAACCTGCTGGTGACCACCCAGAGCAGCAACGGCAGCGCGGCCGACGCAGCGATGCAGCAGATGTTCGCCATCGCCGCGTCCACCGGCTCGGACGCGGCCATCGCCGCCGCCTCCGCTGCCCAGAGCGCGTCCAGCTCCAGCTCCACCAACATCGCCAACGGCGTGCCGGTGCGCCTGAAGGACGTGGCGACCGTGCGCCAGGGCTTCAAGGAGCGCGAGGCGATCATCCGCCTGGGTGGCCGCGAGGCGGTCGAGCTGGCGATCTACAAGGAAGGCGACGCCAATACCGTGGCCACTGCCGAAGCGCTGCGCAAGCGCCTGGAGCAGATCAAGGACCAGATTCCCGGCGACGCGCAGCTGACCACCATCGAGGACCAGTCGCGCTTCATCGAGCACGCCATCAGCGACGTCAAGAAGGACGCTGTGATCGGCGGCATCCTGGCCATCCTGATCATCTTCCTGTTCCTGCGCGATGGCTGGAGCACGTTCGTGATCAGCCTGTCGTTGCCGGTGTCGATCATCACCACGTTCTTCTTCATGGGCCAGCTGGGCCTGAGCTTGAACGTGATGTCGCTCGGCGGCCTGGCGCTGGCCACCGGCCTGGTGGTGGACGATTCCATCGTGGTGCTGGAGAGCATCGCCAAGGCGCGCGAACGCGGGCTGGGCATTCTCGACGCTGCCATCGCCGGCACCCGCGAAGTGAGCATGGCGGTGGTCGCGTCCACCCTGACCACCATCGCGGTGTTCCTGCCGCTGGTGTTCGTCGACGGCATCGCCGGCCAGCTGTTCCGCGACCAGGCGTTGACCGTGGCGATCGCCATCGCGATCTCGCTGCTGGTGTCGATGACCCTGATTCCGATGCTGAGCTCGCTCAAGGGGCGCCCGCCGCTGGCCTTCCCGGCCGAGCCGGCGCATGCCCAGTGGCAGCCGGAGAGCCGCTGGCTGAAGCCGGTGGCCGGCAGCCGCCGTGGCATGGGGGCGCTCGCGCGCTGGAGCTTCTTCGGCATCGCCTGGGCGGTGGTCCGTGCGTGGCGCCTGCTGGTGGCGGTGATCGGCCCGGTGATGCGCAAGGCCAGCGATGTGGCGATGAAGCCCTACGCTGGCGCCGAGCGCGGCTATCTGCGGTTGTTGCCCAACGCCCTGCAGCACCCGGGCAAGGTGCTGGGCCTGGCGGCGATCGCCTTCGTGGCCACCCTGGCGATGGTGCCGATGCTCGGTGCCGACCTGATCCCGCAGTTGGCGCAGGACCGCTTCGAGATGACCGCCAAGCTGCCGGCCGGTACGCCGCTCAAGCAGACCGACGCGCTGGTCCGCGAGGTGCAGCTTGCGCATGCCGGGGACGACAGCATCACCTCCCTGTACGGGGTCAGCGGCAGTGGCACGCGGCTGGATGCCAGCCCGACCGAAAGTGGTGAGAACATCGGCAAGCTGACCGTGGTGATGGCCGGTGGCGGCGATTCGCGCACGGAAGCGGCGATCACCGAACGCCTGCGCGACACCATGAAGCAGCACCCCGGTGTGCAGGTCGACTTCGCACGGCCGGCGCTGTTCAGCTTCTCCACGCCGCTGGAAGTGGAACTGCGCGGCCAGGACATGGCCACGCTGGAACACGCCGGCCAGGCGCTGGCGGCGATGCTGCGCAACAACCCGCACTACGCCGACGTGAAGTCCACGGTCGAGGAAGGTTTCCCGGAAATCCAGATCCGCTTCGACCAGGAGCGCGCTGGCGCGCTCGGCCTCACCACGCGCCAGATCGCCGACGTGGTGGTCAAGAAGGTGCGCGGCGACGTGGCCACCCGCTACAGCTTCCGCGACCGCAAGATCGACGTGCTGGTGCGTGCGCAGGAAGGCGACCGCGCCAGCGTGGACAGCATCCGCCGGCTGATCGTCAACCCGGGCAGCACCCGTCCGGTAACGCTGGATGCGGTGGCCGAGGTGGTCGCCACCAACGGCCCCAGCGAGATCCATCGCGCCGACCAGACCCGTGTGGCGGTGGTGTCGGCCAACCTGCGCGACATCGATCTCGGCGGCGCCGTGCGCGAAGTGCAGGACATGGTCGCCAGGCAGCCCCTCGGTGCCGGCGTTGGCATGCACATCGGCGGGCAGGGTGAGGAGCTGGCCGACTCGGCACGCTCGCTGCTCTTCGCCTTCGGCCTGGCGATCTTCCTGGTGTACCTGGTGATGGCCTCGCAGTTCGAATCGCTGCTGCATCCGTTCGTCATCCTGTTCACCATTCCGCTGGCGCTGGTCGGTGCGATCCTGGCGCTGATGCTCACTGGCAAGCCGATCTCGGTGGTGGTGTTCATCGGCCTGATTCTGCTGGTGGGGCTGGTGACCAAGAACGCGATCATCCTGATCGACAAGGTCAACCAGCTGCGCGAAGCCGGCGTGCCCAAACAGGACGCCCTGGTCGAGGGCGCCCGCTCGCGCCTGCGCCCGATCATCATGACCACCCTGTGCACGCTGTTCGGCTTCCTGCCGCTGGCCGTGGCGATGGGTGAGGGCGCCGAGGTGCGTGCACCGATGGCCATCACCGTGATCGGCGGCCTGCTGGTGTCCACCCTGTTGACCCTGGTGGTGATCCCGGTCGTGTACGACCTGCTCGACCGCCGTGGCGATGCCTACTACCGCGAACGCGGCCGCCAGCTCAAGCATGCGCCGCAGGGCCATGCCGAGGGCAACGCACAGGAGCCGGCATGAGCGTCGCCGAGTTCTCCATCCGCCGTCCCATCACCACCATCATGTGTTTCGTGTCGTTGGCGGTGGTGGGGCTGATCGCCTCGTTCCGGTTGCCGCTCGAGGCCCTGCCGGACATCTCCGCACCCTTCCTGTTCGTGCAGGTGCCGTACACCGGCTCCACGCCGGAAGAGGTGGAGCGCAACATCATCCGGCCGACCGAAGAAGCGCTGGCGACGATGACCGGGATCAAGCGCATGCGCTCCTCGGCCACCTCCGAAGGCGCCAGCATCTTCATCGAGTTCACCGACTGGGACCGCGACATCGCCATCGCCGCCTCGGACGCGCGCGAGCGCATCGATGCCATCCGCAGCGACCTGCCCGACGACCTGCAGCGCTACAACGTGTTCAAGTGGTCCAGCAGCGACGACCCGGTATTGAAGGTGCGCCTGGCCAGTACATCGGACCTGACCGGCGCGTACGACATGCTCGACCGCGAGTTCAAGCGGCGTCTCGAGCGCATTCCCGGCGTTGCCCGCGTCAACATCTCCGGCGCGCCGCCGAATGAGGTCGAGATCGCGATCAGCCCCGACCGCCTGACCGCCCACAACCTGAGCATCAACGACCTCAGCGATCGCCTGCGCACCCTGAACTTCTCGATCTCGGCCGGTCAGATCGATGACAACGGCCAGCGCGTGCGCATCCAGCCGGTTGGCGAGATCACCGATCTGCAGGAGCTGCGCGACCTGGTGATCGATACCAAGGGCCTGCGTCTGGGCGACATCGCCGAGATCCGCCTGAAGCCCACGCGGATGAGCTTCGGTCGCCGCCTGGACGGCAACCCGGCCATCGGCCTGGACATCTACAAGGAGCGCAGCGCCAACCTGGTGGAGGTCTCGCGCGCGGCACTGGCCGAAGTGGAGGCGATCCGCAGCCAGGCATCGATGCGCGATGTGCAGGTCAAGGTGATCGACAACCAGGGCAAGATGGTTACCTCCTCGCTGCTCGAACTGGCCGAAGCCGGTGCGGTCGGCCTGCTGCTGTCGGTGACGGTACTGTTCTTCTTCCTGCGTCACTGGCCGTCCACGCTGATGGTCACCCTGGCGATCCCGATCTGTTTCGTGATCACCCTGGGCTTCATGTACTTCGCCGGCGTCACGCTGAACATCCTCACGATGATGGGGCTGCTGCTGGCGGTCGGCATGCTGGTGGACAACGCCGTGGTGGTGGTGGAAAGCATCTACCAGGAACGCGAGCGCATGCCCGACCAGCCGGTGCTGGCCTCGATCATCGGCACCCGCAACGTGGCCATCGCGCTCAGCGCCGGTACCCTGTGCCACTGCATCGTGTTCGTGCCGAACCTGTTCGGGGAAACCAACAACATCAGCATCTTCATGGCGCAGATCGCGATCACCATCTCGGTGTCGCTGCTGGCCTCGTGGCTGGTCGCGGTCAGCCTGATTCCGATGCTGTCGGCACGCATGAAGACACCCAAGCTGGTGCACTCGGAAACGGGGGTGATCGCACGGCTGCAGCGGCGCTATGCGCGGATCCTGCAATGGACGCTGGAACACCGCGGCTGGAGCGTGTTCGGTATCTTCCTGGTGATACTGGTCAGTCTGGTGCCGATGAAGCTCACCAAGATCGACATGTTCGGCGGCGAAGGTGGCAAGGACATCTTCATCGGCTACAACTGGAAGGGCGCCTACACCTACGGGCAGATGTCCGAGGAAGTGGCCCGGGTGGAGCGCTATCTCGACGAGAACCGCGAGAAGCTGCACATCACGCAGGTGTATTCCTGGTACAGCGAGCAGGAGGGCAGCAGCACCACCGTGACCTTCGATACCCAGCATGCCGACAACCTGCCTGCGGTGCAGGAGCTGCTGCGCAAGGAGCTGCCGCGTTCGGCGCGGGCGGACTACGTCGTCGGCAACCAGGGCGGCGATGGCGGTGGTGGCGGCAACCAGTCGGTACAGGTGCAGCTGGTCGGCGATTCGACCAAGATGCTGCAGGAAATCGGCGAGGAAGTGGTACCGCTGCTGGCTCAGCGCAAGGAGCTGCGCGATGTGCGCATCGACAACGGCGAGAAGGGCAGTGAACTGGCCATCCACGTCGACCGCGAGCGCGCGGCGGCGTTCGGCTTCAATGCCGAGCAGGTCGCCAGTTTCGTCGGCCTGGCGTTGCGCGGTGCGCCGATGCGCGAGTTCCGCCGCGGTGACACCGAAGTGCCGGTGTGGGTACGCTTCGCGGGTGCCGAGCAGAGCAGCCCCGAAGACCTGGCCAGTTTCACCGTGCGTACCGGTGATGGCCGTTCGGTGCCGCTGCTGAGCCTGGTTGATGTGACGGTCAAGCCCACCGCGACCCAGATCGGCCGCACCAACCGCCAGACCACGCTGACCATCAAGGCCAACCTGGCCGAGAAAGTCACCGTGCCCGAAGGGCGCAAGGCGATGGAGGAGACGCTCAAGCCGATGAGCTTCCCGGCCGGCTACACCTTCACCTTCGACGGTGGCGACTACGGCGACGACAACGAGGCGATGCAGCAGATGCTGTTCAACCTGCTGATCGCGCTGGTGATGATCTACGTGGTGATGGCGGCCGTGTTCGAGTCGCTGTTGTTCCCGGCGGCGATCATGAGCGGTGTGCTGTTCTCGATCTTCGGTGTGTTCTGGCTGTTCTGGGTGACCGGCACGTCGTTCGGCATCATGTCCTTCATCGGCATCCTGGTGCTGATGGGCGTGGTGGTGAACAACGGCATCGTGATGATCGAGCACATCAACAACCTGCGCCGCCGAGGGGTAGGGCGTACCCAGGCACTGGTGGAGGGCTCGCGGGAGCGCCTGCGCCCGATCATGATGACGATGGGCACGGCGATCCTGGCGATGATTCCGATCTCGCTGACCGATACGCAGCTGCTTGGAAACGGCCCGCCGTACTATCCGATGGCACGTGCGATTGCCGGTGGCCTGGCGTTCTCCACGGTGGTCAGCCTGCTGTTCCTGCCGACCATCTACGCCATCCTGGACGACCTGAGCAGTGCGGTTGCCGGGATCGTGCGGCGGGCAAGGGGATTGCCGCCGAAGGACAGTGACGTAGTGCCGGCCGCTGGCCGGCTCCCCTGAACCAACGGCAGCCGACCAACGGTCGGCTCCACCCGCGCAGGTGGGGTAGTGCCGGCCGCTGGCCGGCTCCCAGAATCAAAGGCAGCCGACCAACGGTCGGCTCTACCCGCGCAGGTGGGGTGCCGGCCGCTGGCCGGCTTCCCCAAAACCAACGGCAGCCGACCAACGGTCGGCTCCACCCGGCGCAGGTGGGGTAGTGCCGGCCGCTGGCCCGCTCCCCAAAAAACCAACGGCAGCCGACCAACGGTCGGCTCTACCCCGCGTCGGCGGTCAACCGCCGACTTTGTGCCAGACCTGGAACCCGGTCAGCCACAGGCCCAGCATGCTGCCGAGGTTGGTCAGCATGAAGGTGAGCACCACCCGGGTGACGCGGTTGCGGTACCAGCCCTTCACACTCTGGGCGTCATCGCGCAGTTTGAGGAAGTCCTCATACGCCGGCTTGCGCAGGCGCGCTTCGACCAGCGCCGAGAACGCGCCCGTGGGGATGCTCAGGCGGAACGGCTTGAACGGGGCGACCACGATGGCGGTCAGGATGCTCAGCGGATGGCTGCCCGCCAGCAGGCAGCCCAGGCCGGCCAGACCGCCGGTATACATCGCCCAGGTCGCCAGCAGTTCGGTACCCACGCCCAGGCCACCGCGGTAGAAGCCAACGGCAATGCCGGTCAGCACGATCGCCAGGATGGTCAGCGTGATCCACGGAATGTTGCGCTTCTTCGGCACGTCTTCCAGCGATTCCCGCAGGGGGCCGGGCGCGTCGGTATCGGTTTCCAGGTAGCGGGCCAGTCCGGCCAGGTGGCCGGCACCGACCACGGCCAGTACGTTGCGCTGGGCCGGATCGCGGGTCTCACGCAGGCGGGTGGCCATGTAGCGGTCGCGCTCGCCGATGATGGTTTCATACAGTGCCGGGCTTTCGCTGGCGAACTCGCCGAAGCTGGCTTCGAGCATGTCGCCCTGCTTGAGCTTCTCGATCTCGTCCTCGCCCACGTCTTCGGAGGCGAACAGGCCGGCACCCAGACCCATCACCAGCTTGATCTTGCCGAAGAAGCCCAGCCGCTGCGACGCGCGCTTGAAGGTCAGGCCGACTTCGCGGTCGATCAGGTGCACCGGCAGGTGGTGTTCGTTGGCCAGGGTGACCGCACGCTTGAGTTCAGCGCCCGGCTCGATGCCGAGCTGTTCGGCGAGCCGGCGCTGGTAGGCGGCCAGCGCCAGGTTGGCCGCGAACAACGCGACACGCCCCTTGCGGATCACCTCGACCAGGTCGAGCTTGGCCAGCGCATCGGGGTTGGTCAGTGCCTGCAGGCGCTGCGCGTCCAGCTCCACGGCGACGGCATCGAAGCGACCGCTGCCGATCGCGCGCTCCACCGCTTCGACGCTGGCCTGCGAGACGTGTGCGGTGCCGAGCAGGGTGTAGTGCACGCCATCGCGCTCGACTACGCGCACGGGCTGGCCGGCGAACAGGGTATCGCCGGTATCGTCGATCTGGGTATCAGTCATTGCATCATTCATTCGAAGGGGCGCTGTCGGCACCATCGCCGAGCGCACGCTGCATCTGGACGGTGTCCAGCCAGCGGCCATGCTTGCGGCCGAGGCCGCGGAAAACGCCAACGGTGTGGAAACCGAAGCGTTCGTGCAGTTTGATCGAGGCGGTGTTCGACGGTTCGCCGATCACCGCCACCATCTGCCGGTAGCCACGCGCCACGCACGCATCGATCAGGCCCTGCATCAGGGCCGTGCCGACCCCACGCCCCTGGAACGCCGCATCCACGTAGACCGAGTTCTCCACGGTCCACTGGTAGGCGATGCGGCCCCGGTACGTGTTGGCATAGGCGTAGCCGGCGACCCGGCCATCCACCTCGGCAACGAGGTACGGAAAGCCGCGCGCCACGATGTCGTGCATGCGGCGCTGCATCTCCGCCGCGACGGGTACGTCATACTCGTAGGTGTTGACGAAGTCGGTCACTTCCACCGCGTAGATGGCGGTGATGGCCGCGATATCGGCATCGTTGGCGTCGCGCAGCAGCACGGTCACGGGGCAGGGTCCTGGGGGATCAGTCGATGTAGCGCTTGAGCAGGTCGCCATAGGCATCGATGCGGCGATCACGCAGGAACGGCCAGATCCGGCGCACGTGCTCGCTGCGCTGCAGGTCCACGTCGCAGATCAGCACGGTCGGCTCGGTGCCGGCCTCGGCGATGAACTCGCCCTGCGGGCCGAGCACATGGCTGTTGCCCCAGAACTGGATGCCCGAAGCACCCAGCGGCGAGGCTTCGTGGCCGACGCGGTTGCAGCTCAGCACCGGCACGCCGTTGGCGACGGCGTGGCCGCGGTGGCTCAGCACCCAGGCATCGCGCTGGCGGGTCTGTTCGTCCTGCTGGTCGTCCGGGTCCCAGCCGATCGCGGTGGGGTAGAGCAGCAGTTCGGCGCCGGCCAGCGCCATCAGGCGCGCCGCTTCCGGATACCACTGGTCCCAGCACACGAGCACGCCGAGGCGGCCAACCGAGGTGTCGATCGGCTTGAAGCCGATGTCGCCGGGCGTGAAGTAGAACTTTTCGTAGAAGCCCGGATCGTCCGGGATGTGCATCTTGCGGTACTTGCCCAGCAGCGTGCCGTCCTTTTCAAAGACGACCGCAGTGTTGTGGTACAGCCCGGCGGCACGGCGCTCGAACAGCGAGCCGACGATCACCACGCCGTGCTGCTTCGCCAGCGCACCCAGGCGCTCGGTGCTCGGACCCGGAATCGGCTCGGCCAGGTCGAACTCGTCAACCGACTCGTGCTGGCAGAAGTACGCGCCGTTGTGCAGTTCCTGCAGCAGGATCAGCTTGGCACCCTGGGCGGCCGCTTCAGCCACGCGCGTCTCGATCACGGCCAGATTGGCGGCGGCGTCACCGTGGTTGCGCTCCTGGATCAGGGCGACGGAAAGGGTGTGGCGTGAGCTCATCCGGGGCGGGTCCTGCAGGGGGAAAAACGCAGTTTATCGCGGATGGGTGCACGCAGCGTGCTGGGCGATAAATGGGGGGCAGCTGGCAGCGAAAAGCGGCTGTTCGGTGTTACGGGCTGGGCCGACCGGCGGGCAGCCCCGACAGTTGATCGCACGCGGCAGGAAAGGGCAGACACGCATGTGAACTTGCCCCCCAGCCGTTGATACTCCTGCGGCCACCGAACCACCGCCGGGCCAGCCCGGACCACGTAGGACCCAGAGGCTGTTGGCCCAAAACCAAATGCGCCGGGCAAAGCCCGGCGCAAAGGAAACCATCTATTGCCGACGTCCCTTATGCCGCCAACAGCCCGGCAGGCAACTGCATGGTGATGCAGTGCAGGCTGCCGTTCTGCCAGATCAGCGAGCGGCAGGGCACCGGCACGATCTCGCGGTCCGGGTACGCCTTCGCCAGCACCGCGCGGGCGGCCTCGTCGGCGACGTCGCCATAGGCCGGCATCAGCACCGCGCCGTTGAGGATCAGGTAGTTGGCGTAGGACGCAGCCAGGCGGCGGCCTTCGTCAATGACCGGCTGTGCCCACGGCAGCGGGAACAGGCGGTACGGCGCGCCGTCGGCGGTGCGCAGCGCGGCCAGTTCATTGCCCATTGCCTGCAGTTCGGCGAAGTGCGAATCGCTGCTGTCGTCGCAGGCCTGGTAGACGATGCTGTCCACCGAGGCAAAGCGGGCCAGGGTATCGATGTGCGCGTCGGTGTCGTCGCCTTCCAGATAGCCGTGGTCCAGCCACAGCACCCGGTCCTGCGCCAGCCAGTTCGCCAGGTCGGCGCTCAGCGAGGCGCGGTCGCGATCCGGGTGCCGCTCGTGCAGGCACTGCCAGGTGGTCAGCAGCGTGCCGGCGCCGTCGGTTTCGATGCCGCCGCCTTCCAGTGCGAACGGGATGCTCTGCAGTTCGGCATTGGCGAACACGCCTGCGCCGTGCAGCACCCCGACCAGCTGATCGTCCAGGCTGGCGTCGAACTTGCCGCCCCAACCGGTGAAGCGGAAGTCGAGCAGGCGGAAGCCACCGTCGGCGCGCTTGAGCGTGATCGGGCCGGAGTCGCGCAGCCAGGTGTCGTCGTACTGCGCGGTGACGAACCGGACGCGGTCCATGTCGATGCGGTTGGAGCGCAGGCGCGCGTCGGCGTAGGCCTCCAGGTCATCGTCGGCAACGATGATCACCACCGGCTGGAAACGGGTGATGGCCGCCACCAGGGCGATGTAGGTGTCCTCCACGTCGCCCAGGCGGTCAGCCCAGTCGGTATCGGCGTGGGGCCAGGCAATCAGGATGGCGGACTGGGATTCCCATTCGGCCGGAAAGCGGAGCGTGTCGTTCATGATCTCGGTGCGATGGCCCGCCGGTTGGCAGGCGGTAGGAGGGGTCAGCGGATCGCCGGCTTGGGCCCGATCTCGTTGGCATCGGCCTGGTTGGCGACCACGTCGATCACCTTCTGCTTCTCGAAGTAGACGGTGAACTGCGGGTACACCCAGCGGTGGATGGTCGGCCACTGGCGCTTCTGCCCGCCGCGCGGCTCCAGGCGTTCGCCCGGGTCGCCGAACTGGGACTGGACCTGCTGCATGCTCTGGCCGCGCACGGGCAGCGCCACGGCGGGCTTCTCGCGGCTGCGGTCGATCAGCAGGGTGTCGGCATGGACGCTGGAACAGGCCAGCAGGGCCAGCAGCGGCAGGGTGGTCAGGTAACGCTTCATCTCGATCTACTCCCCAGTGGTCAAGAAAAAAGAAGGTGTCACAGCCAGCGGCCGTGACCTGCCCGGCGATTACAGCAAAAACGGCAACAAAAAACCGCCCGGAGGCGGCTTTTTGTTCAGGCAGGTCGCGACCGGAGGACGCGACGTCCTTCGGCTCAGCGCTGGCGAGCCTTGAAACGCGGGTTCGACTTGCAGATCACGAAGATCTTGCCACGGCGGCGAACGACCTTGCAGTCACGGTGACGGGACTTGGCCGACTTCAGGGAAGACAGGACTTTCATTGCATACCTCGGCGTAAACGTTGGATTCGGTTGGAGCGCGGCCGCGATATGCAGATGACAATCGGCAGGTGACGCTCGCTCAAGCCCGCCATTCTACCGGTCTTTTTTCCATCCTTTCAAGTGGTTGCACGAAAAAGGTCTCGGGCAGCCCCGGGCAGGGGCTAGAATGGCCCGTCAAAATCACCGGGAAACCCATGAATCAGCTTCCTTCCGTGCTCACCATCGACGGCCCGTCCGGGGCCGGCAAGGGGACCGTCAGCCGCATTGTCGCACGCCGACTGGGCTGGCATTACCTGGATTCGGGCGCCCTGTACCGCGCCGTGGGCGTGGCCGCCAGCTGGGCCGATATCGACACCTCAGACGCCTCGGCGCTGGTCCGCTGCACCTTTGACACCCACGTCCGCTTCGTCGAATCGGCCGATGGCGGGCTGCGCGTGCTGGTCAACGATACCGACGCCACCGACGAGCTGCGACTGGAGACCACCGGCGCCCTGGCATCGGCCATCGCGGCCATCCCGGAGGTCCGCGCGGCCCTGAAAGAGCGCCAGCGCGCATTCAGGATCGAGCCCGGTCTGGTTGCCGACGGGCGTGACATGGGCACCGTCATCTTCCCGGATGCCCCATTCAAGGTCTTTTTGACCGCCAGCGCCGAGGAGCGGGCGGAGCGGCGGCATAAGCAGTTGAAAGACAAGGGGGTTTCTGTTAACTTTGAAGACCTCCTGCGCGAGATCATGGCCCGCGACGCCCGTGATGCACAGCGCACAGTGGCGCCCCTGAAGCCGGCAGACGATGCCGTCATCATCGACACCAGTGGTATCGGCATCGACGCCGTCGTTGCCAAGGTACTGGATCTGCTTCCGGTTTCGGGTGCCTGATCCGTTGTAAGGAGGGTCGTCAGTCCATCGACGGCAGTCGCACCACTGCAAGGCAACAACAGCTCCGTCCCGCAATGATGCGTGGCGGTTTTCCTACTTAACACACGACCTGCCGTACCGGGGTCGACCAACAGGCGGGCAGTAAACGGAACCCTTGCGGGGACCAATGCCCATGTGTCCAACAGAGTAAATCTAATGACCGAATCATTTGCCGAACTGTTCGAAGCCAGTCAGGCCAATCTGGCCAAGCTGAAGCCGGGCGCCATCGTCAGCGGTGTTGTCGTTGAAGTCCGCGGCGACGTCGTGGTGATCAACGCCGGCCTGAAGTCCGAAGGCATCGTGCCGATCGAGCAGTTCCGTAACGACGCTGGCGAGATCGATGTCGCCGAAGGCGACGTCGTCAAGGTCGCCCTCGACTCGATCGAGAACGGCTTCGGTGAAACCGTCCTGTCGCGCGAGAAGGCCAAGCGCGCGATGGTGTGGGACGAGCTGGAAGAAGCGTTGGAAAAGAACGAAACCATCACCGGCCGCATCAGCGGCAAGGTCAAGGGTGGTTTCACCGTGGACATCAAGGATGTCCGCGCGTTCCTGCCCGGTTCGCTGGTGGATGTGCGCCCGGTGCGCGACCCGGCCTACCTGGAAGGCAAGGAGCTGGAATTCAAGCTCATCAAGCTGGACCGCAAGCGTAACAACGTCGTGGTCTCGCGTCGTGCAGTCGTCGAAAGCGAGCACTCGGAAGAGCGCGAGCAGCTGATGGACAAGCTGCAGGAAGGCGCGATCCTGAAGGGTGTCGTCAAGAACCTGACCGATTACGGCGCGTTCGTGGACCTGGGCGGTATCGACGGCCTGCTGCACATCACCGACATGGCCTGGAAGCGCGTGCGCCACCCGTCCGAAGTCGTGAACGTCGGCGACGAGCTGGACGTCCGCGTGCTGAAGTTCGACCGCGAGCGCAACCGCGTTTCGCTGGGTCTGAAGCAGCTGGGCGAGGATCCGTGGGACAACATCGCCCGTCGTTACCCGGCCAACAGCCGCGTCTTCGGCAAGGTCTCCAACGTCACCGATTACGGCGCATTCGTCGAGATCGAGCCGGGCGTCGAAGGTCTGGTGCACGTGTCCGAGATGGATTGGACCAACAAGAACGTCAACCCGTCCAAGGTTGTGCAGGTCGGTGACGAAGTTGAAGTCATGGTCCTGGACGTCGACGAGGAGCGTCGCCGAATCTCGCTGGGCATGAAGCAGGTTGCCGCCAATCCGTGGGAGACCTTCGCTGCCATCCACAAGAAGGGCGACAAGGTGTCGGGCCAGATCAAGTCGATCACCGACTTCGGCATCTTCATCGGCCTGGACGGCGGTATCGATGGCCTGGTGCACCTGTCGGACATCAGCTGGAACACCACCGGCGAAGACGTGGTCCGCAACTTCAAGAAGGGCGACACCCTGGACGCAGTGGTCCTGGCCGTCGATCCGGAACGCGAGCGCATCAGCCTGGGCGTCAAGCAGCTGGAGCAGGATCCGTTCGGCCAGTACATGGCTGCCAATCCGAAGGGTTCCAAGGTCGAAGGCGTGGTCAAGGAAGTGGACGCCAAGGGCGCTACCATCGAACTGGCTGACGGCATCGAAGGCTACGTGTCCGCTCGCGACGTTGCGAACGAGCGCGTTGACGACGCGACCCAGTTCCTGAAGGTCGGCGACAAGGTCGAAGCCAAGTTCGTGGGCATGGACCGCAAGGGCCGTACCCTGCAGCTGTCGATCAAGGCCAAGGACGACGCGGAAATGCGCGAAGTGCTGGAGGAATACCAGTCCTCTTCGGCGTCCAGCGGCACCACCCAGCTCGGCGCGCTGCTGCGTGCACAGCTGAACGGCAACAAGTCCGAGTAATCGGCCTTACCCGTAGCAGTCGTTTCCTGGACGGCCCGGACTTTTGTCCGGGCCGTTTCAGGGTCTGGTTTCCTCCCCAAGAGCCCGTAATGACCAAATCCGAGCTGATCGAAATCCTGGCGCGCCGACAGGCGCATCTGAAGTCGGACGATGTCGATCTGGCGGTGAAGTCGTTGCTGGAAATGATGGGTGGGGCGCTGGCCGGCGGTGATCGCATCGAGATCCGCGGGTTCGGCAGTTTTTCGTTGCACTACCGGCCACCGCGCCTCGGGCGCAACCCCAAGACGGGGGAGTCGGTGGCATTGCCGGGCAAGCATGTCCCGCATTTCAAGCCGGGCAAGGAATTGCGCGAGCGCGTCAGCGCCGTCGTGCCGCTGGAAAGCGATCCTGCCTGAGCCGTCGCATCCGCATCCCGGATGCATGAATCCGCCGCGTCGGCTGGTAGAGCGGAGTGTTAGTCCGCTACTCTTGAGGCCTTCCGGAACTGGAGCTGGTGCATGAACGTCGTACGTCTACTCGTCCTGCTGGCAGTTCTGGTGGTCGGGCTCATCGTCGGCGCGCTCAACTCGCAGCCGATCGCCATCAGCCTGGGCTTCACCCAGATCGCCACGACCACCGGTCTGGCCATCATCATCTCGCTGCTGTCCGGAGCCCTGATCGGGGGCGCCCTGGTCCTGGCAAGCATGGTCATCCCGCTGTATTCCAAACTGCGCAAGGCGCAGAAGGCCGCCCCCGTGGTGGTCGCTACACCCCCTTCTTCTTCTCCTTTCGACGGACGCTGAGCGCCGATGGAATTTGTCTCCGAGTGGTTCTGGTTTTTCCTGTGTCTGCCGTTGGCGGCGCTGTCGGGCTGGGTGATCGGCCGGCGCGGTGGCCAGCGTCATGGCGACAACCAGGTCAGCCGGCTGTCCAGCACCTACTTCCGTGGCCTGAACTATCTGCTCAATGAGCAGCCGGACAAGGCGATCGAACTGTTCCTGCACATCGCCGAGCTGGACAAGGAAACCTTCGAGACCCAGGTCGCCTTGGGCCACCTGTTCCGCCGCCGGGGCGAGGTCGACCGTGCGATCCGCCTGCACCAGGGCCTGGTCAACCGCAGTGACCTCAGCGATGCCCAGCGCGTACAGGCGCTGCTTGCCCTCGGCGAGGACTACATGAAGTCCGGCCTGCTCGACCGTGCCGAAACCGTGTTCACCGAACTGGCCCAGATCGACCAGCGCGCCCCGCAGGCGCTCAAGCACCTGATCGGCATCTACCAGGCCGAACGCGACTGGGAAAAGGCGATCGATAACGCCAGCCGCTTCGAGGAAGTCACCGGCGAGCCGATGGGCAAGCTGATCGGTCAGTTCGAGTGCGAGCTGGCTGAGCGCTACCGCGGTGCCGATCGTGTCGACGATGCACGCGCGGCCATCGCGCGTGCCTACCAGGCCGATGCCATGTCGGTGCGTGCGGGCATCATCGAAGGCCGCCTGGAGTCCGATGTCGGCCATCACGAAGCGGCGGTAAGGGCGTTCGAGCGTGCCGCGCGCAACGACCCGGATTACCTGCCCGAGCTGTTGCCGGCCCTGATGCAGAACTACCGCAAGGTCGGCGATCTGGCCGGCGCGCGCGCGTTCCTGTCGGAGATGACCGAACACTACCGTGGCATCGCCCCGGTGCTTGCGCTGACCCAGCTGATGGAAGAACAGGAGGGCGTGGCGCCTGCCCGCGCCTACCTGGGCCGCCAGCTCAAGGACCGTCCGTCGGTTCGCGGTGAGTCGGCGCTGATCGATCTCACCCTGGCGGACGGCGCCGATGCCACGGCCACGCTGCACGATCTCAAACACATCACCGACCAGTTGCTGGTCCGCAATCCGGCCTATCGCTGCACGCGCTGCGGCTTCGGTGCGCGGACGCACCACTGGCAATGCCCCAGCTGCAAGGAGTGGGGGACGGTCAAGCCGCTGCTGAACTACGCGGTGCTGTAAGTGTCGATCCCCTGGATTTGGCTGGTCGACCTGATGGCCTTCATGGCCCTCTCGGCGGCCCTGACCTGGTGCGCGCGCCGGTATGCCCTGCGCCGCAACCTGATGGATCAGCCCGGCGAACGCCGCAGCCACGGCGTCGCCACCCCGCGCGGTGGCGGCATCGCGATCGTGGT